>NZ_VFUI01000004.1:0-373733 GCF_006440535.1 Mesorhizobium sp. B2-5-13 | reverse complement strand
CACCCATCCCCGCCCGAGAATGACAGCAACCAACTCCGGCGCGACGATCGCCACGACCACACTGGCCGGCAGGACCAGCAGAGCGCAACCCGCGACCGCGCTGCGATAGGCACGAGCAAGCCGCGCCGGCTGCTCCTGGACCAGAGCCATGGTCGGGAACAGCACTCGATCGAGAACCTGGCCGACGATGACCGCCGGCGTCGTCATCAGCTGTGACGACAGGCCATACAGGCCAAGCGCATCTGCCCCGAGCCAGCGGCCCACGACAAGCCTGTCCGCCTGGGTGGCGAGGTAATTGCATATGCGGGCAATGGTGAAACCGCTTCCGAAATAAAGCAACTCGACGGTGGCGCGGCGTTCCAGCAAAGGTAGCATCGGATGCGGCTGGCCGGCGAGCAGCACGACCATGCGGATGAATTGCTGGATCAGGAGCGCGCCGACAAGGGCCCAGATACCGAAGCCGAGCCAAGCCAGTATTGGACCGGCAACGACGTAGCCAGCGGCGAAGGCGCAGGCGTCGACGAGCGCCAGCCAGCGGAACCGCAGCGCGCGCTGCGCTGCGGCCAATGCCACCATGGAAGCGCCTTGGAAAAGGAACACAAAGCAGATGGCACGAACGATCGGAGCAAGATCGGAGAGCCGAAGCAGACCGCCAATTGCCGGTGCCATCGCCCATACCAGGGCGGACACAACAAGGCCGAGGAGGCACGACAAGGTGAACCCTACCCGAAGATGTCGTTCTTCCAGGACCGGGCGCTGGACGATTGCGGGGCTAATGCCAAGTCCCTGGAAGATCGCCGAAAACTTGATGACGATCAGCGCTGCGGAGTAAAGGCCGAACTCATTGGGCGAGAGCAATCGGGCCAGGACGAGAAGTGCGACAAGCTCGGCGACCGCGAGGGCGCCCATCGACAGGGCCGTCCAGAACATGCCCACGACACTCTGTTTTGCCAGCCCCCGCCGGTTGTTGCTCACATCTCTCTCCACTCGTCGGCCGGTTCAAAAGGCGACCACTGCGTCCATACTGGATCCGCCGGGCCGCAGGCGATGCGCCCCGCGATCATCGGCGCCATGGTCATTTCGTCATTGCCGGGATGCCGGCGTAAGGGTCATTCGTGCCCTTCGACACTCAGCTTCACCGCACCTATTTTGCAGTTGCGCGATCGCATGAGGTCATCAAGGGCGCTCGGCAGCGGTCTCGCTTGCCCGCCCTGCGCGCCTTCCCTATTGAAGGAGCGGGGGGATTTCGTAGCGATAGAACTCCATCTCATCCCGGATCTCCGGTATGATCGCCGTCAAATCCTTCTTTTCGAGGCGGAGCCACTTCTGCTGGCGGCCGGGATCGATCATCTCCTTGGCCTTGTGGACGATATCGTCAGTACAGTTCAGCCCGCAATGCTCATAGATTCGCCGCAAGACCAACTCGGGGTCCTGTATCAAATCCTCGTAGCGGAAAGAGAGCACGCGGCCATTGCCCAGCCTGGCGAGATCTTCGCGAGCCTTTCGATTGCCGCGCGCCCACTGGCGCGCGATCACCGTCAGTTTCTCGTTCTCCTTCAAATCCCGATCTATCCCGTTGTAACGTGGCCCATAGATCGATGTGTATTTCTTCCCCAGCAGCCTTTTTGTGACCACCTGCTTCAGAACGTCCCTTGCATAATAATGAATCTGTGACACGGGCGTCATCTTCAAGAGGCGTATTAGACCTTTTAAAGATTTAGCTCGCTGCCATTTAAGTTCCATCGAGCTTATGTAAGAAAAAGGATTTCTCGTTATATAGAGAAATATCGCGTCTGGAAATATTTTGTGAACAAACGGCACCCGCAGGACATTGGCAGGCGTATTTTCCATGATCTGTCTGTCGCCGTGTTGCGACTGATATTCAAGGAATCTGCCGCGAATGTAGCGAGCGACCCTATCAGTAGCGTCGGTTTCGACGAATTCGTCATGGCGCCGCGCCGGATCGGCGTATAGCCACACTGTTTTCGGCTCGTACCAGGTGACGATGTCGGGGTGCAGCCCGATTAATTTTTGTGCGATTGTGGTTCCAGACCGATAGTTGCCGATCAGGAAAATCGGAGGTTTCAGCTCTGTTGCTGTCATGACAGGTCTCCGTCTCTAAAGGTTAGCCAGGATCGCGCCGACCGGCGTGAAAAGCTCCGCCGCGCCGCTACTGGTCTCTGAACGCACGCATGATCTGGTCCCTCAAAGGTCCGCCCGATCATGGCCCAACGAACCCACGATCGTTGCGGAGCGAGGCCGCAGCCTGAAGCGAAGCCGTGACCGAGGAAGCGGGCATGTGTTCTTGCTATTGACCGATAAGGCTTGGCTGAAGCGCCGGGCCTTTCGCATTCGGGATCGCCGTTGTTCCGGAAGTGTCCGGGGCGTAGAACCCTTTGTTGGCCACAATCGAGACTTCAATGACGTCGCCAGCTCTGACTTCCGTGTTTTCATCCGCGACGATGTCGTGGGCGGCTTTCTGGTCGCGCCTGAAGATTGAAATCTTCACGGAGCCTTGCAAGTCGTCGAAGGTCCTCTGTTCGCCATACGTAAATATAAAGAGAAGCTTGTCGGCGACATACCTTATTTGACTTTGAATTTTCCCCAGCTCGACCTGCGTGTCTTGGGTCTGCGAGATCAAGTCCATTTCATAACTCTGCTTCTTTTTTCGCAGCTCGCTTTCAGCGGTCAGCATCGCCTGCTGCGCCTGCTCCTGCTGCAGCTCGGTCTGCGAAAGTTCGGCGCGATAGCTGGTATGTGCTCGTTCGGCCGTCATGACATTCGAATTGGTGACCAGGCCTTTTTCCCGCAATGACCGGGCAGACTGCAGTTCCTCGAGTTGAATGTCCGCGGTCTTTTCCCGTTCCTTTCGAGTGGCAGCGACCATATCCGCTTCCTTCCTGGCCCGCTCCAACGAGACATCAAGGTAGGAAATGTCGTCCCGATATGCGGCAAGGCGGGCGTCCAACTGCGCTTGTTCGGATGCTACGATGTCGTCAATCAAGTGGACGCCAAACTCGACTGGCGGATCCGGCGGGGCAACGAAGGATTTGTCCTGTCGGCTTTCCGCCTGGAGCCGGGCAAGCCGAACCTTCAGACGGTATTCCTCGATCGCCAGACCTGCGCGCGCACTGCGTAGATCCGCTATTTGCAGGGCCGGCTCCGTGTTTCCCGCGGTCGTAGCCCGAAAGCCGCCTGCTATGGCGAGTGCATGGCGAACCGTAATGCCGGGTTGAAACGGGTACGATCCTGGATGAGCAACCGTCCCGGAAATAAAGAATGGCCGGTACTGGCCGATCTCCACTTTCACGTAGGGCTCGAGGATGAGCTTCTGCTGCTGGAATGCACGCTGAATGGCCTGCGAAAGGGCAACGCTGCTGAGGCCGCGGGCTTGGACATCACCCAACATGGGAAGTGATATCGAGCCCCGATCATCGACCACGACTTCCAGAGGATAGGCTGTCTCGCCAATCACGGATACTCGCAGGACGTCGCCGGTGTCGAATGTGTAGCCATCGGCACGGGAAGCGTCTGCCGCGAGCAGAACAACGGCAATGGCGAGGCCACCAATCATTGCGAGCATGCGGCCGGCCACGGGTCCGGATCTTGGAAATAGCCATCGGCACCAATCCTGCAGCGAAGGCTTGGATGGAAATTGCTGGTTGGCACGCAAACGCATCGTCGTACTCCCGTTGTCATGCTGCCGTCAGGACCAGTCGACATTCATCGGCGGAACGTCACGGCAGGGTATTCGTTGTCGAGAATTAAGCCTTGGAAATCCGGGCTCCGTCGAAGGAGCAAAAGGGATCAAAATCCGTGCAGTCCTACGGTCTGCTTGGCGAGGCCATCGCGAATTCGCGGGTCATTCGGCCTTGCGGCTGAGAGAGCCGACTCAAGAACGGACTGATAAATCGACTCGACCCTGTCGCACATGGCATCCATCCCCCATGACGAAAGGTCGGTGAATTTCGCGCTGGCAGCCAGTTGAGCGCGATAGCGCTCATTTTGCAGAAGGTCGGCGATCGCCGCCGCTGCGGCGCCAACATCTTCTGCTGGCGTCACGATTCCGTTCACGCCATGCTTCACCACTTCTTCCACGCCCGGCAGGTGCGAGACCACGCTGGCTCGACCACCCGCCAGATACTGCATTACGACCCGAGGCAGTCCTTCTCGCATGGACGTCAGAACACATACATCGGCCAGGCTGATTAGTCGTTCAGGCTCGCAATGGTAGCCGATCATGCGAACGTTATTGGCGAACGGGGATCGTTCAATCGCCGCTTCAACAGCGGACCGGGTCGGCCCTTCACCGGCTAGGATCAGTCGCACGTTTGGGATTCGGTCGACGACTTGCCCAAATGCTTCAATGAACTCTACATGGCGTTTTCTCGGTTCCAGTGCGGCCAGCATAAGGATTACCGGCGGCTTAGGCTCTCCGGCGGCCGTTCCCAGGAGCAGATGCGGCTCCTGCGGCCATTGCGCGTTCGCGAAGCGTGTCAGATCGAAACCGGAATGGACGACGTGGTGCTGATCGGGACTGCCCAAATGATTGGCGATGCAAATGTCGCGCATGGCCTGGCTGACGTCGATGAAAGCGCGCGTGACTTTCGCGGCCAGGCGTTCGGCAGCCAGGAACATGAGCCTCTGCGCGTTGCCCACATGCACGAAAGGTAAAATGTGCACGCCATGCACGATGCAACGGACATTGGCTTCCTTGGCGGCAAGGCGACCGACGATCCCGGCTTTGCTTTGATGTGTGTGCACGATGTCAGGTTGCCAATCGCGTATAAGGCGAGTGAGTTGCCCGAATGCGGAAATGTCACGGGATGGCGAAATCGAGTTGATCAGTTTTTCCAGAGTCACCACCCTGATGGCTCCGGCGACCGACGCCCGTAATCCAGGATCGTATTCTTGGCCGTGAACCAAAAGCACTTCGTGGCCATGCCGCGCCTGAGCGAGACAGCAGGCCAATGTGTTCTCTTCGGAGCCTGCCCGAAGCAGTCTGGTGAGCACATGAACAATCTTCATTTGCTTATACCTCAGGGAACATGAATCCGGGGCGGCGCATCCGGGTGAGCGAGCGCCTGGAGGCGGAGCGTTGAGGGCTCCTCGGCGGCTTCCCTGGCACGGCCTGGATCGGCTGTTGCTTGGCGCGATCGTGGCAAGCTGGCCAGCGCGTCTGCTGTGGTGAATGCCGGCGTTAAGCCGCCAGCTGTTCTCAGAAGGACAACCAGATATGCCTGAACAGTTCCTGGCCGACCGCCTCTATGCCGGCGCTCGCGTCAATGGTTCGGATGTTCTTGTCCCTGTCTCGCAACTCCGCCATCAGCGATAGCCGCGCATCGAACGCTTCTTTCCTGATCTCTCCCGGCTTGCGCTGCTCGGAGACGGCAAAATCTGAAACGAGATGCAAAGTGAGTTGTGGCTGGCATTCTGCCATCTTTTGATAGAGCCTTTGCTCGAGGCGGGCGAGAACCGACAGGCCGGGGACGGAGAAGAGGTGCGGTGGGACGGTTGGCCCGTCCAGATATCCGCTACATAGCGCCTGCGGCCACCTGTCACAAATGACGATCAGGCCGCGCGTAGCCCATCGATGCGCACGTTTCACGACAGCGTATCGCTCAAACGCGATCAAGACTGCCCAGAATGCCAGCGCGGCAGCGGCGAATCCTCCCTTCGACCAATTTCGGCTGAAGGAATTGTTGCCATCGTGCTGGGCCAACGACTTTAGGCGGCGTCTGTAGGGAAAAACCAGAGTCTGCAACGCCTTGCGGAGCCACCACCCATTGCCGTCTCCGATTCCGACATATGCTTGCGCACACCCGAATTTCCATCGAAATATCCGTGTCAGCCGATCAGCTTGAGTGCTCTTTCCCATGCCATCAGGGCCGACGAGCGCCACTACAAAGCCGCCAGCCGCAGGCCGCCTCTTTGGTGGGAATGTGCCGGGCATCAGGCGCTGAAGGGACATCAACGCCAGATATGAGGTCTTGCGGGCCAGATGAACGCCGGCATCGGCGATCCCGTAACCTCCTGTAAAACCGCAGGCTTCACGGATTGAACGCCGGAGTCTGGCAAGATCTCTGCGGTTTGCCATCAAACCGTCTGCGCTTTGCAGAAACCTGCAGCTCGCCACTCTGCCGCCGCCAAGCGTGTATTCCGCGACACCCAAGCCTTGCTGGCCTGACGGAAGTGGCGGGCGTGCAAACTGGTCCCTCCAACCACCACCGACGGTGATCCACTGTCGCCAAGGCAATGCCCAGGTCCGGAAGGCGAAGCGGGCAATGGTTATTCGAATCTCGTCCTCGGGTGAGACGACTGGAATCGACACCCCATCCACACAAATCGACTCCCATCGTGTAATCGCCGCATAGTCGAATACCGGATACCGCTTGCGAAATTCCCAGCCGACACGGATCCCGATATGCATGTCGAGGTGGAGATAGCGGCCATTTGGAAAGTCAGGCAGGAACCAGTCCTCCCGGCCGGCACAGACATTGTCGTAGCAAGACAGGCTCACGCTGCGACAGCCGTGCAGCT
This sequence comes from Mesorhizobium sp. B2-5-13, assembly GCF_006440535.1. Lineage (NCBI taxonomy): Bacteria > Pseudomonadati > Pseudomonadota > Alphaproteobacteria > Hyphomicrobiales > Phyllobacteriaceae > Mesorhizobium > Mesorhizobium sp. B2-5-13. The sequence goes on along the minus strand of NZ_VFUI01000004.1, from coordinate 367,193 downwards.
TGCTCACGATCGAGCAGAAGACTGGGTAGTCGTGCTTGTCCAGAAGGAGATCCAGGTCATCGCGGCCCGCAAGTCCGTTTTGCAGGGATGCGAGATCCTGAATTATTCCGTACTTCAGGCCGCTCTCATTGAATGCTCGAAACAGTTCGATAGCGATCGGGAGGGCCGGGACTGTTTCGAGGGGCAGCAAGGAGGCGCTTGCGTCGGTTTGGGAAACACCGGCATCTGCTTTGTTGATCGACGAGCTCGCCCCAACCACCCTGGCTGGCGCTGGAACATTCACCCCCGGCGTCAACGCTTCGACCAGCATGCTTGCCTTGGCTTTTGGAACCCAGCGACGATATTGTTGCGGCTGCAGGCCGTCCCGAGGCTCTCCGGGATCCGTCGGACGGTAGCTTCCGGGTTTGGATTTACGTGAAGGTTGCAAGGGGTTTCCCCTGGTTGATCGCGTCGAGCGTCATTCGCTCATCGTCGCCGGTCATCGTATCGGCGAGGTATATCCAACCTATTGGCGCTGATTTCGTTGAGACGCAGCACCCAATGTTTTCAACGCCGGCCTGCAGCCTTGGATGTTACCTTGCAAGCTGCCGCATCGAGGGTGAATTGGGTGCCAACTCATCCTTCCTTTGCCGGGTGGTTTCGGCGTCTTTCGAGAAAAAAAGATATTATACGAAAACTAAGGTATAGAATTCAGCATATAACCGAAAGTTTATCTCGGTCGATCGTGATTGGAATCGAACGATTCATTATATCAAGAAGAATTTTGACTGCTCCAGCACTTCCAACATGATCAAGAACGCCAAGCTGTTCCGAAAACGGTCCATCTATGATTCGAATTCTTTGACCTGGCCTCAATAAGATATCGGGGTGCAAAATTCCGTCGTCGTCTGTTGCGGCTATCAAGGACTCGATCACGCCGTATGGCGCCGGGACCGGCATTCCTTTGCTCATGACAAGTCTTCGCACGCCGACGGTTGAGTTGATCGGGTACCAACTCTGCTGAGCAGCCAGCGAGACGAACAGATAGCACTCGAAATACGCACTGGCGACGGTTCTGACGATGCGAGCGTGGCGAACGGTTCGCCTTCGCTTGGGCAGGTATGTTCGGAAGGTTTGCGATAGCAGGTGCCGCTCCGCCAAGCTCTCGGAATGTTGGTGCGTCTGGACCACGTACCAACGCGCAAGGTCCCCGCCGTAAGTCTTTCCAACCGGCTCCGGGTAGCGATCATGGTATAATTCAGCGTGCTGCATGGCGAAACATTTCTCTAGTTGAGATAATAACTGTCCGAGACACTACTTTCGAGGGACGTGTATCGGCCATATTTTGGCAGCTTTGGTTCGTCCACCATTGTCAGGGCGATGCCGGCAATCTTCGACCGACCGCCAAGGTGTCGAATTCCTTCTGCAACGGCCTCGCGCGCGGTTTCGCGCCACTTCACGACAAAGAGGACCTTGTCGACATACCGCGCCAGGATCGTGGCGTCGGCCGCAGCTCCAACAGGTGGTGCGTCAACGATCACCGTATCGAACTTTCCGCGAAGCTCTTCGAGAACCGAGCGCATCCGTGCCGAAGCAAGAAGGGCAGGCGGGTTCCGGGTCCTTGCGCCCGCAGGGAGCAGGGATATCCCCGAGCGTTCGTCCAGATGAATTGCGTTTGCTGCCTTCACCGGCAACGTCAGAAGGTCGACCAGCCCGACCTTGTCTGCCATGCCGAAGAAGGCCGTGGTGGCCGAAAGCCGCAAGTCCGCATCGACGACCAGAACCCGTTCGCCGTCGGCCGCTGCGGAGCAGGCCAAGCTCAATACCAGGGTTGTCTTTCCTTCGCCGGGCATCGCCGATGTCACCAGCATAAGGCGCGGCAAGCGGGCCTGTTCGGGCGTCGCATCAATGCCCAGGCGGAGCCGCCGCACGGCCTCGCTAAACCTAGATAGCGGTCTGCGCTCGAGATAAGCCACAGGTTGGGCTTGGGACTGGGCGTCTCTCGACCAGCCCGCCATCCGTGGGATGGATGCAAGAACCGGAACGGACAGCTCTTCCTCTATCTGCTTCTTTGCCAAGAAGCCGGAAGCGAAAAGTTCACGAAGAACGGCGCCTGCGCCCCCGACGAAGAAGCCGAGCACAAGTCCCAACGCCGCGAATAGAGGCCTGTTCGGAAAGCTTGGCGAACCCGGAATAACCGCATCGGTTATCACGCGCACGCCGCTGTTTAGCAGGGTAGACTTCTCCTCGGTGAGCTTGGCGCGTGAAAGGAATGTCTCAAACAGCTCCTTGTTCGCGGCGGCAATCCTTTCTAGGTCGCGCAACTGCACGCCAACCTGACCTTCGACTTCGGATCGGTTGGATACCGAATTCAAGGCTCGGCTGAGAGAAGCTTCCCGGGCCTCGGCAGCGTCCACTTCATTCTTCAGATTGCCGATGAGACGCTGGACTTCGGCGGTAATCTGCCCCTCGATGTCGCGGCGCTCGGCTTGCGCCGCCAGGACATCCGGATGCCTATCGCCATATTTCAATTTAAGGTCGGCTTCCCGCCGTGTCACTCCAGCGATCTGGGCCCGAAGCGCGCTGATAACCACGGACTGCAAGACGTCCGGCATCGACTGGATGTCGCCTCCGCTAGTCAGCAATTTGTCAACTTGTTGATATTGTGCCCGTTTCTCCGACAATTCGGCGCGTGCGGTGATTAGTGCGACATTCAATTCAGACAGCTGCTGATCAGTCAAACTGCCTGCTGGCGTCGCCAATAGATTGTGATCGATCCGAAACTTCTGGACAGCTTGTTCCGAAAGGCTCAGTTCCGCTCGCAGAGATGCAGCCCGCTCACTGAGCCATGTGGAGGCTTTCCTGGCCCCTTCGTAACGGGACCTTACTCGATCAGCGAGGTAGGCCTGGGAGATTGCGTTCGCCAGCGATGCTGCTTTCCCCGGGTCGTAGGCGGTCACCGAGATCTCAATAACATCCGCCAATCCGACACGCGAAACCCCAAGGGCGCCCTGTAGCCATATTAATGCCCCCGGCCCGATCTTCGGGTCTTCCGTCAGTTTTTCGCTGTCGACGACCTTCTGAAGGAGCGAGGCGGATCTCAGAACTGCAATCTGACTTTCGATAAATGTCGAATTGTCGGCAAAATCAGAATTGGAATAATCCTGCGGGGTCATATAGTCGACCGGGGAATCGAGTAAGACTTGTGCGACGCCCGTGTAGGATGGTGGAAGGAGATAGGCGGCGGCGACAAATAGGGCAAAGGTGATTACAGCAATGCTGCACACCAGCTTCCAGCGGCGGAGAAAGAAATCAAGAATCTCCCGCACGTCGAGCGGCAGTAATTCTCTGGTCATGGTCGGACTGTCAATTGAACTTGCCATTGCCGAATCCTTAGCGATCAACAGAACAACGCCCACCCTTCAGCGTCGGCTGAATGTGCTTCACTTCAAAATTGTTTGGGCAGTTGCCTGTTAGGCGCGATGAGACCGCTGACAGGGTTCGCACCCCGCCATCCGGCATGTCCAAATCGCTTCCGCCCACCAACGATCGCGTCGCCGGTCAGCCGAAAACATAACAGCTTCGCGCACACCGCCGCCATTACCATTATTGAGTAGTAATTCGGCTAAAGGTCGATCTGGTCTACCCGATGAGCCTTTCAGACCTTAGGACGTTCGCAGGGACATCTATCGCTCGTCCGGGTGCTCTATAACGCGGCCACCGAGCCGGCGCGCGCGGGACGGCCTACGCTCCCACACGACGAAGAGGCCGGCCGGCCCCGTTTGTTTCGAGGTTGATATGGACACTTACAGCGACATTGTTCCGGGACTTGTAGATTGGGCGGTCAACAGACCGTTAGCCATTCTGATGCTGTCCGCAACCTGGCCGTTGATGCTTCTTCTAAGTAAGGGCCGGTTGCTGGGCTATGGTGCCCTTGCCTTTTTTATTGGAGTTGGGGCCTTGATCGTGTTCGGCATCGAAAGCCCCGCAGGAGCAGCCATTGTCGTGCTCGCGTACAGTTTGCTGGTTTCAGTTGCCCTGATTTCCACCAGCAGGCGACTTGCCGAAATCGAAAATCGCCTTGCATCGGCCATATCGGTACTCGATGACCTGGAAGTTGCCGAGGAAAGACGCCAGACCTACAAGGCCAAGCACCCCTCGACCTCGCGGCTTCGCCGGAAACCGGCAGCTAGAACAATGGAGCCGGTCGTTGCGGCGGGCATGACAGAGGGTCTCGAAAGTGGGACGCAGGTGATCCCTGGGCCTCCTTGGCAAGAGTTCCAACCGCTAGATCCGCCAGTGGGATCGGCGGTGTCGGCATTAACTCCACCAACAGGATCCGACGTTCTTTCAGAAGAAAAACGTCGAACAAGACTGGTGTCAAGTTGAATAGGTCTGCCTTGGATAGTTTCAGCCAAGTGAAGTGACCGCCAGCTAGCGCTGATGCTCCGGCTGCGCGCAGTCCAAAGGAAAAGGTCGACTGCGGGCGACAGGGTTGCTGCTGGCGGACCCACGGGCTACTTGCAGAAGTCGATCCGGTAGAGATCATAAGAGCCGGCTTCGGCGGAGATGCACGGCAGCTGGTTCGTCACAAATCCTTGCCGATGGACCGCACCGCTGCCGAGCGGAATAAAGGTGCCGCGGCCAAAACAATGAAAATCGTGACCCCCGACTTGCCCAGTGCGCCCGACGCTCTTGGCTTTCCGCGCTGTACCGGCATGAGTGGCCCCAGCAGGCATTGCGGCTCTTTATGACCTTTGCTGCATGCTGATATCCTCCGAAGGTGGTAAGGTAGTGCCCAACCGTGGTAGGTTGCGCCTCCATTTGGATGAAACTATAAATGGAACTTTATATGTAGCTGGTAGTTTGGACCTGAGGGACGATCACGGCTGGGGTAATCACACAAAATGAGCTTATCAAAGCAGGCTCTTGGATTGGCGAGGGAGCCTACCCTTGCTGAACCAATTTCAGAAATGGGAATCTCTGTACTGCCTGGAGCTGTCCGGCGCCTTTATCCGGCGAACACGACGATTGCACGGGAGTATCAGGCTAGATCCTTTATCCTAGTTATGACCGCGGGGTGGGCCGCATTCGCCAAAACGCTGCGGAATGGCTCTCGTCTCATCGTCGATTTTGCGCTCCCTCACGAAATTGCCTTCATCGAGTTCTGCGGAGACGGGAGCGAGACGGTAACGGCTCTCTCGGACGTGACCGCGATCGAATTGACGGGTCCAGTCCATACATGCTTTTCACGCTATTCGCCGTCCATTTGCGAGGCCATCATGCTGGCTGAGGCACGGCGGTACTCAAGGGTTACCGAACATCTGGCGGGAGTCAGTAGAAGAGGACCTATTGAACGCACGGCTCACCTTCTCCTCGAACTGGGCTGCCGCGCACATAGATCGGTCACCGGTTATCCGCAGCGCTTTGAATGCCCGCTGACCCAGGCCCAGCTGGCCGACGCATTGGGGCTGTCTGCTGTGCACGTAAGTCGCGTGTTGAAGGATTTGCGAGAAAACGGGTTGGTTTCGTTCCGCAATGGTGTGGTCGAGTTGCATGACCACGCGGGACTTATCAAAATAGCCGGATTTGATCGGTCTTACATTTCGAGTTGATGGCGCAAAACCGGTCTCAACTGCGCACCGACCGAGCCGTAGGCGATGCAGAGCCGTAAAGGAAATGGCCGGTGCGGAGGGGCAGCCTTCCGGGGACGTGAAGACCGCACCGGCCACTGCGGCGGGCTTAACGCTACGCACCCGTACTGGTCAATGTAACGCATACCAGCAACCAGGCAATTACGCCAATCGGTGGTGTCCAGGTCAGTGAAATACAGACGGGATCGTACGCCCTCCGTCTTGGCGAGCCTCGTTTCTAGAGCGATTTGTGGTGTCCGATACTTCGGTCGATGGCACATTTCCTATCGGGAGGCGTGCGCTATCAGTGCACCCGTCTGACGATATGGTTGCGGAAGCTCCGGCTCGCTTGTCGGTCGCTGTCCCTGGCTAGGGGCGCCGCAGATCGTCGACGCCTCGGCCATGAATCCTTCCTGCCACCGCCATACGCAGGCCGTCGACTTGGGCGTAGCCGTCATGCTGCCGCGATCGCCTCAAACCAGGCCTGTCGTCGGAGGCCACAACATCGATCATGATACCCCTGCGCATCCCAACCGTCGCATACACAGCGAACACGCCTCCGTCTCAATCGGTCAACTAGGCGCGTCTAGTTCTTTTGCGTTGTGACCTCATCCAAGTAGTCGAATGGACTGGACGCCATACCGGGCCGTAGCATTCTTTTTTGGCTGCGGGGATTGAGAGGTCGTATGACCATACCGTTACAAATCAGAGAGTTGTTGGAAATCGAGGCGTACCGGCGAACCATCAAGACGCTCGACCACGCCTATGACGTCGACCTGGCAAATGCTTGCACGCCTGTGGAGCGGGAAAAGGCTCAGTACCGACATTATTGGGAAACGTTATTATACTATGAACAGATTGCAGAGATAAAAACGCGGCGGCTCGTCCGGAAGGCGGCTCGTCTCAATCTGTCGATCGGCCCCGCGGACAGCGACAGCCCAATGTGGAGGAGATCGTCTCAGCTAAACAGCTGGATACTTACGACGGTTGGCTGTTCTGAAGTACAAAAACTAATCCGCAAAGAATACAAAGATCGACGAGAGCGAGACACCACCTGGGCTGGCGTAATCATCGGCCCACTCACCCGGCTGGCATCTGTTTGGCTGGTCGAGCGCGGGTAGTAGCCGCACAGCAGCCAACGCACGCTCCCAGTCATGATCACCGAGAAGGCGGCGAACATGACCTACTGGATCGCGCCGATACCGGCGACGAGCGGCTGCCTGCATTGGAGAGGCATCCCATGACCTCGTCAGTCCATCAAAATTTCGGGTTGGTTGTCCGCCAAGCTTCATACTCATCGTTCGCACTTGGGTGCAGCGGATAATAGCGTTGTAACGACCCGCCCTCCATGAGCTTCATGCGCGAGAATTCCTCCCAGTCGTGATGCTTTTGGGATTCCTCGATCACCTTTGCGGCCATTGCGACGGGCAGCACGACCACCCCGTCATCATCGGCGACGATGATGTCGCCGGGGATCACCGTGACACCGCCGCAGGCAATCGGAACGTTGACGGCGTTGGGATAGATGCTGGTTTGCACATGGTAGTTGGGCGTCCAGCCGCGCAGCCATAGCGCCAGATCGAGCTTTTCGACATTGGGCCGGTCGCGCATGCACCCGTCGATCACGATACCCGCGCCGCCTCTGCCCTTGAAATACGTCGACATCATATCGCCGAAGACGCCCGAGCTCATGTCGCCGCGCGCGTCGACCACGACCACATCCCCCTCCTGTGCGTGGTAGAGCACGTGTCGGTGCAGTTGCGTCTCCGGATCGGCATATTCTCCCTCGGTGAAGAGGTCCGGTCGCTGCGGCATGAACTGCAGCGTCAGCGCCGGCCCGACGATCGACTTGCCGTGGTTCTGCGCCACCGGGCCGACCATGTGCGGATTGCGGAAGCCCATATGGCCAAGCGTGCCGGCAACCGTCGCGGCGCCGATCTCCCTTAGCGCGTCGATCAGATCCGTGGGCGGCCGCGTGATGTCGGAAGTATGCGTCATTGTGGACTCCGATTGAAAGGGAACTACCAGTTCGTGACAGAACCATCGCGGCGCTTGAGGTGGGGCGCTTCCCAGAAACGGAAGCTCTGCGCCTGGACCGCCTCTTCGTTGACCTCGACGCCGAGCCCCGGCAAATCGCTGACGGGATAATCGGGGCCGTCGAGCCGTGGTTGCACCGGGAAGAATTCGGAATTGTCGAAGCCAAGCTTTGCTTCAGGCGCCCTGGTCTCGAGCCACGAAAAGTTGGGTACCGCGGCGGCCAAATGCACGGTCGCGGCCGTGCAGACTGGACCAAGCGGATTGTGTGGCATCAGGTCCACATAATGCGCCTCGCTCCAGCCGGCGACTTTCATCGCTTCGGTGAACCCGCCGACATTGCAGATATCGAGCCGGTTGAACTGGTGGATACCGCGCTCGATGTAGGGCAGGAACTGCCACTTGCTTGCAAATTCCTCGCCGATGGCAAAGGGGATGTCGGTCATGGTGCGCAGGGACTCGTAGGTCTCCGGCGTCTCGTCGCGTATCGGCTCCTCGAGGAAATCGAGCACGCCGCGGTCGAGCTTGTTGCAGAAGCTCACCGCCTCCGCCACCGACAGCCGATGATGATAGTCGATGCCGAGGACGACATCGTCGCCCAGCGCCCGGCGCGCTTTGTTCAGCATGCTCGCGGTAGCGCCGATCGACTGGCGTGGCTCGAAGATGTCCCTGCTGTTTTGCCCGGCGGGAAAGAAGCGGATTGCCTGCCAGCCCTGTGCGCGCAGTTCGCGGGCCCGCTCGATGGCAATGTCGCCCTCGGCCTCGTCTCCGGTCGAGGCGAAGGTGGGGATCCGGTCACGCTGTTTACCGCCCAGCAACTCGTAGACCGGCACCCCCAGCGCCTTGCCCTTGATGTCGTGAAGGGCGATGTCGATGGCGGATATCGCCGCCTGCAGAACCCGCCCGCCTTCGAAATACTGGCTGCGATAAATCTCCTGCCAGATCCGCCCGATCTGCATGGGGTCGCGGCCGACCAGAAACTCGCGATAGTGCTCGACCGCGCCGGCCACGGCCTTCTCGCGTCCGCTCAGGCCGCTCTCGCCCCAGCCGAATATGCCCTGGTCGGTCTCGACCTTGACCAGCATCTGGTTGCGCGTTCCCACCCATGCCGGATAGGGCTTGATCGCGGTGATCTTAAGCTTCGTAGTCATCCACGCCCACGTTCCACACGCATCCGCCTGCTCAGCTGGCCTCGAGGGCCATTTCAGTTTCGCCGTCGAACAGATGCATCCGCTCCTGGTCGAACTCGAGCCAGATCCGCTCGTCGGGCGCGACGGCAATGTTCGGCGGCACGCTGACGTTGACGACGGCGCCGGACAGGAACGCCTGCACGAAGGTGACGTCTCCGGTTGGTTCCACCGTGTAGACCTTGGCCGGGATGCTGCCTGGCACCGCACTCTTGTGCAGCTTGATCGTCGAGTGACGTGCGCCGAGCACGACTTTCCGGGTTGTCGCCCGCGCGACCTTCTGAATGTTGCGCGGCGAGAGCCCGAGGCTCCAGCCCTCCGCGCTGGTCAACACGGTACCGCCCGGTGCCGTCGATGCCTCCAGCGGAATAAGGCTCATCGCCGGGCTGCCGATGAAGCTGGCGACGAACATGTTCACCGGATGGGCAAAGACCTGCGCCGGTGAATCGTATTGCTGCAGGAAGCCGCCGTTCATCACCGCCATCTTGTCGGCCATCGTCACGGCCTCGAGCTGGTCGTGCGTCACATAGATGATCGTCGCCTTGAGGTCCTGATGAAAGCGCTTGATCTCCGACCGCATCTGTACGCGCAGTTTGGCGTCGAGGTTGGAGAGCGGCTCGTCCATGAGAAACACGGCGGGGTCGCGCACAAGGGCGCGGCCCAAGGCCACGCGCTGCTGCTGGCCGCCCGAAAGTTCACGCGGCTTGCGCTCGAGCAGGTGCGTCATGTCGAGCACGCGCGCCGCTTCCTTGACCTTCTTGTCGATCTCGTCCTTGGGCAGTCTGCGCATCTGCAGCGGGAAGGCGAGATTCATATAGACCGACTTTTGCGGATAGAGCGCGTAGTTCTGGAACACCATTGCGATGTCCCTGTCCTTGGGGTCGAGATCGTTGACCACCCGTTCCCCGATGACGATGTCGCCCGATGTGATCGGGGTCAGCCCCGCGACGAGATTGAGCGTGGTTGTCTTGCCGCAGCCTGAAGGGCCGACGAGCGCAACGAACTCGCCGTCATTGACCGTCAGCGAAACGTCGTTGACGGCCTTGAAGTTGCCGTAGGTCTTGACGAGATCTTTGAGGACCACGTGGGCCATCGGCAACTCCCTAATGCTTGACCGCGCCTTCTGTCAGGGCGCGTACGAAGTATCGTTGCAGGACGAGGAACAGGACCACGACGGGCACGCTCATCATGAAGCTCGCCGCCATCAGGCCCGGAAAGTCCGTCGTGTTTTCCGAGAAGAAGCGCTGGATGCCGACCGGCAGCGTCAACTGGTCGTTCTTGGAGAGGAAGGTGTAGGCGTAGATGTACTCGTTCCACGCGCCGATGAAGGAATAGATCGCGGTGGCGATGATCCCCGGTGTCGAGAGCGGCATCACGATCATGATGAAGGCCTGGAGCCGCGTTGCCCCGTCGATGCGCGCCGCCTGCTCGAGCTGCACCGGGATATTGTCGTAGAAACCCTTGAGCAGCCAGATCGCCAGGGGGAGGCCGAAGGTGAGGTAGGTCAGGATCAGCGAGCCATGCGTGTTCACCAGCCCGATCGCGCGCATCAGGATGAAGAGCGGCACGAGAAAGATCACTGCCGGGAACATGTTGCGCAGCAGCACGGCGAAGAACAGGAAGTTCCGGCCGGGGAAAGTGAAGCGCGAAAACGCATAGGCCGCGGGAACAGCCACGATCACCGAAAGGATTGTCGTGACGGTCGACACGAACAGGCTGTTCCAGAAGAAGCGCAGGAAGTCCTGGCCGACACTGTTCTGCGGATCGAGCAGCTTCTGGTAGCTGGCAAACGTGGGCTCGTCCGGCCACCATTGCGGCGGGAATTGCGTCGCCGCGAAGCCCGACTTGATCGAGGTGATCAGCATCCAGATCATCGGCAGCGCTGTGTAAAGCAGCATGAACAGAAGGAAGATGCGCCCGGCCCACCGCCATCCGTCGACGCGCATTTGGCGACGGGTCTGGCCTCGAGAGGCTGTCTCGGCGATCGTGCTCATGCGCCACCCTCTTTCCGCTCATTGCCGCTCAGCGCACGGACGTAGAAATAGCCCAGCATCATCAGGATGAGGAACAGGAGCACCGAATAGGCCGATGCCACGCCCCAGCGTTGCCGGCCGAAGGCGAGCTCGTAAATATGGGTTATCCAGATATGCGATGCGTTCGATGGTCCACCCGCGGTCATGATCCAGGGGATGATGAAGGAATTGAAGTTGGCCACCGCAAGCAGCAGGATCGTCACCACCGAGACGTTGCGCAAGTGCGGGAAGGTGACGTGCCAGAAACGCTGCCATGCATTGGCCCCGTCGACTTTCGCGGCGCGCAACAACTGGTCGGGTACAGTCTGCAGGCCGGCCATCATCATGATCATGGCAAAGGGAAACTCGCGCCAGATATTGACGACGATCAGGGCGGGGAGCACCGTGCTGACGTTGTCGATGAAATTCGGCGGCCGGTCGGTCAATCCAAGGCCCACCAGCACCGCGCCGATGATGCCGAAATCCGAATGGTAGATCCACTTCCAGATATAGGAGGCGGCGACCGCGCTGATCACCCAGGGAATAATCAGGATGGCACGCAGGATGCCACGGCCGACAAAGTCGCGGTGCAGCGCCAGCGCCGTGGCAAACCCCAGGACAAAGGAGATGAAAGTCGACCCGAATGTCCAGATCAGGGTGTTCCAGGTGACTTTCCAGAACACCTCACTGGTGAGGATGGTGGTGTAGTTGTCGAAGCCGATGAAGGTCTTGTCGCGGAGCTGCAGGCCGGGCGGCGTCTTATAGAACGACAGCTCGATCGTGTAGTAGATCGGATAGGCGATGACGACGAGCATCACGGCGATTGCGGGGAGCACGTATGCGTAGTCGGCGCGATGCTCCCAGATGTTCCGCAACGCGCCGGACCTGCCGGGTTGCGATTTTCGGCGAGCCTCGGCCTTGCCGGTCACGATCGTCACTGTGGCGTGCCCTTGTTCTTCGGGATGAACCGGCTGCACTCTCGGTGCAGCCGGCCAGATCGGAGGTCAGGTCCGGACTAGAGTCCGCCCATCAGGTCTTTCACCTTCTTGGCCGCGTCGTCCGCTGCCTGATCGACGGTCATCGCTCCGGTCAGGGCATTCTGCAGCATGTCCGGGACGATGATGTTCATGATCTCGGGCGACTCCGGCAGCGCCGGGAACGGGATGCCATACGGCAGCATCGAGGTCGTGACATCGAGGAACTTGATGTGGTCCAGACGTTCCTTCATCCATTTGGTCTTGAAGCCGTTGAGGTTGCCCGGGTTCGAGCCGGCATAGGCCATCTTCAGCGACCATTCCGGGCTCGTCCACATGCAGATGATCGCCTTCGCGGCCGGCTCGTCCACCTTGCCGCCCTCGACGTATTCGGGCTTCAGGATGTGAATGTTCGAGCCGCCGAACACGACGGCGCGCTTGCCGTCGGGGCCGGTCGGGATCAGGCCGTAGCGCATATTGTCGATGACGGTCTGCGCCTTCTGCTTGTCGGTGCCCGTCGCCTTTGCCTGCAGATCGAGCATGACGTTGTAGTCGGATGGGTGCGAGATCATCATGCCCAACTGGCCGGCGACGAACAGAGGCTGGTTGTCGGCCTGCTGGTTGGTAAGTGCCGAGACCGGAACCGACTTGTCGCGGACATACATGTCGTATGAGGCTTGCAGCGCCGCCTTGCTCTGCGGGCTGTCGAGCTCCACCTCCTTGTAAGTCGGGTTCGCGGTGGCTTCGTCGAAGACGCCCCCACCATAGGCCCACAGCTGCGGCATGAAGCGATAGGGCGTATTGCCGGCATTCTTGCGAGCCACGAGGCCGTAGCCGGCAATGCCGAGCTTGTCATGGATCTGCTTGGAATATTTGACGACATCGTCCCATGTTGCCGGAGCCTTGTCCGGATCGAGACCCGCGCGCTTGAAGATGTCGGCGTTCCAGATGAACGCCATCGTCTCGTTGTTCGTCGGTATGCCGTAGGTCACCCCATCCCAGGTCACGGCCTTCATGGCGCCCGGCCAGAAATCCTCGGTCGAATAGCCGACATCCTCTGGTTTGAGCGGCTGCAGATAGCCCTTCGAGGCGAATTCGGTGCCACCCAGGATTTGCAGGCGCACCGCCATCGGCGCGGCATTGCCCAGGAGCGCGGTGCGGAATTTGTCGAGAAGGTCGTTATAGGTGAGGGCCTGTTCCTCGAGCTTGATGTTCGGATAGGTCTTGCGGAAAGTCTCGAAGAAATCCTTGTAGTACTGGCGCAGCAGGTCGGGATCGCCCTCGAACACGCCCTGATACCAGAAAGTCAGTCGCCCCTTGTAATCCAGCGGCGTGACCTTGGCGCAATCGCCGGCCGTGTCGAAATCCTGTGTTCCCGCGATGGAGCGCACATATTCAGGCGACCATTTGCTCAGGTCGACCGGTGGCGCACCCAGCGCTGAGCTGGACATAAGTGATGCCGTCAAAATACCGGCGACAGTGCCGCGCAGGACCGCACTGCCGAGCATGATCCTCGTCATAGGTATCCTCCCTGGTTCTCCGCCCTGCGATCGCGAGGATGGTTCTTTCAGTACGGTGTATCCTCTCGACCGCTTAGTACGTTTTCAGAACATAGATTGCCTGTCAACGCACAGGATCGTACATTGTTTATGGGAACCGTGCGTGATATCGGACTGACTGTGTATCAATCTGGGGAGCCGGCCCTTGGCCGAAACAGACGATTTCAAAGCAAAGCCACCTCCGGGGATCGATGCCATCGGAGCCTCCAGCGAGGGCGCCTCCCTTTACGAACTAATAAGGGAAGACATCATCGAGGGACGGCTCGCCGCCAACGAACGGCTTGTCGTCACCGATCTCGCGCGCCGCCACGGCACTTCGACCAACCCCGTGCGCGAGGCCCTGCAACTGTTGCGGGGCGAGGGGTTCGTCATCTTTTCTCCCAATCGCGGCGCGCGTGTAAGGCCCATTGATCAGGACTTTGTCCGCGACATCTACGAGATCGGTGTTCTGATCGAACCAGCCTTGACGCGATGGTTTGTGGGCATGGCCACCGGCGAGGACATCGCCGAACTGGAACGTATCCAAGGCCTGATTGAAGAGAACAACTTTGCCGACACATTCAGGCACAGTGAGCTGGATACCGCCTTTCACACCGTGATGTACCAGCGGCACTATAACCGCCATGCCGCCGAGCTCTGGTGGAAGCATCGCGAAGTGCTGCGAGCGGTGAGCCGACGCTTCAATTTCACGCTCGCGCGGCGTGCCGCGATCATTCGCGAGCACCGCGAACTCGTTGCGCTCATCAAGGCGGGAGAGGCAGACAGGGCAGCCGAACTCATCTCCCGTCATGTCGAGGGTTCCGGCCGGCATGTTCTCGAACACATGCGTGCGCGCAACGCCGCTCGGGCCGGATAGGACGAGGGTCAGGTCTGGAACATCGTGGCTGACCCTCACTGGCAAAGGTAGTTGAAATGAAAATCACGAGCGTTCGGCCGTGGCTGATCAAGTCCGATGCTTCTTATTGGGGGGAATTCCTGTTCGTCGAGGTGACGACAGACGAGGGGCTAAGCGGCTGGGGAGAGATCACCACCACCACCAAGCTCGCCAACCGCGCCCTCTGCACGATCCTTCGACAGATCGGAGCCGCGGTGACGGGCGAGGATCCGGCGCGCATCGAGTATCTCTGGCACAAGATCTTCCGCAGCTTCACCTATATGGGCAGTCGTGGCGCCGCGGTCGAATGCGTGAGCGCGATCGACATAGCCCTCTGGGATCTCAGGGGCAAAGCTCTCGGCAAGCCGATCTACGAGCTGTTGGGCGGGCCAGTCCGTGATGAAATCGCGCTCTACACCCACCCCAACCAGGCCAAATTCACCAGCAAGGATGCTGTGGTCCGCGAAATCCTGGACATCGTCGAATCCGGACACACTGCTCTCAAGTTCGACCCTTTCCCCCACCAGGGTCGCGGTGCCGGCGGCGTGTCGCGCGAACAGCGGGACGGCTATCTCGATGGCGGCATGACCCGCAAGGATGAGCGCGAGGCCGCCGAACTCACGGCTCTGGTCCGCGAAACGGCGGGACCCGATGTCGACATCCTCATCGATGCGCACGGCCGCTTCGACGTTCCGACCGCCATTCGCCTCTGTCGCAGCCTTGAGGAAGCCGGCCAGATCGACTGGTTCGAGGAGCCGTGCCCGCCCGAGAGCCTTAACGCCCTCACGCAGGTGCGCGAGAAGGTCAGTGCGGCCATCTCGTGGGGCGAGCGCGGCCACACAAAGTGGGATTTCGTGCCGGTTCTCGAGAACAAGCTGGCCGACTACATCATGCCCGACGTCACCTGGACCGGCGGCATTACCGAACTCAAGAAGATATCCGCTCTGTGCGAAGCCTATTACATCCCGGTCTCGCCGCATGACGCCGCCGGGCCGATCAACGTGGTCGCGGGAGCACAGGTGATGATGACCGTTCCGAACTTCTACAAGCTCGAAACGTCGGAGTGGAATTTGGGCAAGTACGATCATCTCATCGACAAGCCGCTCGACGTTTCGAACGGCAGCCTCAAGCTCTCGTTGAGGCCGGGTCTCGGCATCGAGATGAACCGCGATTACCTGCAAGCCCATGAGATCGAACTGGGCTAGCAACGTTGTCGGCAGCATGCGGGCGACAAGCCTGCAAATCAGAACGAGGATAAGTCATGCCAAAGACGGATGGAGCCGACGAGGCCCTCAACCGGGTCAACACCAACTCGAAGCCGTCCGAGCTTCGCATCACCGACATGCGGGTGGCCGAAATCGTCGGCGCGCCGTTCACCTCGGCGCTGCTCAAGATCTACACCAACCAGGGCATCGTCGGGCTTGGCGAGGTGCGCGATGGCGCCAGCGCCACCTACGCGCTGATGCTGAAGAGCCGGCTGCTTGGTGAGAACCCGTGCGACATCGACCGCCTGTTTCGCCGGATCAAGCAGTTCGGTGGGCACGGCCGGCAGGGCGGCGGCGTCTCGGCGGTCGAAATCGCTTTGTGGGACCTCGCCGGCAAGGCCTATGGCGTGCCGATCTACCAGATGCTGGGCGGCAAGTTTCGCGATCACGTGCGCGTCTATTGCGATACCGACGCCGAGAAACCCAGCGGCACCGAAACCGGCAAGCGCCTCAAGGAACGGATGGGCCGCGGGTTCACCTTCTTGAAGATGGACCTGGGCTTGATGCAGATCGCCCATGTCCCGGGCGCCGTGGTCGCACCCGCCGGCGCGCTCGAAGGGTTTCACGGCAACCCGCGCGGCCGCGGTGGCTCGTTCGAGGAGCGAAAGGCCCGCAATCTCGCTTATGACGCGCAGAACATGCAGCACCCGTTCACAGGCCTGCATTTCACCGAAAAGGGGATAGACCTGCTCGAGCAGTATATCCACGAGGTTCGCGAGGTCATCGGATACGAGATCCCGCTTGCCATCGACCATGTCGGCCACATCTCGCTGCAGGATGGTATACGCCTGTCGCGCCGTATCGAGAAATACGTTCCGGCATGGCTGGAGGACGTGATCCCCTGGCAATACACCGAGCAGTACCGGCAATTGCAGCAGGCTACCACGGTGCCGATCTGCACCGGCGAGGACATCTACCTCAAGGAAGGCTTCGAGCCGCTGCTCAAGAGCGGCGGCCTCTCGGTCATCCACCCCGACCTGCTCACCAGTGGGGGCATTCTCGAGACCAAGAAGATCGGCGATATGGCGCAGGATCACGGTGTCGCCATGGCGATCCATATGGCCGAAAGTCCGATCGCCGCGGTGGCCGCCGCGCATGTCGCCACCGCGACCGAGAACTTCATGGCGCTCGAATATCACTCCGCCGATGTCGGCTGGTGGGACGATATCGTCACCGGCCTGCCCAAGCCGCTTGTCAAGGACGGCTTCATCACCGTGTCCGACAAGCCGGGGCTGGGCATAGACGATGTGGTCGACGAGGTGCTCACCCAGCATCTGCAGCCCGGTGTCACGGGGATATGGCAATCCACCGAGCATTGGGACAATGAATATAGCTGGGACCGGACCTGGAGTTAGCCCAGACCCCTTGCCGTCATTCCCAGGCTCACAGGGCCAACCACCGACCATTCGTGTCGACTGCTCCCAAGGGAGAGGCGAAGAAAGAAACGGACGAAACCATGATCTATGAACTGCGTATCTATGACTGCCTGCCGGGCAGACTGCCGACCTTGCTCAAGCGCTTTTCAGACCAAACGCTGGCCATTTGGGAGAGGCATGGCATCCGCCAAGCCGGGTTTTTCACCACGGCGATCGGCGAAAACAGCAATCGCCTCACCTATTTCCTCGCCTGGGAATCGCTGGCCGAGCGTGAGGCGAAATGGGCGGCTTTCGTCACCGATCCGGCATGGCACAGGGCCCGGGACGAGTCTGAGCGCGACGGGCAGATCATTGCCAATATCAGCAGCCAGCTGCTCACGCCGACAGCGTTCTCGTCTGTGAAATAGGACTGCGCCATGATGAAGATCACCGACTTGCGGTGCGCCGTAATCGGCAAACATCCCATCGTCCGTATCGTCACCGACGAAGGTCTCTACGGCCTTGGCGAGGTCGAGTACACCAAGCCTTATCTCAAGCCATGGGTGCTGCATTTCCGCGAGGCCCTGATCGGCGAGGATCCGACCGACGTCGAGCGGGTCATGTTGAAGATCCGCCAACGCGGCTCTTTCAAGCCCTATGGTGCGGCGGTCAGCGCCATCGAACATGCGCTGTGGGACATAGCCGGCAAGGCCGCCGGCGTGCCGGCCTACAAGCTGCTAGGCGGCAAGGTGCGCGACAAGGTGCGCGTCTACAACGGCTCGATCCGCCAGAAGCGCACGGGCGACCGTCCGGAGGACTACGCCGCCGACGTCAAATGGATGATGGAGCAGCCGCAGAACTTCTTCATGGTCAAGCAAGGAATCTCGTTCCATTCCAACATGAAGGACACCATCGAGGACTTCCATTACGGCGTGACGCAGAAGAAGGCCGGCTATCATGGTGCGATGGATCAGGGCGTGATCAGCGAACGTGGTTTCAACCACATGCTCGACTGCGTGATCGCGATGAAGGAAGTGCTGGGGGACAAGGTCAGCCTGGCACTCGACTGCGGCCCGGGCTGGATGCTGCCCGATGCGATCAAGTTCGCTCGCGCGGTCGAGAAATACAATTTGATGTGGCTCGAGGACATGCTGACCGGCGACTATGTACCGTGGGTCAATCCGCAGGCCTACCGGGAGCTGACCAGCTCCACCTCGACGCCGATCCATACCGGCGAGCAGATTTACCTCAGGCACAATTTCAAGGAGCTGATCGAGACGCAGGCGGTGCGCGTCATCGGCCCCGATCCTGCCGACATTGGCGGCATTGCCGAGCTAAAATGGGTCGCCGAGCACGCCTATATGCACTCAATCCTGATGGCGCCGCACGGCACCGCGAACGGCCTGCTGGGCCTAGGCGCGCTGATCAATGTCTGCGCCACCTTGCCCGCCAACTACGTCGCGTTCGAATATCCCAGCGCCTCGGACCCCTGGTGGAACGACATCGTCATCGGCCTGCCCAAGCAGATCGTGAAGGACAGCATGGTGGATCTGCTGGAAGCACCGGGGCTAGGTCTCGACATCGACGTCGAAGGCGCCAGGAAGTATTTGCTGGCGGAGGATGCCGGCTTCTTCGATTGATTGGCGCCGGTGGCCCTCGATCTCATCGACCGAGGGCATACTTCAAAGTGCGGATGCGAGCGGCTACCATTGGAGCGTGGCCTGCACACCTTGCAACAACGGAAATCGGCGCATTGTTGACGTGCGCCGGCCTTGTTTAGTTATGGCGGATCTCGGTCCCGAGCACCTTCAGGCATTCGCGGATGAAGGCAGCGAGGGCTGTCCAACCCTTGGCCGACACCATTGTGCCGTCGACATAGGCCTCCGTCGGCGAGAGGTCGACATAGGTTCCGCCTGCCAACGTCACTTCCGGTTCGCAGGCGGCGAGCGCGCCGACCTTCTTGCCGCGCACGACGCCGTCCACGGCAATCAGAATCTGGACCCCATGGCAGATCGTGAAAATCGGTTTCCGGGTGTCGTGGAAGTGGCGCACCATGGCTTGCACACGCTTATCCGTGCGGATGTATTCCGGGCCGCGGCCGCCAGCGCAGTATACGGCGTGGTATTGATCGAGCTGCTTTTCCGCCTCGGCAAACGTCTTGTTGATCACCTGAAAATGGCCGAGCTTCTCGGTGTAGGTCTGGTCGCCCTCAAAGTCGTGCAGGGAGGTCTTGATGAGATCTCCGGCCTTCTTGTCCGGGCAGACCACGTGGACGGTGTGACCGACGGCTTCCATCGCCTGCTGGTAGACGAAGATCTCGTACTCCTCGGTGAACTCGCCGGTGAGCATCAATATTTTCTTGCCTGACATAGTCGGTTCCTCTGTCGTGTGAAAAAAAGCCGGGCGAGCCATGCAGCACCCCGCATTGGCTTTGTCCGTCCTCAGAATGGTGAGTTGGGGAAGTAGTATCCCTCGGCGTTGGCGTTGGTGGTCAGTGGCGCGGACATCGGTTTAGCCTCAATCGAAGGCCGGCAGCAGGCGATCGCGCGAGTGCTCGATGTGGGCGCGCATTGCTTTCGCGGCCGCATCGGGATCGGCCGAACCGAACGCGGCAAGGATCGCCTCATGCTCGTCCAGCGCCTCCTCGGTCACGCGGGAGTGGTACATCAGGCGAAAAATGTGGAAGTGGGTGTGTTGATAACCCAGCGTCTCGCGAATGAGCTCGTTTTCGGCATATTCCATGATCTTGTCGTGGAAGATCGCGTCCTGCCGGGCGAAGTTTGAGTAGCGCAGACGCTCGTCCTTGCCCTCGCGGCGCGACATCACGCCTGCTGCCTCCAGCAGCGTGCCGAGTTTGGCCTCGTCCATCGCGGCAGCGGCCTTCGCCGCGCCGTGCGGTTCGAGCAGGAGACGCATTTCGTACAATTCGTCGAAACGGCGCCGGCTGATCTGCGGTGCGGCGCGGTATCCGATCAGATGCGTCTTCAGAACCAGGCCTTCGCCTTCCAGACGCCCGAGCGCTTCGCGGATCGGCGTATGGGAAACGTCGAACTCCTTGACCAGATTGTCGACGGTGATGCGTGAACCGGGCGCGATCTTCAGCGACATCAGCTGCGCGAAAATGGCCTCGTAGACATCCTCGGCCAGGCTGCTCGCGCGCTGGATGCGACCCGCTCCCGTGGGTGCTTCACCATTATTGCTCAAAATGACAGGTTGCATTCTTTCGCCTCTCGACAGGGGAGACTGCTAACACGAGGGTTTGACCGATGCAATACTATATCCTATACGATTTTTTTAGCGCCGTTCAGTTCAGGATCTTCGGTGCGGATTTTGCGATGCGAGTTCTCCGACACCCCTCAAGGATGCAGCCTGTCATGAGCCTTCTCACAGCCCTCCGGCTCCCACGCGAAATTCTATTCGGGAAGGGGCAACGCCATGCACTGCCAGTCGTGGCCGCTCGCTACGGCCGACGCGCCCTGGTCTGCACCGACGAGCGTTTCGCCGGTACGGCCGTGTTCGCCGAAATCATGGCATCCTTGCAGGCAGCGTCGATCGAAGTGCTGGTCCATGACGATGTCCTGCCGGATGTGCCGCGCGACACCGTGGCGGTGTGCGTGGAGGAAGCGCGGGGCTTTGGGCCCGATATGGTGATCGGGATCGGCGGCGGCAGCTGTCTCGATCTGGCCAAATGCACAGCCTTGCTGATCAGCCACGGCGGCGAGCTGCAGGACTACTACGGCGAGTTCAAGGTTCCGGGGCCGACGCTGCCGCTCATCGCCGTGCCGACCACGGCGGGCACAGGATCGGAAGTGACACCCGTCGCGGTGATATCCGATCCGGACCGGACGCTCAAAGTCGGCATATCGAGCCCTCATCTCATTGCTGCCGTTGCCATCTGCGACCCCGAACTGACAATGACTTGTCCGCCGGGCCTGACGGCGATCGCCGGTGCAGACGCGCTCACGCATGCGATCGAGGCCTTCACGGCCATGCGCCGGGACGGCGACTTCACTCTGCCGCAACGCCATGTCTTCATCGGCAAGACGCCGCTGACCGACCATTTCGCGCTGCTGGCCGTCAAACTGCTCGGCCGCAGCCTGGAGAAGGCGTTTACTGACGGCGGCGACGCAGAGGCGCGCGCCGACGTGATGATGGGAGCGCTGGCGGCGGGTTGCGCGTTCGGCACCGCCGGCACGGCGGCCGCGCACGCGGTGCAATACCCGGCAGGCGCGCTCACACACACGCCGCATGGGCTAGGGGTGGCGACAATGATGCCCTATGTCATGAGCTACAACAGCCGTGTGGCCGCGGCGGAGATCGCCGAGATAGGGATTGCTCTTGGCCTTGAGCCGCACGGTCGAAGCGCCGACGAAATGGCGGGCGCGACCATCGAGGAGATCAGGCGTTTGTTTGCGGCGATCAGCATCACTCCGACGCTGGCCGGCCTGGGGCTTCCGGCCGACAAACTCGACTGGACCGCCGAGCAGGCACTCGGCATCGATCGGCTGATCAAGAACAACCCGCGCCCATTCGACCTCACCGCCATGCGCCGCCTTGTCCAGGCTGCCTATGACGGCGATCTCAACGCCTGCGCCATGTGAACGTCAGGAACAAGACGATGAACCTCCCCTATAATGCCTCCCAGCTCGATCAGGATCCCTACGAAGTGCGGGGTTTTCCGCATCGACTCTACATTGGCGGACAATGGCTGCCGTCTTCCGACGGCGGGCTCGTTGAAGTCATCGATCCATCCTCCGGCGCCGTGATCGCGGCGGTTCCCGATGCGACCCTGGAGGACGCCGCCGCAGCAGTCGAGGCAGCGGCCAAGGCCGCCAAGGGGTGGCGCGAGACCGCGCCACGCAAGCGCTCGGAGATTCTCAGGCGCTGTTTCGAGCTAATGGTCGAGCGGTCGGAGACGCTTGCCATGCTGATCTCGCTGGAGAACGGCAAGGCACTACGCGACGCGCGCGGCGAGGTGGCTTACGCAGCCGAATTCTTCCGCTGGAACGCCGAGGAAGCTGTTCGCATCACTGGCGAGTTCGGCATCGCTCCATCCGGAACCAACCGGATCGTGGTCGACTATCAGCCGATCGGCATCTGCGTCCTCCTCACGCCGTGGAATTTCCCCGCCGCGATGGCGACACGCAAG
Organism: Mesorhizobium sp. B2-5-13; assembly: GCF_006440535.1. Lineage (NCBI taxonomy): Bacteria > Pseudomonadati > Pseudomonadota > Alphaproteobacteria > Hyphomicrobiales > Phyllobacteriaceae > Mesorhizobium > Mesorhizobium sp. B2-5-13. The sequence goes on along the minus strand of NZ_VFUI01000004.1, from coordinate 345,172 downwards.
ATCGCACCGGCCCTCGCGGCAGGCTGCACGGTCATTCTGAAGCCGGCCAGCGAGACGCCGCTGACCGCCTATGCACTCGCCGCGCTCTACAGCGAAGCCGGCGTCCCGGACGGCGTCGTGAACGTGCTGACGACGTCGACACCCGGCCCCCTGACGTCGGCCATGCTGGCCGATCCGCGCGTCAGGAAGCTCTCCTTCACCGGCTCGACCGGGATCGGCCGGGCCTTGCTTGCCGAGGCCGCCAAGCATGTGATCTCCTGTTCCATGGAGCTTGGCGGCAACGCGCCCTTCATCGTCTTCGACGATGCCGATCTCGATGCGGCCCTCGATGGCGCCATGATCGCCAAAATGCGCAATGCCGGCGAAGCCTGTACCGCCGCCAACCGCATTTACGTCCAGTCGGGCATCCACGATGCGTTCGCCGGCGGCCTGTCCCGGCGCATGGCCGCGCTCAAGATCGGCGCCGGCACCAGGGCAGAGACGGAATGTGGACCCATGATCACCAGGAAGGCGGTCGACAAGATCGACCGGCTGGTCAAGGATGCGGTCAATCGGGGTGCCAAAGTGTTGTGCGGCGGCTCGGTGCTTGAAGGAGATGGCTTTTTCTATCCTCCGACCGTCCTGTCCGAAGTCTCGCCTGACGCCGATATGGCGCATGAGGAGATCTTCGGCCCGGTGGCGCCCATCACCCGCTTCGAAAGCGAGGCGCAAGCCATCCTCCACGCCAACAACACCGAATACGGCCTCGCCGCCTATCTCTATACGCGCGATGTGGCCCGCGGCATGCGGGTGGCCTCGGAGATCGAGGCCGGCATGATCGGCCTCAACCGCGGCTTGATGTCGGATCCCGCAGCGCCCTTCGGCGGGGTAAAGCAGAGCGGCCTCGGGCGGGAAGGGGGCCAGCATCACGGCATCGCCGAGTTCATGGAGGCCAAATACATCGCTGTAACCTTCTGAGCGGACACTATGTCGAAGGATCCTTTTCGCACCCGCGACCACGTTGCCGATTTCGATGACATCGTGGCCGATATCGTCGCCCGCAGCGCCGCGACGCGGGCAGCGCTGCCCATGCTGGCGGATGTCGCCTATGGCCCGCACGAGGCCGAGCGCCTCGACCTGTTCTTTCCGGAGGGGCCGCGTAAGGACCTTCCTGTGCACATCTTCATCCATGGCGGCTACTGGCGCATGTTCACCAGAAACGACTATTCCTACATTGCCGAAACGGTGACGAGCGCGGGGGCAATCGCGGTCGTGATCGACTATGCGCTGATGCCTGCCGTCAGGATGGCGGCAATCGTCGACCAGGTCCGGCGCGCGAGGCAATGGGTGCTGGATAATATTGCCGGCCATGGCGGCGATCCCAGCCGGCTAAGCGTCAGCGGCCATTCCGCCGGGGCGCATCTGGCGACCTTTTTGTTCAACGAGGGTTCGGCCCCTTCGGCGGCACTCCTGCTCGGCGGGCTTTACGATTTGAAGCCCCTTCAGCATTCCTTCCTCGAGCCTTTGATAGGTCTCACCGACACGGAAGTTGAGGCATTTTCGCCGCTGAGCAAATCCCACTCTCCCCGGACGAAAGTCACGGTGTTGGTCGGCGAGCGGGAGACGGAACCTTTTCACCAGCAGGCCAGCTTGTTTGCTGACCGCCTGACGGGACAGGGCCTAAGTGTGTCGAAAGGCGTGCTCAAGGATCGCAACCACATGGATAGCGTACGTGATTTGGGACTGCGCGGGACAGTCGCGGGCGACTGGCTTCACGACGTCGTCGTGGCCGGATAGAGTCGCCCGCGTCGGTACGGCGGCCGCACGATCCTTGTCTCATCGGCTCGAGAGTTCAGGCCTCGACTGATCGCGACACGGGTGGAATCCGACACTGGTCCCGATGGGCAGACGCAAAAACGCCCCGTTAAGCTTCGCGCAATCTATGCGGCCTAGTCTACCCGCCAGATTGCGAGGCACCATGAAGCGCAAACCACTCTTGCTTTTCGCCTTCCCGGCCTTTGTCCTGCTGATCCTGGCGGCGGAGCGAATGGCCACCATCCTGCTCGGAACCTACCCCGCAAGCCCCGATATGTGGAAGATCTGGCTCGCCTTGCACCCCTCGTCCGGGATGGTCTGGCAGCAGGTCGATGTCTATCTGGGAGGGTCGATGGTCCTGGATTTCGCGTTGCTGGGCGCAGCACTGGGTATCTGCTGGATGGCATGTCAGGCCAGAAGGTCGGCCGCTTTCTTTCTTGCCAACCATGGCACACTGATCCTCGCGGCGTCGATGATTTTGATCGGCGGCCGCCCGCAGACCGCCAGCACCATTGCCGCGTTCACGGCGCCGAGCGGCTTTCAGTTCTCACTAATGATGGACTTCACCTGGCTGAACTGCATGCTGGCGGTCATCGGGGTGACGGCGTGCACCTATTGCCATTTTGCCTATATCCGTGAACTCGGCATGCGTGTTGAATGGCGGCGTGTCCTGACGATGGCACTGCAGCGAGATTTCTAGCGCAGCGCCCGAGGCCAGAGCTAGTTTATCTTGTGATAGGTGACCTTGCCTTCCGGGGATACGCTCCGCTGGTAGTTGGAGCTTGGCGCGGGAGGCGCTGCCGGAGCCGACCTCCTTCGCGTCACGCGCGGCATTTCCTCGACGGCAGACTGGTCGTCGGCGGCGCTGGCAACCGCTGCCGTATCTTCGGCGGGCGAGGGGAGTTCCACGACGCGCGGCATGTCGCCACCGTGATTTCCCGACATGTCCGGTGCCTGCCGGGCGAGGGTGGCGTTGACCTCGCCGAAGCTCGCCCGCAGCCGGTCGTCCAGCGCCTCGAACCGGCTTTGGAATCCATTGTTGACGGTATCCAGCCGCGCGCTCATTCGCTGCTCGAACTGGCCAAGGTCTTCCAGTCGCGCCTCGATCGCGCGCAGGTCGTTGATGCCACGGTAGAGATAGACGGCCGCGGTGGCATTCAGAAGAGCAAACAGCGTCAGGCCGGCGCAGACGGCAACGGCTAATCTGAACCGGCTCTTCTCCTTATCGAGCAATAGCGGTTCGGCCGCCGCCACCAGTTCGTCGGGATCGCTGATCGTCGTCATTGGACCACCACCTTGGTGCCGACAGGCACGCGCCTGAAAAGATCGATGACATCGGTATTGGTCAGCCGAAAACAGCCCGACGTGCCGTCGAAACCCACGCCCGAAGGGTCGTTGGTGCCATGGATGCGATAGAGCGTGTCGCGACCGTCCCGAAGCAGATAGAGCGCCCTTGCGCCGAGCGGGTTGTACGGCCCCGAGGGAACCATGTCAGGCAATTCCGGCCGCCGGGCGCGCATTTCCCGGGGTGGGCGCCACGCCGGCCACTCCGTCTTCGCCCCCACCTGGACCGTACCCGTCCAGCCAAATCCATCGCGTCCGACACTGATCCGGTAGCGCAGGGCCTCGCCCTTGCCGGTCACCAGGTAAAGCGCTTTTTCCTGCTTGCGGATGATGATGGTTCCAATCTTCTCGGCCGTGGAAAACGCCACTGTCTTGCGCAGGCTGGGTCCCATGGCCGGCAAGGGCGGGCGGCTGTCCGCCCACGCGCTCTGTCCGGCTGCAGGCGCCAGCGCCAGGCCGAGGAGGCAGGCCGCCGTCAGTCGAAAGCGATGGCCGCTAGCGGGCCGCATCGTCGAGCCGCTCGCGGAACATCTTCTTCAGGTCCTTGTTGAAGCGCGCCCGCCCATCCACTTCGGACGGCAGCATCGCGCGGTTCAGGGCGTCGGCCAGCAGGGCGTTGTCGAGGCCGACCGACTTGATGTTCGGCGCCTTGAATATCTTCTCCAGCTCGCTGCGCGAGAAGTGGTTGCCGAACCATTTGCGTTTGTGCTTGTTGGCCACCAGCGTGATTGAGACGGCATTGCCGCGCAGCTCACGGATCTTCTTGTAGAGCCGTTTGCCTTGCCGCAGCGAGGCGACGTTGAGCTCGAAGACGATGAAGATCTCGTCGCTCGTCGACAGCACGGAATTGTGCCAAGGCGTTTCGATGTTCGGCAGGTCGATGACGATGTCGTCGAAACGGTAGGCGACGAGGTCGAGCAGCCGGAAGACGAAATCGGCGCCATGCGGCTCGAACGGCAGTTGCGGCCGCTCGAAGGCATAGAGCGTCAGGCCGGAAGGCCGCGACAGCTTGATGACATCCATCAATTCGACATCGAGCCGTTCCGGCTGGCCGATGATGCCGGCAAGGTCGAACTGGTTGAACAGGTTGAGATAGGCGCCGCAATTGGCGCTCTGGAAGTCGAGGTCGACCAGGCAGGTTGAGGCCGCGCGCTCGGTCGATTTCGAGGCCAGGAATTCAGCCGCCGACAGCGCGAGCGTCGTGGCCCCGGCGCCGCCGCTGGCGCTGATGAAGGTGATGATGCGGCTTTTGGCGCCCTGGTTGCCGCTGTCGTGGAAGGTGACGGCGTTGAGCAGCTCCTTGCCGTCGAGCGGCTTGTGCAGCCAGTCCGAGGCATTCATGCGCACCAGAACGCGCGTCTGCTCCGAGGTCAGCTCGTCGGAAACCGCGATCAGCGGCACTGTCGCCCACAGCGCGCGCGCCTCGACGATGCCAGGATTGCCGAGCAATTCGCCATTGCCGAGATCGAGGATGACGATGCCCGGGCGCGCATCGGCGGGCGGCCCCTTGAGAAAATCACCCGTCTCGGCAACCCGCACATCATAGATCGCCAGTGCATCGAGCCGCGTCGCCACATCGCGCTTGAAATTAGGATCGGAGGAAAACAGCGCGACCTGCTTTCGCTTGGTCGGCAAAACCTTGGTGTTGATGGCGTTCATGGCCAGGTGCTCTTCATGTCTTCGCCCGTGACCGTGCTCAGCATGGAGGGCATGGTGATGTTTCCGAACCCGAGCAATCCGCCCAGGAAGAAGAACTGGAAGGGATGATTGGTGATGCTGACGGTGATCGTTGGCACCGGGCCGCTGGGGCGCGTCCAGTAGCCGAGGCCGGAGGCCTGATATTGGATCCGCACCTCGGACTTAGCCAGCATTGGCAGGAAAGTCTGCATTCCGGCCCGGCTGCTGTTGCCGCTGAAAATGAAATCAAAAGCGGCTTGGCTTACATTGAGGTTCTGACACGTAGCGCCCACGCCACAAGTGCAAGTGACGCTTCCCGCGGTATTGGCGGTGCAGATATAGTTGTAGGTGTTTGCAGCCACCGCGGTGCCGACTTTGGTTACATCGCTCTGCGTTATCGTCTCCACCAGGAGCCCGCTGGCGACAGGTGTAGAAATCTGCGCCAACCTTGCGCCGGCTTGCACCGCTTTGTTCCCTGCATTCCATTGGTAAAAGGCGTAGCCGAAATCGACGAAGCCAAGCAGAAGCGTTAACAGTAGCGGCATCACTATGGCCATTTCGACCATAGTCGCTCCGGACTGGTTGGCCCAAAACTTGATGCGCTCCGTCACCATCCAATGACTCGTTCCTGATGGGACACGCTCAGCGTGAGAGCACCAAAGCCGAGAGACGACCAGAAGCCGACGTCGGAATAAGAATAGGTGGTACTGACGTCCACGACATCGACAGTGCTCTTGCTGCTAAGATAAAGCTGCGTGCCCGTGGCCACATCAACCGCGTCCAGCGAGCGCGCCATGGTGATGTCAACTGCCGCCGGCAGCCATCCGGTCACCCTGGCGCTGCCGTTGGCGACCGCCCCATTGGCAGCAAGGTTTTGAGCCCGCCCCTTGCAGGTCTCCCAGTCACTGCTGCATCGTGCCATGTAGCGACCCGCATCCTCAACGCCGGCTTCGAGAAGCAGGCGCGTGTTCAGGATGTTGGAGAACTCAAACACACCAGCCGATAACAACAACACGAGTGGTATGGTGATCGCGGCTTCCACCAAAGCGGCGCCACTTTCGTCGCCTTGAAACCGCCCGATGATTTTGCCGAATCTGGTCATGTCGACTCTACCGATACAGTTGGGCTTCGTTGCGGAATGCTTTGTCTAGAAGGGTGTTGTTCGCAAACCCTCCATCGACGTCGACGATCTCAAGGCTGATCGGCTTTTCGCCAGCCGAAGGATCTTCGGGGTCTTTGGTGTTATCCTGCTTCTGGATGGGGCTGTTTATAAAGACGCTGGCATAGCCATCAGGCTTGAGCTGGACATGGCCATTGATCTTGGCTTGGTTGGCGATGCAGTCGACGATCGCCATGTTGAGCAACCGCCGATCGGGGTCAGCTGTCGGCGTCGTGCCTTTGAAGCAGGCCGGAATGCCGGTTTCCTTTGTCGGCGCCTTGGACTTGTCCCCGACGAGCCCGTTCGCAATCTCGTACTTATAGACGTCATATCTCGACGCCGGCACAGCGGCGCCGGTCGGGTTGGTGGTGCTAGGGACGGAGGGATATGCCGCACCGTGATTGATCAGCCAATAATTGCTGCGATCCCAGGTCGAGTTCGTCATCCCCGTGGTGGAATCGAAGCTGTTGCCCGGCGGCAGCGCCATGGCCGTCCCGTCCGTATTGGGTGTGTATTTGTTGCAGTTAGAGGTTTTATCTACCCCCTTGCGAACATTGCTCGCCGGCCGATATTGCCAATCGGTGTCATGGCTCTTCAGCGAAGTGCTGTAGATGTCGAAACGTACATTGAGACCAGCGTTGACCTGGCCCAGGGTGACGCCGGTCTTAGTGGTGAGCTTATCGCGTTGATAGCAGGTGCCGGCGGTTCCGATAGCGAGCGCGTCCCGCAATGACGTGAGATTGTTGTCGATCAGTCCGAAATTGCCTGGGCCGGGGTTCGAGTCAACCTTGAGGATACGGTATTCGCGGCTATAGGCGAGCCCGGCGGCGAACGCCTGCTGGATGGTTTTGCTGGTCAACGGGTCGGTCGTCTCGAACGGATTGCACATGAAGATTGGCACCGTTTCGCAGATCGACTGGACAAATCCGGCGACAGCCTGCGGCTTGATATCAAAGGTGTTGCTGCCGCCTAGAAAGCTTGCCGGAAAAATCGCCCCGAAAGCACCGGCACCATCGGTCAAACCGGAAGGATTCACGGAGACGAGGGCGAATGACACCGCTTTCGGATCGGTACTTGCCCACGCCACGCCATTCGCGTCAACGCCGTCAGCGTCCAATCCCGTGCTGTCGCTGGCGGGTATCCCGGTCAGATACTTGATGGTCACGTCCGCCAGGGCGAGAGTGTGGTCGCCAGTGGAGGTGGAAAATTTGGTGGTGTTGGTCAGAAGGGTTGTAGCGGCCAGATTTGCCCGGGTGATCGAATCCGGCCTGCCATCCAGTTCAGCGGCCGTCGCTAGCGCAAGCGCATCGACGCCTTTCTGAAGATCATTGTGCAGTCCGTAGGCCCGGCTCATATCGATTGCCAGCAGAGCGAAGCCGATAAGCACCGGCAGCATGATCGCCACGAGGATCATCGCTACGCCGCGTTGATCGTTCCAGAAGGCACGAATGGTCCCCAACATGACCTTACTCTCTGCTCTCTTGCAGGGCCCCTCGCATGCCCGGCGCCCTCCGCATCCTTCCGTTCAGTTCACGGCGTCGTCACACCCGACCCGCCGACATTGACCGTGATGGCTGGCGGCGGCGGCGGTGGTGGCGGATATTTGTAATTGTGCGCAACAAGTGCGGCGCGCGTGCCGTCGCCTTCGATATGTGTGTTCCTGGAGGCCGGGTTGAGCGGGTCCACCGTCTGCAGCAGCGAATTGTATTTCTGCGTGTCGCCGGCAGCCAGGGTCACCGAGTCGTAGTGGTTCAGATAGTCCGCGGCACAGCCCGAAAGCGACCCGGCAAGCAGAATGAGGATCAAGGCGCTATTTCTTGACATAGAGCATCTTGTCCTTCGATTTGAAATCCAGCATGTGGCCATAGGGGCCGGTGACGCCTTCGCCATGTTCATACTTGCGGATCATGTCCTTGTTCACTTCGAGCTGGCCGAGCACGAAGAACTCCGGATCGTTCGCCGGCCGCGTCTTGTCGAACGGCGTCGCCAGCTGCTCGCCGGGCTTCACCGGCCGCACGATATGCGGCGTGACGACGACGACCAGTTCGGTCTCTTCCTTCTGGCTGCTCGAATTGCGGAACAGCGTGCCGATGACAGGCACCTGGCCCAGCCACGGCACCTGGTTCTGCAGCTTGGTGGTCTTGCTGGACAGGAGCCCACCGACGGCGAAGCTCTGGCCGTCGCGCAGTTCGACCACGGTTTCCAGCTTGCGGTTGGTGAAGATCGGGTCGCCGGCGGTGGTGAAGCCGGTCAGGTCGCTGACCTCCGGCGCCAGCTGGATGTGGATCTTGTCGTCGGCGAGCACGACCGGCGTGAACAGAAGATTGACGCCGAATTGCTTGTATTCGATCTGGACCTCGCCATTCTTGTCGACGCTGCGGATCGGAACCTGGCCGCCCGCGTTGAAGCTGGCCGGTTCGCCGGAAAGCGTGGTGAGGTTTGGCTCGGCCAGCGTGCGCACGACGCCCTTGGCCTCCAGCGCCTCGATGATCAGATCGACCTTGATGTTGCTGTCGATGACGCGAGTGATCAAGGCTGCGAAGGGATTGCTGTTCGACAACAGGCCACTGACCAGATCACCCGTACCGAGCACTGCTCCGTCCGCATCGACCGTGGCAATACCTGTTCCAGTCCGGGTCGTGCCTCTGCTGTTCGTGCTCTTGATCGACACACCGAGATCGCGGCCGGCGTTGCGCTTGGCTTCCAGCACGCGCACTTCGAGATTGACCTGCTGGCTGTCGTCGACGGTGACTGCATTGATGATGGCGTCGGGACCATATTGCTGCGCCACTTCCATGATCGCCGCCAGCGTGGCGCCGTCCTTGACATGACCGCCAAGCCGCACCCTGCCATTCACCGAGCCGATTTCGATGCGCGACCTTGGCGACACCTGGCGGATCGCCGCCGCCATGTCGCTGACATCGACGCCGACCTCGATCTGGATGACGCCGAGCGATCGCTTGTCGGGTGAGAACAGGTTGACAGTGGTGGTGCCGGCGCCCTTGCCGATGACGTAGAGCGTACGGTCGGTCATTGGCTGCGCATCGGCGATCTTCTCGTCGCCGACGACGATATCGCCGAGATTGGCATTCACCTGGAGCGTCACCGATTGCGACATCGGCAGGAAGATCCGATGGACGCTAGGGTTCGACACGTCGATGAAGCGGTCGGCGGCATCGGCCGCAACGCTCGACAGCAGCGCCATAAGCACGGCCGCCGCCATCCTCAACCAAAACCCCTTCATTCCCCGTCTCCCCAAATGCTGCTTGAGGCAGCCACCGTGTCGCGCGGTATTGTGCCGCATTATTATCATGGTTGTCGCGGCACGTCATATGTCTCGAGCTTCACGCCACGAAATACGCCCACGGTCACGTTCTTCGGCGGTTCCGGCTGCACATATTTGATCACTTCCTTGACGACCTCGCGCACTTCAGGCGCAGATGTCACGGCCGGAGCGGGTTTGACCTTGCCCATCTCGTCAAGCCGGCTTCCCACCCTTTCCACGGCCTGAGCCAGCCCGGCCAGCTTGTCGTCGGCCCGCTTGCGCTCAGCTGCCGCCAAGGCTTCCGCTGCAGCCTTCTTGTCGAGTTCGGCCTGCCTGGCAGCGACATCGGCCGGTGTTTCGCCGGTCAGATCGGAAAGCGTCACCCGTTCGGTCGTCTCGCCCTTGCTGGCGGCGGCCTGGCGAAGCGCCAGCGACAATTGCCCGGCACCTGCCGCCAGTGTCAGCTTCTGCGCATCCTTGGTGCTGGCCTCGAGCGTCACCGACTTCACCACGGTTGGGCTGTCCTTGCTCACATCGGCCACCTGGTCGATGGCCAGCACCTTCATGCCCTGTAGCAACACGTCGACAAAACTCTTGTCCGCGCCATCCTCGCCGCGAACCGTTCGGGTCAGCAAGACATCGACCCGGTCGCCCGGGAAGACGAAACCCGCAACGCCCAGCACGTCGTTGACCCTGATGGAAACGGCCTTCATCCCTTCGCCGAGCACCGCCGAAAGCGTGGCGCGCTGCCCCGGCCCAGTGATCTTGCTGGCGAGGACAGGTTCGTTGGCACTAATGGTTTGAAGAGCCTGCCTCGTGCCGTCGCCTGCCAGAGCTTCCTTCGTTGTCTTGAAGGCGCCCGTTGGAACCGCGCCCGCCGGCCAGGCCACTTCGCGCAATTTATCTGCGGTGAGCGCGTCGCCGAACTTCAGCGGCATTGCCGCTACGACGACTGTGCTGCCTTGAACGAGGCCCGTTTGCGCCATGGCGCTACGCTGGCCGGCCAGCCAGATATTGACCAGCACAACTGCCAGAACGCCGAACACGCCGGCGAGAACGATCATGATAAGCGTATTGGCGCGCATGTCCCAAGCCCCAAGCCCCAATGCGGGATTCGCCCGCTTCGATAGGACTCAGGCCCGGCTCGAGCGATCCGGGCCTGAGTGTAGTCAAGCGATCAGCTGCCGATGCCGGTCGTGGCATTGCAGGCGCCAGTCGGGTGCGCGTCGAGGGCCGTGCAAAGGGCCGAGAAACGACCATTTACCCAGCCGCCGATGGCGAGGACAGTCAGGATCGATGCTACGGCGATAATGCCGATAAGGATGGAATATTCGACCATGGCAGCGCCGTTTTCGTCGTCGCGGAACTGCCGGGTCATCGTCATGAGCTTGTTCATGTCAATTTCTCCCTTGGAGGTTTGAACCCGACGAGACAGAGCCAAGGATGAACTCCATACCCAAGCATCCCCCGTCATCTCGATCCTAGGTCCCGAGAAATTGCAGAGTCAAATGGGATTAACGGTTCCTTAACTTTCCAATACATCAACTTTCGATTTGAGCGCGGCTTTGATTTTCAGCAAGAGCTTGATTCGCCTAATTTTTCAAGCGTCCTTAACCATTCGTTCACAATTATGCCTACCCACTAATGAAGTGATAACTACTTTAGCCATATGGCATATTCCTTTATATCTAATGGGTTATAGCCAGATATGGAGTGGCGTCCATGGCGGAGCACGCAAGGGGGCAGGGCCGCTGCAAAGCTTAGTGCAGCACTCATGTTTGAGAGTATGGAGACCGGAAATAAAAACGATATTTTTCTGGTGCGCTCCTTAACTATGTTGAAAGTATTGACCAGGCGCGAGGCGCCACGGCGCTTGTGCCCTGATTGGTTAACGTTTAGTTTCCGCTAATGCAGGGTTAGGGGAGCATAGGCGATTATGCTGGGGCGGTTCATCAAGGGGACAAGCGAACAGCAGGCAGTGACGAAGGTCGAGCCGCCGGCGGTTTCGCCTGTTGCCCAGCCCCTTTCGACCGCCGCTGATATTGAATCGCATGGCGATGATTTTCTGACGCTCAAGGTCGAGATTCATCGCCATCTTATCGATCGGTTCAACCTGACCGCGCTTGAAAGTGCTTCCAAGGATGAGATCCTGAACGAGATCCGTCCGATCGTGCGCGAGTTCGTTCGAAATCGGAACGTGCCGTTGAACGCACGCGAACTCGATCAATTGACCAGCGACACCGCCGACGAGATGCTGGGACTTGGGCCGATCGAACCGCTGCTCAAGGACGATTCCATTACGGATATTTTGATCAACACCCACAAGCGCGTTTTCATAGAGCGGCGTGGCATCGTCGAAGAAACGGCAATCCGCTTCCGTGATGAGGCGCATCTGCTGCGCGTCATCAACAAGATCGTTTCGGCGATAGGCAGGCGTGTCGATGAATCCTCGCCGATGGTCGATGCCCGCCTGGATGACGGCTCACGCGTCAACATCGCGGTGCGACCGATCTCGGTCGATGGTCCTCTGGTATCGATCCGGAAGTTCTCCAAGAACCCGTATTCGCTCGAACGGTTGATGGCGTTCAACTCCATTCGCCAGCCGATGGTCGATCTGCTGCGCATCGCAGTACAGGCGCGCAAATCGATCCTCGTTTCGGGCGGCACCGGCAGTGGCAAGACTACGCTGCTCAACGCGCTGTCGAGCTACATCCCCTCGAAAGAGCGCCTGATCACCATCGAGGATGCGGCCGAACTGCAGTTGCAGCAGCCTCATGTCGGCAGGCTTGAAACGCGCCCACCCAATGTCGAGGGCAAGGGCGAGGTGCGCCAGCGCGAATTGCTGAAGAACGCGTTGCGCATGCGGCCCGATCGCATCATCGTCGGCGAGGTGCGCGGCGAGGAAGCCTTTGACATGCTGCAGGCCATGAACACCGGCCATGAAGGCTCGATGACCACCATTCACGCCAACACCCCGCGTGACGCGATCTCGCGGCTGGAACAGATGGTCGGCATGGCCGGCATGCCGATGACGCACGACTCGATCCGGGCGCAGATTGCCTCCGCCATTGACATCATCGTTCAAACACAGCGTCTTTCGGACGGCGGCCGGCGTGTCACCTCCATATCGGAGCTGACTGGCATGGAGGGCAATGTCGTCCAGCTTCAGGAAATCTATCATTTCGTCCGCCGTGAGGTCACAGCCGAGGGCAAGGTCATCGGAGAGTTTCGCGCAACCGGTGTCCGTCCGCGTTTTGCTCCGGAGGCCGCGACGCTTGGCCATCATTTTGCCAAGGACGCCTTCAACCCGCAGGTCGCCCTCTGATGCCGACTGGTCAAGCTCTGCTGTATTTCATCTACATGCTGGCGGCAGCCTCGGTCATTCTCGCCGGCGAAGCCCTGTATCTTTCATTTGCCGGCCGCCGCTCCCGGTCTCTAGCAGTTAATCGCCGATTGAAGCGGCTCGCTGGCGACGCCCCGGCCGAACAAACGTTACAGGGATTGCTGCGAGAGCGCGGGCTCACGGACTCGGGCGATTTTCTTTTCGGTATGGTCTGGTTGAACAGGCTCTACACCCAGTCCGGTATCACCGGAAATCCGTTGACCTTCGCCGCAACATTTCTGCTTGCAGGGCTGGCGATGGCGTTGCTGCTGGTACTCTTCCATTTTTCCGGTTTGCCGTCGCTCATTGTCTTTCTGGTCGTAGGGGTTGTCCTGCCGCTTCTCGTCCTCCGGCGTGCCCGCAACAAGCGAATCCGGAAATTCGCCAAACAGCTGCCGGATGCGCTGGACATGATTGTTCGCTCGCTGCGCGCCGGACATCCCGCTTCGGTCGCGATCGGTCTTGTGGGGCGCGAGATGCCGGATCCGCTCGGTACCGAGTTCGGTATCGTTTCCGACGAGATCACCTTTGGTCTCAGCATCGAGCAGGCCGTGCGAAAGCTTTCGCAGCGTGTCGGCTTCGAGGGCCTTCAACTGCTGTCGGTATCGCTGTCGATCCAGGCCAAGACGGGCGGCAATTTGACCGAAATTCTGGCCAATCTTTCCTCGGTTCTGCGTGAACGGCAGAAACTGCGAATGAAAATCAGGGCGCTTTCGGCCGAAGGTCGCGTCTCCGCGTGGATCATCTCCTTGTTTCCTATTGTGATGTTCTTCATCCTTCAAATCGTTGCCCCAGGCTATTACGGCGGCGTCTGGGGCAACCCGCTCGTCTTCCCGATATTTCTGCTTTTCGGGTTGTGGGCGCTGCTTGGCGACTTCATCATGTACCGGATGGTTACTTTCGATTTCTGACTGGGGCGACGAAAAAAATTGTTTTCGAACATTCAGAACCTGGGCTTCTTGGTGTCTATTGCCGTCTTTGTGGCGGCGGTGTCCTTCTTCCTGTTCGGTGCGCTTGTCTTCCTGCCGGCTCTGCAGACACGAAAGCTCGTCGCGCAGAGCCTGATGGGCGAAGGAATTACAGACCGCCGATCGATGCTCGGACAAGACCAGCTTGCCAAGCTTGCGGCGCAACGGCCGGTCGATGCCTACTTCAAGTCGGTCGAGAGGGAGCGCGATGAGCCAAATGCCCTGGAGGCGAAGCTGTTTCGCGCCGGCTTTTATCAATCAAGCGCACCACTGATTTATACGGTGTCCCGCCTTGTCGCGGTCTGCGTCGGTTTTCTGGCAATGTATGCAGTCCTGTCGCGGGTTCTGCCGCCGCACCTGCCAGGTTTCATCACCCTTGCTGGTTCTGCCCTGTTCGGCCTCGCCTGCATGGTGATTCCCTCCATTCTGCTCGACCGTTTCGAGAACAGCCAGAAACAGATCTATCGTCGAGCCTTCCCCGACTTCATGGACATGATGATCACCTGCGCCGATGCCGGCATGAGCCTGGAGGGGGCAGTCGAACGCGTCAGCCATGAAATGGCCGCCACCCACAAATGGCTGGGGATACAGCTGTCGATCATGAATTTGCAGTTGCGTGCTGGCAAGCCGTTGCGCGAAGCGCTACGCGAACTTTCAGATCGCATCGGACTTGACGAGGCGCGGGCACTGGCTGTCCTGTTCCGTCAATCGGAAGAGCTCGGCACCAGCCTCACCGATGCCTTGCGTGTTTATAGCGCCGAGATGCGGGGGCAACGAATCCTGAGTGCCGAGGAACGGGCCAATTCTCTTCCCGTCAAAATGATGATCCCCTTGGGGTTGTGCATCTTCCCTGTCGTGATGATGGTCATTATGTTGCCGGTGATCATCCGCATGAGGGGCATTTTCTTCTAGTTACATCTATGCTTTGGTCCTAATGTGAGTCGGGGATCCTCGAGGGGAACTATATGAAAAGGGTTATCGCTGTCGCAGCTTGCCTGTTGACGGTTGTCCTTGCCGGCTGCCAGACGGACGCCGCGGACGGTGTCGTCCGCACCAACGAGCCGTCGAAAGGCGATGTAACGTCCTTTGGCGATGCGTTCGACGGATTGAAGACGGTCGGCGACGTCGAATACTACGCCTCGGACCAGGCTGTTGCCGAAGCCAAGAACCAGTTCCGCGCCGAGAATTACGGCAATGCCGGCGCCTTGTTCTTCAAGGCGACGCAGCTGGCGCCCAATGACGGCGGCGCCTGGATGGGACTTGCTGCTTCCTGCGACCGCATCCACCGCTTCGACCTCGCCGATCGCGCCTATGGCCGCGCGTTCAAGCTGATGGGGCCATCGCCCGAATATTACAACAATGTCGGCTATTCCCATCTGCTGCGCGGCAAGCTGCAGGACGCGCGCAGCAATTTCCTCAAGGCCTATGAACTGGCGCCCAACGATCCGACCGTGGCCAACAATCTGAAGCTGCTCTCGTCCAGCGTGCAGAACATCGAGCGCTGAACGTGCTGCTGATCGAAGCCATACTGCTGAAGGTATTGGCCGCGGCCCTGCTCGCACGGACTGGCTGGCTCGATTTTACCACTCAGAAAATATCCAACCGCGACGTGCTGTTGCTGCTCTGCCTCGGGCTCGGATCGCTGCTGCTTATGTCGCTCCGGGCCGGGTCCTGGTGGGATATGGGTTTGAGCGCGCTTGCAGGGCTGTTGCTGTTTCTGGCGCTCTTCCCATTCTGGTTGCTGCGCAAGATCGGGGCCGGCGATGTCAAGCTGCTGGCGGTCGTGCCGCTTCTGATCGGCGGTAGTGGCCTGACGGTATTTTCGCTGCTGTTGATGGTTTTCGCGCTCGCCACGGCCTTGGTCGTGAAGAACCCGCTCCTGCTGCCTCAAAGTGCCTTCCGCGTCTATGTCCAGCATCTCGATCAGCGGGGCGTGGTGCCTTTCGGCGTGCCGATCTCGGCGGCCGCGATCTGTACGATAGCGCTCCAAGTCTACTGGAGTTTTGTCTTGGCCAACAGCTCTGGAATCCTGGGCCAGCTCAACTAGCACCTCGTCGCTGTGTAGATACTGTTCAGCGCAACGGTCTGACAATCGTGCTGCTCGTCGTCGCCCTGAACGCAGCAAGCGGGCTCGGGAATCACCACGGTTCACGAAATATTATGTGACGGAACGTCCGGGCCGCCAGTGTCTTTGGCCCTCGAGGCGGCCGTTCGCCTCGGTAACTCAAAGGAGAAGAAGAATGCCCAATAAAGGTGGTAGCCATGAGCAACATGTGAAAGCAGGCCAGCAGAGCCACAAGAACATGGATGACAAGAACCGCCAGCAGCAGGCGGCCGGTGGCAACCAGCGCCAGCAAGGCGACAGCTCCGGCAGTATGCGCGGCGGGACCCATGAACAGCATGTGAGAGCTGGCGAGCAAAGCCACAAGAATCGCTAGCCAACCCCTGTGGCATCGAGCCCGTCCCGAGCGCTCGGGACGGGCTCTGCATGGTGATAGGTGCTGCGGTCAACCCGCCCGGTCCGGCGAAAGAGAGGCCGCCGAAAGAGAGACAGATTTGATGCCCGATCCTAGAGAACCCGACCCCAACCACGACGTGCCCATGCCCGCTCCCAACTGGAAGCCCAAGCCGATCGGCGAACCGGAGCCGGACGGATTGCCCGATGAGGCGCCGTTACCCAATCCTGATGAGAATGAAGAGCCCCCGTTGCATGCGGCCGGCTGACCCGATTGCGGACGTCGTTTGGTCACTCGTCGTCGGCGTGGCCGCCTTCCCTTGAAAGATCGCGTGAGATGGCCGCCTCCTCGACGTCGTCGGGCAATGCCTCGTCGCTTTCCTGGTAGGCATTGTCGTCATCTTCCTCGGGCAAGTCGCCCTCAGCCTCGTCTTCCACCTCGGCGTCGTCGGGAAGGATTTTCGCGCCTGCGAGCGCGTCCCAGTCCTGCTGCTCGATCACGGGACCTTCGGTTTCTGCCGCGTCTTCGGCCTGCACTGCGTCTTCGGGCTGCACTGCGGGTTGCTTTGTTTTGCGGGGGTCCATCGTCGTTCTCCGAAATCCGGGGAGTTGCCCCGGATCGCCTTGCGCCCGGGGCAATAGCTCGCTTGCTAGGCGGCCTGTTCCAGGGCACGTTCGTTGACGCCGCCCTCGCCAAGGCTGGAAAGTGCCTTGTCGGTCGCCGTCTCTTCCTCAAGGGTCTCGTTGAGGAGTTTGACCACGTCGCTCTTGCCGAGCTGTTCGGCCCAGGCGATGAGCGTGCCGTAGCGCGCGATCTCGTAGTGTTCGACGGCCTGCGCCGCCCCGACCAGCCCAGCATCCAGCGCGGGGTCGCCCTTATATTCCTGGAGGACTTCCGAACCCTCCTCGATGATGCCGTCGATGGCCGGACAGGTCTTGCCTCGGGCCGGCTTGTCGAGAAGCTCGAAAATCTGTTCGAGGCGGTCGACCTGGTCCTCGGTCTCCTGCAGATGTTTCTCGAACGCCGCCGAAACATCTTCGGATTCGGCGCCCTTCGCCATTTTCGGCAGCGCCTTCAGGATTTTCTTCTCGGCATAATAAATGTCCTTCAGCCCGTCGAGGAACAGGGCTTCAAGGCCCTTCGGTGCCGCTTTCTTCGCAGTCGCCATGATTGTCATCTCCAATTATCAATTATCGTGAAGCCCACCAGCGGTGTAGCTGGGACACAACTTGCCATCGGGAAGGTTGTTCCAGCCCTTTCGCGAAGAGGCGACCGGGAGGGCGCCTCCGGCCAGCGAGCGCGCCCGTGGCGCGAACTGCGTCACTCGATCTGCCGCATGGTGCACTGGCGCGGCGCCTTGTCCGGGCGCCAGCGCAACAGTTTGGTGCCATGCCGGAACCTGTCGCCGGTGACATGATCGAAGCGGACCTCGACCACAAGTTCCGGCCGCAGCGGCTCCCATTCGCCGCTGCGCTGCGTGCTCCAGCGGCTCGGTCCGCCCGGCGCCTTGCCGGTGAAGCCGGGTCCGCCACGCAGCTTTTCCAGCTCTCGGGTGACACGGGCCCGGTCATCCCTGCCGATGGTCGAGGTAAAGCCGACATGGTCGAGTTTGCCGCTCCCATCGTAGAGGCCGAGCAGGAGCGAGCCGACCTCCCTGCTTCCGGTCAGATAGCGAAATCCGCCAACCACGCAGTCGGCGGTACGCAACCGTTTGACCTTGACCATCGCGCGTTCGCCCGGCCGGTAGGGGTCGGCCAGCAATTTGGCGACGACGCCGTCGGTGGGACCATGGCCGGCCCCTTCCAGCCAGCGCCTTGCGGCCGCCGGATCGGTCGCGCTGGGCGAGAGCCGCAAGCCGGGTTTGGCGCAATCGCGAACGAAGTCCTCGACCGCCCGGCGGCGTCGCGACAACGGCGCGCCAAGCAGGATCGTCCCGCCCGGCGCGGCCGGCATGTCGAACTGGATCAGCCGGGCAGGCGTTTGCGCGCTCAGCTTGCGGATACGGCTTTCGGCCGGGTGAAGCCGCATCTGCAGCGCGTCGAAGGATAGCTGGCCATCGAGTTCGATGACGATTTCGCCATCGACAACGAAGTTGCGGGCCTCCACCTGCTGCAGCATGGCGACGACTTCCGGGAAGTAACGGCCAAGAGGTTTGCCGGATTTGGCGCGCAAGTCGACATCCGTGTCGCCCTTGAAGGCGAGGCAGCGAAACCCGTCCCATTTGGGCTCGTATTGCCAAAGGCCTTCCCCCTCCGGCAGGGCGTCGGCGGCCTTGGCCTCCATGGGCGGCGTGTCCAGGGGTAGGGCGAACCTGTGCGTCATTGAACTATCGCTCTCCGGGGCGTCGCGCCCCTCGGCGAAGCGCCCGCAAAGACACCTCAGCCGCCGAGATCGATCAAAGCCACACCGAACTCGGCGCGCTTGCGGCGGCGCAGGTGACCCGGCGCTTCCACCACGGTGACTTCCAATGTCGGCCGAACGGTGCCTTCGAGCAGATGGCCGCCCCTGGTCGTGCCGTCGCTCAAGCCAAGCACCGCGTGGACATGAAGACTTGGCTTGCCATCATCGCCCGTCGCGACATCACCGATCGCGCTCAGGACCTCGCATTGCTCGTCTACCGGGATTTTTCGATAGCGCTTCGCCTCCAGGTCGAACCAGCCGACAGTGGCCCGTTGGAACGCGCCGATCGCCGTCAGGGACGCGCTGCCGATCGTCTGCTCGACCGCGAAGCTGGTCAGTGCCGCGAACGCTTCCTCACCCGGGTCGAGCACCACGACAAATGTCCGTTGGCCGTTGGCCTCGTTGACCAGTCGCGATTTCATGCCGGTGTTCCGATCTTCGAGGCCGTTCAGTGGGCGTGGTGTTCGGCGTTCCTCTTGCGGGTCGCCGCCGCCTTCCTTGCCGATTCGGACCGGCTGGCGGCCGATCGGGAAGCGGACGCCTTTCCGCCGCTCTTGCCGCCCTTGTGCGCCGCCGGATGACCCGTGTGCTTGCCACGCCCGGAGCCGCCTTCCTTCTTGCCGCCACCATCGTCCTTGTTGACCGTCGCCCATGCGCGTCGCTCGGCTTCCTTGTCGGAGACGCCACGCTTCTCATAACCTTCGGCAATATGGTCGGCCTTTCGTTCCTGCTTGTCGGTGTATTTGGATTTCTCGCCTCGTGGCATGATCGTTTCTCCTTCTCGATAGAGGTTGAACGTCAAGTCGCCGCCCAAGTTCCAATCGCGGTCGGCGAACCGGCCGTTCCCGACGTCGTTCATGACCGCCTCCGGGCTGCTATTCCTCAGGCGCCGTCGCCGGTGCGGTGTAGCGCCGCCGAACGGCATCGAGAACCCGTTTGCGGCTCTCCTCCGCCGAAAGCTTCTTGTCCTTTTCCGCCTCGGTGGTTTCGCGGGCGAGATCCTTGTCCCTGATCTGCTGGCGGAACCATTTCGAATAGTCGCCCGCGCGCAGATGGAACTCCCAGGTCTTGTCGTCTATGCCTTCGGCCATCTGGGCAAAGATCATCAGATTATGGGCCCTGAGGTTCATCGCGTCGTCGGGACCGCGGAAATAGAAGCTGCCGGTCTCATCGAGGTGGCCCTCGGCATATTTGCGGCTGTGGCGCTTGAGAGACTGACGAGGTTCGATGACCTTGACCGTCGTGAGTTTTTTGCGCGCTTGCGGCCGCCAGAACAGAACCCGGTCGCCCTTGGGCGTGGGAATGTCTTTCGGCGGCTCGATGCCCGTCTCGTGGCAGAAGGCCTTCACCACGTCCTTCGCGTTGGGGCCAAGGGCGATGACGGCCGTAACCAGGCGCAGGGCGTCGGTCGAAATCGCCTCGGGATGGACGGTGATCAGGATCGTGCCCGGCAGTTCCAGCGAGAGCACGGAGCGCGTATCGTCGCGCCGCTTCGGAAGAAGATGGTGCGCTTCGTCGATGACCAGCCAATGCGGTCTTGCGGTGCGGCGGCGAAAACTGCCGAGGCCAGGCAGCAGGTCGGCAAAGAAGTCAGGCCGTTCATCGACACGAAGCGCCAGGCCATTGACGACGATATTGCTGTCGGCCTTGGCCATCAGATCCAGCACCTGCGCCTTTGTTGGCGCGCTCGACCCATCCCCGAGCCGAACGGCGCCCTCGAGGCCGTCATAGTCACCCTCAGGGTCGAAGACGCAAAACTGAAATCGGCTCTCGACAAAGCGTTCCGTCAGCGCGGTGGCCAGGGTGGATTTGCCGATGCCCGAACTGCCGGCGATGAGCACGCTTTCAGTCGGCGACAGATAGATGTCGTCGCCACCGGACGATCCCAGAACAACGCCGTCATGACGTTTCGGCACGATCCCGTGGTCGCGTTCGATCAATTTGGCGATCAGTTCCTCGACGCCTTTGCCGCGTGCGCCGCGCGTGACCAGGTTTGCGGTGCCTTTGACCGCGGGAATGGCATTGTCGACCGCAACGCTGCAGCCGCAGGCCTGCAGGAAGGCATGATCGTTCTCGGCGTCGCCGATACCCACCACATTGTGCGGCGACAGGTGAAGGTCCTCGAGTGCGGCCGCCAGCCCGGTGGCTTTGTTGACGCCGCTCGGCAGGATCATCACCGCGCCCTTGTTGAAGATGATCTCGAGCTCGAGCCCCATCTTCTTGATGACCTCGAGCACAGTCGCCTGATGTGGCTCCCAGGTAGCGACGATCGACCGTCCCGACGAAAGTGGCTTTACCCCCTGTTTTTTCAGCATGGCGATGAATTTGGGCTCCGGCGATGGCGAGATCGCCCGCTCCTCCTCACTCGCCGGGGTGTAGATCAGGGCGCCGTTCTCGGCGACGACCTTGTCGAACATGCCGATGTCGGGAAACACGCGCTTGAGGTCGGGCAGCTCGCGTCCGGTGACCAGAAGCAGTTTGCGGCCACTTTTCTTGAACCGCTCCAGTGCGGCGAGGGTTTTCTTGGAGACAACTCCGTCATGTGCGAGCGTCCCGTCATAGTCGGTCGCCAAGGCAATGAAATACATTGCGATGACCTCAGTAGCCGCCGACGATCGGCAGGATCTCGCCGGTGATGTAACTCGAGCAGTGCGGGGAGGCGAGGAACACATAGGCCGGAGCCACTTCCTCCGGCTGTGCCGGCCGTTTCATCGGCGTGTCCGCGCCGAATTTCGAGACGTCGTCGGCTTCCTTGTCGGACGGATTGAGCGGCGTCCACACCGGGCCAGGCGCGACCGCGTTCACCCTGATGCCCTTGGCGATGAGGTTGCCCGAAAGCGCGCGCGTGAAGGCGTGGATGCCGCCCTTGGTCATCGAATAGTCGACCAGTTGCTTGGAGCCGTCTATGCCGGTAACCGAACCGGTATTGACGATCGCCGAGCCCGGCTTCATGTGCGGCACCGCTTCCTGTGCCATATGGAAATAGCCGTAGAGATTGGTCTTGAGCGTCGTGTCGAAATGTTCTTCGGTCAGGTCGCCGAAGTCGCTGGAGTGGATCTGGAAGGCGGCATTGTTGACCAGCACGTCGATGCGGCCGAATGTTTCGACCGCTGCCGCCACGGCATCGTGGCAATCCTGCCGTTCGCTGACGTCGGCCTTTATGAGGATGCAGCGCCGACCTTCTTTTTCGACGGCGGATTTTGTCTCTTCGGCGTCCCTGTCCTCGGCCAGGTAGACGATCGCGATATCGGCGCCTTCGCGGGCGAACAATACCGCCACCGCGCGACCGATGCCGGAATCGCCGCCTGTGATGAGAGCCACCTTCTCCTCGAGTTTCCTTGATCCGAGATAATAGGGTGCATCGTAGAGCGGGGCAGGTTCGATCGCCGCTTCATACCCGGGTTTCGCCTGATGTTGCTTGGGGAAGGGCGGCTCGGGATAGGTGCGCGCGCCTGCCTGCATGGCGTGTTCAGCCTTGCCGTTGCGCTTCGATTTGTCCTTGGCGCCGATGCCGCGCTGGATATGGCGTTGCTTGGCGGCTTCACTGGCGGTCTGGGATTTCGTCTCCATGGTTGTCTCCTTGGCTGAAGAAAGTTCAACGCGCGGCGGACCGAAAGGTTTGCGCGATGCCAAAGCTTGTCGTCCGCGTCAGTCCTTGACGTAGGCGCCGGGTTGGCGGCCCGATCTTGGAGACTTCGCGTCCTTCGAGTGTTCGGAGATCGTCGGGCCCGCGCCGGATGTCTTTTCAGTTGCCGGGCTGGGTGTCGCCTTGCCGGGCTGGCCTCCGGACTGATGTGTTTCTTCCTTTGTCTGATCCGCTGGTCGCGTGAGCCCCATTCCGCCTGCCGGCGGCTTGTTGCCCGCTGCATCGGGCGAGAAATCATCGCTCGGATCCGAGCCGGTCCTCGCCGGATATTTCCGTGCGCCGGTTTCGTATTCGGTCCTCTCGCGTGCCATGGCCGCCTCCGTGTTTGCCTGAACGGAAAACAGCCGCGGGCCGATCAGGTTCCGAACAAACGGTGATGATCGTCCCTTTTCCAGCGGTCGCATCGGCCCTCGCGTGCGACGGCTGCAGCCCGCACGCTCGCCAAGCCATGCTCCTTTTTCAAGGATGGCGCTCCGGAAGAAAAGTGTTTTTCCGATTTCGCTCCACGGCGACCGTCAATTCCTTTTATTCGGAAGTAATGTCTATAAAAACTATGGACATTCCGGCTGGTTCGAAAAGATCACAGGGCATCCATCATGACCAACCCGGCCATTGTCGGCTTCTCCGGCAAATTTCACGCGGCCCTCCAAGACCCGCGGCTTCGTGGACCATATCGTGACGGAGATCGCCGGGCGATACGGCCTTACCGCCAGCACCCATGATATCGTTGATGTCGGTCCCAGCCTTGGCAATGCCAAAGGGACGCGCGACCTGGATGTACAGGCTCGCGCCATTCTCGAGCGGATCCTGGCCGCCGATGTCCTGGTGGTCGGCTCGCCCACCTACAAGGGCAGCTATACCGGTCTGTTCAAGCATTTCTTCGATCTCGTCGACCCGGCGGCCCCCAGGGGCAAGCCGGTGCTGCTGGCGGCGACCGGCGGCGGCGACCGCCATGCGCTGATCGTCGAGCATCAACTGCGGTCGCTGTTCGGCTTCTTCGAGGCCTTTGCGCTGCCGACGGCCGTCTTCGCCTCGGAGAAGGATTTCGTCGACGCGTGCTGGCATCCGAAGCGATCCAGGCCCGTATCTGTCTCGCGGTGGACGATGTCGGCCCGGCGCTTTTCGGCCGGCAACGCGCCAGGATCGCCGCCGAGTAGCGTGCTGCGGAATATCTCCCACTCCGACCCATGAGCGCGCTGAAGCGGCCCCTGAACGCGCTTAGCGCGCGGTAGGGCGACATCCAGCACGCTGCCTGTGCCACCTGACCGTCAGCGGCGTTGCCAAGATGATGCGGGCTGCCGATTTCGATGGCGATGGCCGACGCCCGATCGGACCTGGCCCGATATCCAAAGCCCAATCCGTCGAGGTTGCCGTAGTCCCGGCCGATGCCGTAGACAAGCGGCGGTGAATCACATTGGCGGAGAAGAAACACATGTCGGATCGGATGAAAATCATCTCCGCTGCCAAGTCGCATGGCGGCGTCCAGGGCGTCTATTCTCACGCTTCGGATGTCTGCGCCTGCGACATGACCTTTGCCGTCTTCGTGCCGCCACAGGCCCGTGAAAGACCTTGCCCCGTCATATGGTACCTATCCGGTCTCACCTGCACCCACGCCAATGTCATGGACAAGGGGGAGTACAGGCGCATGGCGGCCGAGCTTGGCCTGATCGTAATCTGTCCCGATACCAGCCCCCGCGGCGCCGGCATTCCCGACGAGAAGGACAATTGGCAGTTCGGCAGCGGCGCCGGATTCTACGTCGATGCCACGCAAGAACCCTATGCCAGTAATTATCGCATGTATTCCTATGTCACCGAGGAATTACCAGCGCTGATCGCGCGGGAGTTTCCGGCCGACATGACGCGTCAGGCGATCTTCGGCCACTCGATGGGTGGACATGGCGCATTGACCATCGCGCTGAAGAATCCTGAACGCTTCAAGAGCTGCTCGGCCTTCGCGCCAATCGTGCAACCCAGCACCGCCGGCTGGTCGAAGCCGGCCTTCGAAAAATATCTCGGTGCGGACGAGAAATCATGGCGGGGCTACGATGCCACCTTGCTCATCGAGGATGGCCACCGCTTCCCGGAGCTTTTCGTCGACCAAGGGACATCGGACGGATTTCTCGATGATGGGCTGAGGCCCTGGCTTTTGGAAGCGGCATGCGCCAAGGCTGGCATTGCGCTGACGCTGCGCATGCAGGACGGCTACGATCACTCGTTTTTCTTCATTTCGACATTCATGGACGATCATCTGAGATGGCACGCCGGAAGATTGTCCGGCGCTGGAGCCGGAGCATAGCCGCGGGCTCTTCTCATCAAAGCCCGAACCGGTCCTTCATCCGGCCAGAAAGGATCGCCGCCTTGACGCCAAGCGGCCAGAAGCGATGGAACCGGATTGGCTTGAGCGGCGATATCGGCATCGGAAACGGCGATGTCTCGTCGCCCCGTAGGCGCCGCGCCAGGGCAGCGCCCATCGCCGAGGCCATGGCAACACCGCGGCCATTGTAGCCAAGGCAGATCAGCACGCCGTCTTTCGGCTCGTGAACGTGCAGGAGATGGTCCTTGGTGATCGCGACCCGGCCGTTCCAGCCATGTGTCCACCCGGCTCCAGCAAGCGACGGCCAGAGCCGTAGCGCATGGTGGGTGAGGTAGCGGATGGCGGAAGCATCGCCGATCGGGCTCATCGGGCCCCGGCCGCCCATGAGAAGCCGGTTCTGGGCGTCGATGCGATAGTACACGGTGATGTTGCCGGCTTCGTAGACGACGGGCCTTTCCGGGAGAATTGCCGCCGCGGCTGCCGGCGCAAGCGGCTCGGTCGCCGCGATGGCGCTGAACACCGGGACGAGCGACTGCTCCAGGCCCGGCCACAGGTTTCCGGTATAGCCGTTGGTCGCGATCAGGACGTTCTCGGCGCTGACGGAACCGCCTGCCGTCTCGAGGACCCAGCGTCCGGCCTGCCTGCTCAGCGAGAGCACCTCGCTGCCGCCGAAGATCCGCGCGCCGGCCTTCTGCGCGGCGACTGCCAGGCCAAGCGCGTATTTCAAGGGATGGAGGTCGCCGCCGCGGGCATCGAACATGCCGTATATATACCTGTCCGTGCCGATACGCGCCGCCATCGCCCTTGCGTCGAGCATTTCAACCGGCATTCCCCGCCGCTCGCATTGCGTTGCCGCGGCCCGCACGGAGGCTGCCGGCTTCGGCCGGATCGCCGCGCGTATGGTGCCGTTCTGCCGGGCCTCGCAATCGATCGACAGGCGCCTGATGAGATCGAAGGTGAAATCCGGCGCGCCGTAGGAGAACTCGATCATCCGCGGCCCAAGCTCCGGGCCGAACATCGCCTCGATGGTGTCCGGATCGTATTTGAGGCCGGGATTAACCTGGCCGCCATTTCTGCCCGACGCTCCCCATCCCGGCTGGTGGGTCTCGATCACGCAGACGTCTTCGCCGGCTTCCGCCAGATGCAAGGCGGTGGAAAGGCCCGTGAAGCCACCGCCAACAATGGCGACCCTAGCCTGCTGCGGACCGGCAATGGCGGGGTACTTGCCGGCGCCGCCAGCCGTTTCGCGATAGAGGCTCCTAGGCGGGCTGCTTTCCAGCATATGACGGGCTCTCACGACAGGGCGGCGGGCTTGACGGGCAACCGGCTTTCAACTGCCCGATATCCGGCACGCGCGGCAGACTCAGACTTTTTTGTCGGGTACGCCAGGTAATTCTGCAGGGCTTTCGGAAATCTCAGGTTTGGACATGTTGGTCTCCCCCATCGCCGGCCGATTATCGTCTTGGACAAACCTCGAACAATCGCCGCCCGTGGCATCTCGTATGAACGAGCTAACTTTGTGATCGCGCATGCGGCGGATGACGTCACCCTCAATCTCACTCGATGCTGTTTGTACATGCTTGTATATGCAACTCGATCTGATAGTCTCTCTGCCACGCAACCGGGGCGGCCAAGGAGGATCAATGCGCAACGCTTCTCTTTTCGACCTTTCGGGCAGGAAGGCGCTTGTCACCGGCGCCAGCCGCGGCATTGGCCGCAGCATCGCCGAGGCGCTGAGCGCCGCCGGCGCCGACCTCGCGGTCACAGCGCGTAACCGGGACTCGCTCGGTGAGACGGTGGCGGCCATCCGCGCCGCCGGCGGGGTCACGCATGCCATTGCCCTTGACGTGACCGATGTCGGCCGGTGCCGTGCGGCCACCGCCGAGGCAGCCCGCCTGCTTGGCGGCCTCGACATTCTCGTCAACAATGCCGGGGTGGAAGAGGTCCGGCCCTCGCTCGACGTCGACGAGCCCCTCTGGGACCGGATCATCGATACCAATCTCAAAGGGGCGTTCTTCTGCGCCCAGGCGGCGGCGCGGCAGATGCGGGACGCCGGGCGGCCCGGCGCTATCATCAACCTCTGCTCGCTGACTTCAGAAGTCGGTATTCCAACGGCGGTGCCATACGGTTCGTCGAAATCGGGCCTGCTCGGCATGACACGGGCGCTGGCAGTGGAATGGGCGGAACTTGGCATCAGGGTCAACGCCATCGCCCCGGGCTATTTCAGGACGGCGATGACGGAAATGTTCTACGGCAACGAGGCGTGGCAGCAATCCATGCTCGCCAAGATTCCGCAGCATCGTTTCGGCGATCTGCGCGATCTGCACGGCATCGCCGTGTTCCTTGCTTCGGATGCCGCAGCCTACATAACCGGCCAGTCCATTCCGGTGGATGGCGGTTTCCTCGCATCGATCTGAGGCGGCTCGCCCAGGTTTGAAAACAGAGTCTTCCGCAATGTGACCGGCCGGCACATTGCGTTCCAACAGGAGGGAATACCATGTCCGACATCAGCTTCCATGATCTGTCATCCCTCGATGCCACCCGGCGGGCCGGTCTGCTGAAACGCGCCGAGAGCGATCTGTCGGTCTTCGTCGAAAAGGTCCGTCCGATCATCCAGGCGGTCAGGGACGAGGGTGACGCCGCCCTGATCCGGTTCGCCAGGGACTTCGACAAGGCCAATGTGGCCGAAGGCGGACTGAAAGTGTCGGAAGCGGAATTCGATGCGGCCTTCGACAAGGTCGAGAAGGACGTCGTGGAGAGCATCAGGTTCGGCATCGAAAACATCCGGCATTTTCATGAAGAGCAGAAGCCGGAAACCATGTGGCTCAAGGAAGTCCGGCCGGGCGCCTATGCCGGCGACAGATATACGCCGATCGCATCCGTCGCGCTCTACGTGCCGCGCGGCAAAGGGGCCTTTCCGTCGGTGACGATGATGACGTCGGTTCCGGCTGTCATTGCCGGCGTGCCGCAGATCGCCATCGTGACGCCGCCAACCTCGGATGGCTCTGTGGACGCGGCCACGCTGGTCGCCGCTCGCCTCGCCGGCGTCGAGACCGTGTACAAATGCGGCGGCGCGCAAGCCGTCGCCGCGGTCGCCTACGGCACCGAGACGGTGAAGCCGGCGCTCAAGATCGTCGGCCCCGGCAGCCCTTGGGTGGTGGCGGCCAAGAGCGTGCTGTCCTCGATCATCAACACGGGTCTGCCGGCCGGGCCGTCGGAAGCCATTATCTTTGCCGACGACAGCGTCGACGGAGGCCTTGCCGCGCTCGATCTGCTGATCGAGGCCGAGCACGGGCCGGATTCCTCGGCCTATCTGGTGACGCACAGCCGCAAGGTTGCCGAGGCAGCACTTGCTGCACTTCCCGACCACTGGTCGCGCATGACCGAGCAGCGTGTGGAATTCTCGCGCGCGGTGCTGACGGGAGAGCGCGGCGGCATCGTGCTGACCGCGTCGTTGGAAGACTCCTACCGCTTCATCAACGACTATGCGCCCGAACATCTCGAGATACTCTCGAAGGAGCCGTTCGCGCATCTCGGCCACATCACCGAAGCGGCCGAAATCCTGATGGGTCCGCACACGCCGGTCACCCTCGCCAATTTTGTCCTCGGGCCGAATGCCGTGTTGCCGACCAGCCGCTGGGCGCGGACCTATGGGCCGCTCTCGGTAACGGATTTCGTCAAGCGTTCGTCGGTCGGCTATGTCACCTCGGCCGCCTATCCGGAACTGGCGCTGCATGCCCGCAGGCTCGCCCGCTACGAGGGCTTCAGTTCGCACGAAAACGCGGTTTCGGAAATCCGCGACCGCTATCTCGCCGGCTGAGCGGAGACGATCACGATGAAGGCGGCACGACTTTATGGACCGGGCGATCTGCGCGTCGAGGATATCGCCGCGCCAGGCATTCCGGATGCCGGCTGGGTGAAGCTCAGGGTCGATGCAGCAGGCATCTGCGGTTCGGATCTGCACAATTTCCGCACCGGCCAATGGATAAGCCGGTCGCCTTCGACATCAGGCCATGAGCTGACCGGCACGGTGATCGCGCTGGGCGAGGGCGTCGATACCGTCGCCGTCGGCCATAGGGTGGTCGCAGATTCCCGCTTCTGGTGCGGAGATTGCACGCAATGCCGCGCCGGCAAGCGGCATCTCTGCACTTCGCTGGGCTTCGTCGGCGAAATCTGCGATGGCGGCTTTGCCGAACAGGCGGTGCTGCCCGCACGTCTGCTGCATGTCATCGACGCCGGTCTCGACGAGCGGGTCGGTGCCATGGCCGAGCCGCTCGCGGTCGCGCTGCACGCGGTGCGGCGGTTGCCGAGAACGGCGGGCTCGGTGCTTGTCGTCGGTTGCGGTCCGATCGGTGGTCTCGCCGCGCTGTTGCTCTCCCGAACCTCCGCCGGCACGGTGCTCGTCGCTGACCGCAACCGGGACCGCTGCGCCCGGGTGGCGCGGGTGACCGGCGCCACCATCGTCGATCTCGACCGCGATGCCATTGCAGCCGCGACCGCCAATGCCCCGCTGCTGGCGGCCCTCGAGGCGACGGGCAGCATCGCCGCATTCAACCAGTTGCTCGGCGTTCTCGATCCCGGCGGCGCGGTGGCGATGGTCGGCATCTTCCATGGCCGGCTCGACATCGACCCCAATGTTCTGGTCGAGCGCGAGATCGCATTGCTCGGATGCCATGCCTTCGCCGACGAATTGCCAGAGGCCGTGCGGATGCTGGGCGAACTAAGTGAACCGCTGCTGGCCCTGATCGATCGCGAGATCGGCCTGGACGAGATTCCAGCCGCCTATGAGCGGCTGCTGGCCGGGAAGAGCGATGGCTTGAAGACAATCATCCGCGTGCGGCAACCTGCCGGAAAGGATTTTTGAGATGATCGATTTGCCCGACACGGCGAGCCCCCTTTACGAGAAGGTGAAGGATTACATCCTGACCAACATCGGAACGGGCAAATGGGGCAAGGATCGCAAGCTGCCGTCCGAGAACGAGCTGGTGGTTTCGCTGGGTGTGTCGCGGATGACGGTTCACCGGGCCCTGCGGGAACTGACCGCCGCAGGATTCCTGATCCGGCTGCAAGGTGTCGGCACGTTCATCGCGCCACCCCGGCCACAATCGACGCTGATCGAGATCAACAACATCGCCGCCGAGATCGTCGAGCGCGGCAACAGGCATCGCTCCGAAGTTCTCGTCCTCGAAACCATCGTGCCCACGAAGGAACTCGCGCTGTCGTTCGAGTTTGCCAAGCGCACCTCGGTCTATCACTCCGTCGTCGTCAATTTCGAGAACGACCTGCCGGTGCAACTGGAGGAGCGTTTCGTCAATCCGAACCTGATCCCCGACTACGACAAGCAGGACTTCACCAGGACGGCGACCTACGACTACCTCATGCAGAAGACCCCGGTGACCGAGGTCGAGCATATCATCTCCGCTATCCCGGCCGACAAGGAGACGGCGCAGCATCTCGGCATCGATGTCGGCAGTTGCTGCCTTCTCCTGCATCGCCGAACGTGGACGGGGGCGGTCGTGGCCACGATCAGCAAGCTGGCCTATGCCGGCAGCCGCTACTCGCTCGGCAGCCGCTACTCGCCTTCCAGGGCAAGCTGAAGCCAACGAGCCAATGCAAGCCGAGATTTCACGGCGACAGGAAAAGTCCTGATCGCAGCATTGCTCGCCAATCCACCGGCAGCATGCCGCGACGCTCGAGTTCCAACAGCAAGGAATGGTCGCGGCGCGCCCGATGGCGGAACCGACCGGATGACCGGTTTTCTCGATCGGATCGATCCTGAAAAAGCGTGAGCACTCGGGCGGGAGATTCGACGGTTCAAACGTAAAATTGGACTCCACCAACTTGTATATGCATGTATGTATTTCAGCCTTGACATCCGCTGCCGCTGACGCTGAGATATGTCGGCACTTCAACCATGAAGTGGCGGGCAAGACGCCGAGGCACAGTGCCGCAAGAGCAGAACCCCGCAGTCTCACCAGACCGGATGCCTGGGTAAAAGCGGTCTGATCATCAAGGGGAACGAAAGATGATGCTCAACCTAGCAGGACAATTTCGCGCATTGGTGATGGCCGTTGCCGTCGGGCTCACCGCCGCCCCGGCGGCCCATGCGACCGATGCGGCCATTCCCACGACGCCCGAGGCCGGTCCGTTCAAGATCGGCATCGAGCCCTGGCTTGGATATGGCCAGTGGCACGTCGCCGAGGCCAAGAGCCTGTTCAAGACGAACGGCCTGTCGGACGTCCAGATCGTCAATTTCGCCGAGGACAAGGATATCAACGCGGCACTCGCAAGCAGCCAGCTCGACGCCGCCAACATCGCCACCCACACGGCGATGGGCATGGTTGCGGCCGGCCTGCCGGTAAAGATCGTGCTGCTGCTTGATGTCTCCATGACGGCCGACGCCATCGTCGCCGGCAAGGACATCACCTCCATCGCCGATATCAAGGGCAAGCAGGTCGCTTTCGAGGAAGGCACGACGAGCGACATCCTGCTCAAATACGCGCTCGCCAGGAACGGCATGTCGGTAGCCGATATCCAGCCGGTTCCAATGCCTGCCGCCGACGCCGGCAGCGCCTTGATCGCGGGCCAGGTGCCGGTCGCGGTCACCTACGAGCCGTACCTCACTGTCGCCATGGCGCAAAACAAGGATGTCAAGCTGCTGTTCACCGCCGGCGAGGATCCCGGCCTGATCAGCGACGTCCTGGTGGTGCGCGACGAGGTGATCAAATCTCGGCCCGGCCAGGTGCTGGCCATGATCAAGAGCTGGGACGCCGCGCTCAAGGACTACAAGGCCGACACCCCGGGCGGCCGCGCCATCATCGCCAAGGCTGTCGGTTCCGACGTCAAGGACCTCAACACCGCCTTCGACGGCGTGCGCTATTATTCCCTGGCCGAAAACAAGACGGCGCTCACCGGCGATTTTACCACCAAGACATTCGCCGACGTCGAAGCGGCCGCCAAGAACGCCAAGCTACTTCAGGCCGACGTGACGCCGGAGCAGATGATCGACCCGTCTTTCGTCAAGGCGGCGCAATGACGAGATCCGGATCGCGGTGGTAACGCAGATGTCCGGGGAGCCTCCCGCGAAAACCGGTTTGGCCCGCCCGACGCCGGCGCCCGCCGCAAAACCGGCGAGGCGTCGCCGATCCTCCGGGATCGGCGTGCCCATCGCCAGGTCGCGTTTCCTGGCGATAGCGGTGGCTGTCTTTGTCGGCCTTGGTCTCGCCTGGTGGGCGGCGACCGGGCTGGAATGGGTGAAACCCATCTTCCTGCCGTCGCCAGGCAGCGTCGCGACCCAGATCACCAAGCTCGCGGCCGACGGTACCTTGTGGCTGGACCTCAGGGCCTCGATGTACCGCATTTCCATCGGCTTTCTCCTCGCCTCGGCATTGTCCATACCGATCGGCGTGCTGATCGGCAGTTTCCGCTCCTGGGAGGCGGCCATCGAGCCGCTGGTGGATTTCATCCGCTATATGCCGGTTGTCGCCTTCGTGCCGCTCTCCATCCTGTGGGCCGGTACCGGAGACACCCAGAAATTCCTGATTATCTTCATAGGCACCTTCTTCCAGCAAGTGCTGATGGTCATGGACAATGTGAAACGGGTTCCTACCGATTTCATCGGCCTTGGCCGCACGCTCGGTCTGCCGGACCGCAAGATCCTGACGCGCATCGTCGTGCCCAGTGCCTTGCCGGGCATCTGGGACACGCTGCGCATCAGCCTCGGCTGGGCATGGACCTGGCTGGTGCTGGCCGAACTCGTCGCGGCGACATCCGGCCTGGGCTATCGCATCACCGTGTCGCAGCGCTATTTTCAGACAAACACCATCATCGGCTACATCCTGCTGCTGGGCGTGCTCGGCCTCATTACCGACCAGGTCATGAAGGCCTTGGAGAAGGTACTGTTCCGGCAGGAAGGCCACCCGCAATGAGGAACCGCCGATGACAGTTCCCAAATTGCGCATCGCCGGTCTCGACAAGAGCTTCGGCACCGGCGAGCGGCGTACGCAAGTGCTGCGGGACATCAATCTCGACCTTGCCGACAATGAGTTCGTCTCCCTCGTCGGCACGTCGGGCTGCGGCAAGAGCACGTTGCTGTCGATCGTCGCCGGACTGCAGGATTTTGACGCCGGCGACCTCAGCATCGATGGCGCACCGATCTTGCAACCGGGTCTCGACCGTGGTGTCGTGTTCCAGTCCTACACGCTGCTTCCCTGGCTGACGGCGCGGCAGAACATCGAGTTTGCCCTCAAGGCGGCCGGCTATGACCGATCCTCGTGCCGCGAGATCGCGCTCGAGCATCTCGACCTCGTCAAGCTGTCGCAAAGCGCTGATCGTTTCCCGTCCGAACTGTCGGGCGGCATGAAGCAGCGCGTCGCCATCGCGCGCGCGCTCTCCTATCGCCCCAAGATGCTGCTGATGGATGAGCCCTTCGGTGCGCTCGATGCCTTGACGCGGCATCAGATGCAGGAACTGCTGACCCAGATCTGGGAAGAGCATCGGCTCACAGTGCTGTTCGTCACGCATGACGTCGAGGAGGCCGTCTACCTCTCGGATCGCATCGTCGTCATGGGGATCGGCCCGGGACGCATCATGCAGACCTTCAACGTCGACATCGAGCGCCCGCGCCGGGAAGAGGTGATGGAAACTCCGGCCTTCATGGATTTGCAGCGCGGCGTGCACAAGGCGATCCGCGAGGCGTCAAGACGTCCCGAAATGGCGTAATACCAGCAAACTTCGTTGGCCACCGACGGTCAGGAATCAGGGGCCGTGGGGACTGCATATGTCGAGCGTCCATGCGATGGTGCCGCAAAAGTCGCCGGCATACCCACGGTAACTGCCGTAACCATTGTAATAGCTGTCCATCCAGTTGCTGTTGTCGGTCGAATTCCCGCCGGTCCAACCGCTACCGACCCAACCGTAACGGTGTCCGTGTCCGCGGTTCGCGGCGTGCGTGTGGCCATTATGGGCGGTGGTGACGCGGACATAGTGATGCCTGGCGACGGCGGCATCGGCGACAGTGGCAAACGGGACAGCGCTCGTGGCCAACGTCAACACGATGGAACAAAGGAATACGCTTGGCTTTCTCATAAGCATGTCTCCTTTTCATTCGAGACATATGGAAAAGAACGCGCGCCTCCCCGCACACGTTCCTTCACGAAATCGGGCTTTCACGGTCCCGAGGACGGCGTGCGGGTCAGCGGCCACATCAGGGGATCTCGCAAATAGGTCTTCTCGGCAAGGGGTATGGAAGCAATCCGTCCGTTCGCACCCCGCCAGCACGAGCTTACGTTGCTTTGCCGGCCGCCGCGTCCATTCCCGTCTCTTCCGCGGAAATGTCGTCGAAGGAAGCGTAGTTCATATTGTAGAGGCGGGCATAGAGGCCTTTCCTCTTCATCAGCTGCTCATGATTGCCGCTTTCGACGATCTCGCCGTTCTGCAGCACGATGATGCGGTCGGCGCCGCGGATGGTGGCCAGGCGATGCGCGATAACCAGCCCGGTGCGGCCCTCCAGCAGTTTGATCAGCGCCTTTTGGATCAGCATCTCGGTGTAGGAATCGATGCTGGCCGTGGCCTCGTCGAGGACGAGGATCTTGGCGTCGGCCACCAGCGCCCGCGCGAAGCTGATCAGTTGGCGCTGGCCGAGCGAGAGGTTGCCGCCGCGCTGTTCGAGCTCGGTGTCGTAGCCGTCAGGCAATTGCTCGATGAAGTCGTGCGCGCCGACGGCCTGGGCGGCGCGCACCACCTCTTCACGGCTGGCACCGGTCTTGTGATAACGGATATTCTCCAGCACTGTGCCGGAGAACAGGAACGGTTCCTGCAGGACCATGGCCACCTGGTCGCCGAGCGAATCCTGCGTCAGGTCGCGCACATCATGGCCGCCGACCAGGACTTCCCCCGACCAGACATCGTAGAAGCGGTGCACAAGCGCCATCGAGCTCGACTTGCCCGATCCGGTCGGGCCGACAAGCGCGACCGTTTCGCCCGAATTGACGCGGAAGGAGACGTTCTTCAGCACCGGCTGGTTCGGCCGGTAGCCGAAAATGACATTCCGGAATTCGACCGAGCCGTCCATGTCGCGCGACAGCGCCACCGCATTTTCCTTGTCGCTGACATCCACCGGCACGTCGAGCACTTCGGAGATACGCTGGCCCGAAGCCATGGCGCGCTGCATGACGCTGTATTGCATGGTGAGCGAGCGGATCGGGTCGAAGAAGCGCTGGATGTAGAACAGGAACGCCACCATCACGCCGATGTCGAGACTGTGCGACAGCACCATCGACCCGCCGACGACGATCACGGTCGCCATGGCGATGCCGGTCAGCGTATCGACGATCGGCACCATCACCTGCGCGTATCTCGCCGACCGCAGATGCGCGTTGAGATTGGCCAGCACCTTCTCGTCGTAGAGGTCGAAATTGACGTGCTGGCGCTCCAGGCTCTGCACGGTGCGCACGCCATGGATGCCTTCGGCAAGCGCGCCGTTGGCGATGGAGTTGGTCTCGTGCGCCGCCATGAAGGCGACCTTGGCGCGCGGCAGCCAGAACAGGCGCACGATGAACAGCATCGGCATGGTCGACAGCGTCAGCAGGCCGAGCCGGAAATCGAGCCACAGCAGGACGGTGACGATGCCGAACAACAGCACGATGTCGCCCACCGACATCACGGATGTCTCGAGGAATTCCTGCATCGAATTGACGTCGCCCTGCAGGCGCGACATCAGCCGGCCGACCTCGGTCCTGTCCATGAAGCCGAGAGAGACCCGCTGCAGGTGGCTGAACATGGCACGACGCAGGTCGGATAGCACGTTTTCGGCCACCTTGCCGACGACGCTCTCCTGGACATGGCTGGCGGCGTAGTTGATGAGGATGATGACGGCAAAAGCGACGATCGCGGAGATCATCACCGATCGGTCGAGCTTGCCTGGCGCCATGCCGTGATCGATGGCGTAGCGGATGACCAGCGGGATCGCCAGTTGCGTCAGCGTGAACACCAGCACCGCGGCGACCGAGATGAAGATCCGGCCCTGATATGGTCTGACGAAGCTCCAGATGCGCCTGACGATGCGCGGATCGTAGGCCTTGCCGAAGACCTCTTCCTCATCGCGGTGCGAGCCGACGACCGCCTTGGTCGGGCGCCGGCTTGTGTCTTCCTTCTCGTCGTCGTCCTGCGTCGACATCAGGCGGCTCCCTCGAGCCGATCTTCGTCCGGCCGCAGCTGCAGGTCGTAAAGCGCGCGGTAGCGTCCGCCGAGCACCAGCAATTCCTCATGCGTGCCGCGTTCCACGATCCGGCCGCCCTCGACGAACAGGATCTGGTCGGCATGCATCAGCGAACTCAGCCGATGCGAAATGATGAGCGTCACGCGATCCCTGGCGAAGCGCTTCATCGCCGCCCGGATCCGCTGCTCGGTGCCAGCGTCGACGGCGGCCGTGGAATCGTCGAAGACCAGCACCGATGGCCGCAGCATCAGGCTGCGCGCGATGGTCAGGCGCTGCCTCTGACCGCCCGAAAGCGACGCGCCGCGTTCACCGACGACCGTGGTGTAGCCGGCCGGAAGGCCGATAATGTAATTGTGCAACTGGGCATACTCGGCGGCCTGCCCGATGCGGGTCTCGCGCGCCCAGGGATTGCCATAGGCGATGTTGTTCTCGATCGAGGTGGTGAACAGGAACGCGTCCTGCTGCACGACGCCGACAGCCTTGCGCAGCGATTGCAGCGTGACTTTGCGGATGTCCTGCCCGTCAATGGTGATCGCGCCTGAGGTCACGTCATAGAAACGCGGGATCAAATGCGCGATCGTCGACTTGCCGCTGCCGGGCGGGCCGACGATGCCGACGGTCTCGCCGGGCCTGGCTTCGAAGGAAAGGCCGGAAAGCATCGGACGCTCGCCGGCGCCCTCATAGCGGAAGCCGACATTGTCGAAGCGCAGCACGCCGTCGGTGATGACCAGATCTTTGGCATCGGGCGCGTCCTCGATGTCGAGCTCCGCATCGGCAGTTCGAACAGCCGCGTGCCGCAGGTCGAGGCGCGCGCGAAGGAGTTGACCATCAGGCCGAGCTGGCGCACCGGCATCTGCAATATGGTCATGAAGGTGAGGAACTGGGCCAGCGTGCCGACGCTGATCTGGCCCGCGATCACCTTCTGGCCGCCGAACCACAGTACCAGGCCCATGGCGGCCAGGAACGAAAAGTTCATGGCGCTGGTGTTGGAGACGCGGATGTCGACGCGCTCATTGGCGAGCTCCAGCGCATCCTGCTTGGCGCGGTCGAACTTTGCCAGCTCATGCCGCTGAGCCGCGAAGGCGCGCACGACACGGATGCCGCCGAGATTCTCGTCCATCACCCGGCTCAGCACCGACAGCCGCTCCTGCAGCGTCAGCCAGGTGCTGCGCAGCCGGAGCTGCGTCACCGAGGAGCGCCAGGCGACGAATGGCACGAAGCTGAGGCTCAACAATCCGAGCACGAGATCGGTGCTGATCAACAAATAGGCGCCGACGCCGATCAGCACGCCAAGCAGCACCACGCGCAGGATGCCGGTGGAAAAGAACATGCGCACGCCGTCGAGATCGAGCAGCCCGAGCGTGATGAGGTCGCCGGTATGGACCTTGTCGTGGAAGGAAAAGCTCAGCCGCTGGATCTTCTCGTAGAAGGCGAGCCGCAGCTCATAGCCGGTCTGATGGCCGACGGCCTCGCCATAGTAGTTCTGCGCCATGGTGAAGAGGCCGCGCAGGATGCTGACGACCAGCAGCGTCAGCGCGGTAGTCCACAGCGCCTGCTCGGCCGCGGTGCCGGCACCCGTGGCCATCACCCCTTGCGCCTGGTCGATGGCGCGGCCCAAGAGGCGCGGAATGAAGAGCTGCAGCGTCGCTGCGACAAAGGTCGAGATGAGGGTGATGGCAACCTGCCAGGGATGGCGCAGCGTCATGCGCACAATGCGCAGCAACGTGCTGAGGCCCTTGCCCCAGGAGGCTTCCGCCACATGGGCAAATGATTTGCCGCGCTTGGCCGCGCTGGTTGCATCCGTGTGCAAGGAAAATACCCAGACCAATCCGGACATTAGCCCGAACGAATGTAGCAGACTCAATCAGATAGCGCGATTTTACGCGCGTCCGGCTTGCCCGTTCAAGGGGCCAATGACGGCATCGCACTGTACCTGAAAGGCGGTGCCGCGTGCCATCTCGGCCATGGCCATCAGGGCCTGATCGGCGGTGCGGTCACCGGCAAGATCGTGTCGCAACTCGCCGCTGGTCTGCCGCCGGTGATCGATCCCGCACCATTCCGGGCGGATAGGTTCTGGTTATTCAGCGCCTGCTTTATCAGTAGGCCTCCGTCCTGCATGAGGGAACGACGTGACCGCGACCACAGACATACACGCCGTTGAGCCGATCGATCCGCAACGCGCCTACGCCGTTCTGGTCTGCGACCTGATCGGCCTGCGCTTCGACGCTGATGGAAAGCCAGACCCTTCGGAGGTGTGTGCCCATATCGAAGCCAAGGGCGGCCGCTTTCATGCGACCGGACTTGGCGACAAGACCGCTCTCGAACCTGGCCGGGTGCATTTCTTCTACCAGCCGGATCTCAGCACCCGCGAAGAGCTGATCGAGGCCGCCGGTGACGGACGCTATGACGCCGTCATTGCCGCCGCCACCTTCCTGCCTGCCGAGACCGTTTTTCCGCTGGCCGGCGTGCGGATCGGCGCCGGCACCGGCAATATGGGCTCGCGCTCGTGGGGCGGCGGCAGTGGCGAGGGCGGCTCGGCGGTGCTGATGAACACGCCCGGCATCAACAGCCGCGCCACCGCGCAGATGGTGATGAAGGCGATCCTGAAAGTGCTGCCGGATCTCCCGGTCGACACACTTCACGACCGGGTGGCGCGGGGCGCCTTCGACACCGGCAGGGAACTGCGCGATTTCCCCACCGAAAAGCTCGAAGGCAAGACGATTGCGATCATCGGCTACGGCAATATCGGCCGCGAGGTGGCCAAGCTTGCCCGCGCTTTCGGCATGCGCGTGGTGATCCATGCGCGGCCTCGGCATCGGGACTGGATAGAAGCCGAGGGCTTTGCCTATGCGGCGGACCTCGGCGACGCGGCTCAAGGCGCCGATGTGCTGAGCGTTCATGTCGGCCTGGGCAAGCAGGATGCGCGGACCGGCCGCTATGCCAATGCCGGACTCATCGGCACGGACATTTTGTCTCGCATAAAAAGCGGCGCTGTGCTGGTCAACTACGATCGCGGCGAGCTCGTCGACGTCGCGGCCTTGGGCGACGCCCT
This sequence comes from Mesorhizobium sp. B2-5-13, assembly GCF_006440535.1. Classification (NCBI taxonomy): domain Bacteria; kingdom Pseudomonadati; phylum Pseudomonadota; class Alphaproteobacteria; order Hyphomicrobiales; family Phyllobacteriaceae; genus Mesorhizobium; species Mesorhizobium sp. B2-5-13. The sequence goes on along the minus strand of NZ_VFUI01000004.1, from coordinate 306,497 downwards.
GAACGCAGGGCAGGTGCGCCACGCCGCGATCGATGCCGACCTGTTCAGGGATTCCTCCACTGGCAGCCTGTCCGGCCCGATGCTGCCTTATCTCGGCTTGGTCGAGAAGCATGGCGCCAGGCTCGAGCTTCTGCCGCATGCGGCGGCCGACACGGATCATCCCTCGCGCGTCGCCGGCGCCAAGCAGGCCGTCGACCAGATATTCGATGTCCTCTGCCGCAAGACAGTGACGAATGCAAAAGGCACCGTGCCGCCAGGCTATCTTTCGCTTGGAGCGACCGCGCCTCCCGGCATCGGGCCGGTGACTGCGGATCATCTTTTGAAATTGACCTCCAACGACTGCGCTGAATTGGCAGACGTCTGTGATCGGCAGAACCGGTTGTGGAGGATCTTGGCTGACATGCCGCAGCCCGAGCGCGGTAAGATTGTCGCCGAACAGGGTGAGGCGCTTGTCAGGCTGATCGACCGCTTCTGCCTTTTGGCCGAGCAACTGAATCTCCGGGGCCCGTTCCAATAGGAACGCGATTGCTTGATGGAGCGCCGGCTCAGTCCCGGGGACCGGACACCATACGGGCGACCCGAGTCATGTCGGCGCTCATCTCGCGGTCGTCGTCGAGCGGGCTGACGAGCGCGCGGACGGCGGCAAAGGTGCGCTGCGGTCCTTCGCCCATGCTGTCGACGACGCCACGCAACTCCACGCCCGTCGCCGCGAAGATCAGTTCCATAGCAACGAGGTAGCGCAGGCGCTCGACAATCTCGGCGGTTTTGGCCACCACGCGCGGCGCCATCGACGACTGGTCTTCGATGCCGTCCGATACGGCAAGCGGGCTGAGCGACATCGGGTTGGCGAGATGCCGGATCTCGGCTTCCAGCGCGGCGAGCGGCTTCTGCAGTTCAGCGTAGCCCTGGCGGCTGCCGCCCCTGGCCGACAGGAATCGCGGCAACTCCGCAATTGTCGGCGACATCAGCTTCATGCAGCGGTTGGCGGTGCCCACCGCGCAATGGGCGAGCGCCTGGCCGAGATGCTCCCAGGCCAGCGTCATCGCCGTGAGGTCGAAATTGCCGTTTGAGACGACGCGTCCATCCTCGGGCAGGATCACCGGGTTGTCGCCGGAATGGGTCAGTTCGATCTCCGTCGCCAGCTTCGCCTGTTCGAACGCATGCAGCAGGCCGCCCCAGACCTGCGGCACGCAGCGATAGCTGAGCGGATCCTGGAGCCGCCGCGCCGCTTTGTCCTTCAACAAGCCGCTTCCCGCCAGTTCCGCACGCAGCCGGGCGCCGATCTCGCGCTGGCCGAACGCCGGCCGGGCGGCCAGGGCATCCTCGTCGATCGCGGTCAGGGAAGAACGGAACGCCTCGTAGTTGAGCGCCACCGCGGCCAGCGCCCAGTCGATGAGATGGGCGACGTCTTCGAGACACAGGCACGCCGTGCCGGTCGACAGGCTGTTGGCGACGATGATGGCGTGGCCGTCCTTCTCGCGCAGGTCGAGCGGTTCGAGCCGGCGAGTGCGAGCGCCTCGGCCGACGGCATGATCTTGCCCTGGTATTCCGTCTCGCCGTCGCCGCGCAGCGCTCGCGCCATATGGCCGAGATGGGCAAGGTCCGCCGCGCCAATCGATCCCCAGGTGGGGATCACCGGATGGACGCCGGCGTTGAGCGCCGCCACGAGGCCCATCACCACGCGTTCGGAAGTGCCGGTGCCGCCCGCAGCCATGCCTGAGATCCGCGCGGCCATCAGCGCCCGCACCGCCTCGGTCGGAAGGGCCGGGCCGATACCCATGCTGTGGCTGAGCGGCACGCTGGGCTGGAAGGCGATCAGATCGGCCTGCGCGAGCGGCGTGTCGACACAGGCGCCAAGGCCGGTCGTGACGCCATACATCGGCTTGCCGAGTTGCGTCAGCTGCTCGATGAGCGCGCGGCTCGCCCGGATGCGCCGCATCGCCTCCTCGCCCAGCGTCAGCCGCGCATTGCGCCGCGCGATCTCGGCGACGTCAGCCGCGCTGAGCGGCTTGGCGTCGAGCAGTATCATTCGGGCTGTCATGTCTCGCCTGTATCCCGTGACCGGATGCCCGGGCCGGTGGCGCTGCGAGCGTCATCGTTTGTGGCGCCTTGCAGGCACGACTGCAAGCCATTCCGATTATGACAGCAGCAGGAGAAGGAGTTTCGGGCGAAAGGCCGGGGTTCCGGGGCTAGGCGAGGCGCTCCGCGACAGCGTCGGGCACCACCACCAGCTTGCCGACGAAATCCTTGGCGATGAAATCGGCCTGCGCGTGGTGGAAATCGGACAGCTTGTAGACGCCGCCGACCAACGGCCTGACCTTGCCCTCCTCGATGTAGCGAACGATGCGGCGGAAATCGGCGCGCGTGCCCTGGCTCGAACCATGCAACTGCAGCTGCTTGAGATACATGGTCCTGAGGTCGAGCTGGACGACCGGGCCTGCAATCGCGCCGGCGGTGGTGTAGCGGCCTTCGGGTCGCAGGATGCGCAGCAGATCGTTGAAGATCGCGCCACCGACGAGATCGGCGACCACGTCGATCGGCTGGCCGCCGGTCGCTTCGGTCACGGCTTGCGGCAGGTCTGCGACGCCACGGGTTATGACCGCCTCAGCGCCGATGTCGAGTACGGCCTGTTCCTTGCCCTTGCCGACGACGGCATAGGGGATGGCGCCACGCGCCCGCGCCAGTTGCACGATGCCGGAGCCGACGCCGCCGGATGCACCGGTGACCAGCACACGCTCGCCGGCTTTAAGTGCGGCGCGTTCCAGCATCTGCTCGCCAGTAAGGTAAGCGCAGCAGAACGTGGCGAGTTCGACGTCGCTCAAGGTGGTGTCGACGACATGCGCGTTGTCAGCCGGGACGGTCTGGTATTCGGCATAACCGCCATCGCGGCCATGGCCCATATAGTCGATGTCGGCGAGTGAATCGTCGTCGCGGTTGTAGATGGAGAAATCGACCATCACCCGTTCGCCGATGCGATCGGGCGAAACGCCTTCGCCGACGGCAACGATGGTGCCGACCGTGTCGGTGCCCTGGATGCGCGGGAAGGTCAGCGTATTGCCCTGCCTTCGCCAGGTCGACACCGCGTCCGCATCCTTCTCGGTACCATAGGCGCCCTGGCGCACCCAGACATCGGTGTTGTTCATCCCGCAAGCGCTGACCCTTATCAGCACTTCACTTGAAGCGGGGGCAGGCACTTTGACATCGGTGCGGTAGACGAGCTTTTCCGGTCCGCCGTGCCCGGTGAGCAGCACGGCGGCCATGGTGGCGGGGAGGGTTTTGGTCATGGCATTCATGGATCGGTCTCAGAGATTGGCGAATACGCTGCTCACGGCATCGGCGGTCTTGGCCACCACGATGTCGGCTTCCTCGCGGGTCAGGCACAGCGGCGGCGCGAAGCCGAGAATGTCGCCCTGCGGCATGGCGCGGCCGATGACGCCGCTTGCGGCAAGGGCCGTGGCAATTTGCGGTCCGATCTTCAGCGAAGGGTCGAAGAAGACACGGTCGTCACGATCTCTCACGAATTCGACCGCTGCCAGCATGCCGTCGCCGCGCACCTCACCGACGTGTTTGTGACCGCCGACGGCCTTGGCCAGTTCGGCACGGAAATAAGCGCCGGTCTCGCCGGCATTCCGCACCAGGTCCATCTCGTCGATCAGTTCGAGATTGGCGACCCCGGCGGCGACGCAGATCGGATGCGCCGAATAGGTCCAGCCATGGCCGAGCGAGCCGAGCTTGTCGGAGCCCTGCACCAGCACCTGCCACATCTTGTCGGCGACGATGACGCCCGACAGCGGCGCATAGGCAGAGGTCAGACCCTTGGCGATGGTGATCAGGTCCGGCTTGATGCCGTAGTGATCGGAGCCGAACATCGTGCCCAGCCGGCCGAAACCCGTCACCACCTCGTCGGCGACCAGGAGCACATCATACTTTTTCAGCACCGCCTGGATTTTTTCCCAGTATCCGGCGGGCGGCGGCACGATGCCGCCGGTGCCGAGGATCGGCTCGCCGATGAAGGCGGCAACCGTGTCGGGACCTTCGGCCAGGATCATCTCCTCGAGCTTGTCGGCGCAATGCTGCGAGAATTGCTCCTCGTTCATCGAGCGGTCGGCGCGGCGGAAATAATAGGGCGCCTCGGTGTGCAGGATCGGCGCACGCGGCAGGTCGAAGGCGTTGTGGAAGAGGTCGAGCCCGGTCAGCGAGCCCGTCATCACGCCCGAGCCGTGATAGCCGCGCCAGCGCGAGATGATCTTCTTCTTCTCCGGGCGTCCCAGCACGTTGTTGTAGTACCAGATCAGCTTGATGTTGGTTTCGTTGGCATCCGAACCGGATAGGCCGAAATAGACCCTCGACATGCCCTTCGGCGCGCGGTCGATGATCATCTTGGCCAGCGTGATCGAGGCCTCGGTGCCGTGCCCGACATAGGCGTGGTAATAGGCGAGGTTCTTCGCCTGGGTCGCGATGGCATCTGATATCTTCTGGCGGCCATAGCCGACATTGACGCAATAGAGGCCGGCGAAGGCATCGATGCTCTTCTTGCCGTTGTTGTCCCAGACGGTGACGCCTTCACCACCGGCCATGATCCGCGTCGGGCTCTCGCCACGGGCATGCGTGCCCATATGCGTCGAGGGATGGAAGAAGTGGTCGCGATCCCAAGCGGCGAGTTCGTTGGACTGATCGAGCATCTTTTTTGACTCCTTGAAAGAGATCCGGGTGCGAGCCTACGCCACATCCAGGCAAAGGTATTTGAGATCGGTGAAAGCTTCCAGCCCGTGGCGCGAGCCTTCGCGGCCGATGCCGGACTGCTTGACGCCGCCGAACGGGATCGGCGCGCCGGTGATCTTCACACGGTTGATGGCGACCATGCCATAGTCGAGCGCGCGGCCCATGCGCTGTTGGCGGGCGCCGTTCTCTGTCACCACATAGGCGACGAGGCCATATTCGGTCGCATTGGCGCGGGCGATCACCTCGTCCTCGTCGTCGAATGCTGTCACCGCGGCGACCGGACCAAAGGTCTCCTCGCGCATGATCAGCGCTTCGTCGGCGACATCGACGAGCAGTGTCGGCTGGTAGAACAGCGGCCCGGCCTGATGCCGCTTGCCGCCGGTGAGGCAACGCGCGCCAAGGGCCATGGCGTCAGCAACCTGTTCCTCGACCTTCTTGACGGCGCGCTCATGCATCAGCGGCCCGATGTCGATGTCATCGGCCAGGCCATTGCCGGCCCGCAGCGCCTCGATGCGCTTGGCGAAAGCCATGCAGAATCGGTCGTAGAGCGGACGCTGGACATAGATGCGGTTGGCCGCAAGGCAGTCCTGGCCCGAGGTGGCAAATTTGGCGTCGATAGCGATGGCCACCGCTTTGTCGATATCGGCGTCGGCAAAGACGATCAGCGGCGCGTGGCCGCCAAGCTCCATCACCAGCCGCTTCATCGTCGGCGCACTTTGCGCCGCGATCAGCCGGCCGATCTCGGTCGAGCCGGTGAAACTCATGGCCCGCACGCGCGGGTCTTCGCACATGCGTCCAACGATCGTCGCGGCCTTGCCGGTGACGATGTTGAAAACGCCGGCGGGCAGGCCGGCGCGTTCGCCGAGTTCGGCCAGCGCCAGCGCCGAAAGTGGCGTCTCCGAGGAGGGATGCGCGACGATGGTGCAGCCGGCGGCTATTGCGGCAGCTGCCTTGCGCGTCAGCATGGCCGACGGAAAATTCCACGGCGTGACCACGCCGACGACGCCGAGCGGTTCGCGCCGCACCATCATCTCCGCGTTCGGCAGATGGCTGGTGACACTCTCGGCGTTGAGACGTTTCGCTTCCTCGGCATACCATTCGATGAAGGAGGCGGCGTAGTCGATCTCGCCGAGCGACTCCTTCAACGGTTTGCCCTGCTCCAATGTCATCAGCAGGGCGAGGTCGTCTTTCGCCGCGATGATCAGGTCGAACCATTTCCGCAGGATTTTCGAGCGCTCCTGCGGCAACAGCGCCCGCCACGCCGGAAAGGCGCGCGCGGCGGCGTCGATTGCCTTTGTGGTCTGCCCGGCATCGAGCGCCGCAACGAAGGCCACGGTGGCGCCGGTCGCCGGATCGGTGACCTCGAAGCTCTCCGCAGCCTCACTCGCCGTCCAATGGCCGTCGACGTAAGCGAGTTCGCGCAGCAGCCGGCGGTCGGCGAGCCGGTCTAGCGCTTCGTGGCGATGCGAGCGGGCGAAATGCGCGGACATGGTCGAAGCCTCCCGGTTCGGTTTGATGCGGGGAGACTATCCATCAGCGGCAGACAGAGAGGCTGTTTGAACGCCTGGCCGTAGAGAGAATCTCTCTATTGCACCGAGAGGGCAGCCCATTTCTCCGGCGCTATGTCGGTGCCGGCAGCAGGTCCGCTATCGGCAGCGCGACATCATCTTTTACCGTCTTGATGACGATGTAAGTGAAGTAGCGGTCGATGCCGATCTCGCGATCGAGCAAGCCGTCGACCAGCCGCTGATAGGCGTCGATGTCGCGTGCCATCACCTTCAACACATAGTCGACGCCTCCACCCACCGACCAGCAGGCGACGATCTCGGGGATGTCGCGGATGACGCGCTCGAAGCGGTCGAAATCGGCCTGGCGGTGGCTGGCCAGCGTCACCTCCATCAGCACCGTGGCGACCGGCGCCACGACGCGCATGGCGATCCGGGCGTGATAGCCCGAAACGATGCCGGCTTTTTCGAGCTTGCGCAGCCGCATCCAGCACGGTGTTGGCGACAGCCCGACCTGCTCGGCCAGCGCCAGCTTGGTGATACGTCCGTCACGCTGGATGGCGTCGAGGATTTTAAGGTCGATCGCGTCGAGTTTCGCGGCAGTCATCAGCGCTCACTTTTTCGTCGATCGTACCATGACGGCGCATTATTTCGATTGTCAATTGCACTGATTTCGATCTCTAATAAGTCATGACATTGTGGCAACCCGATCCTACGCTCATCCGGCGGCCAGCCTATCAATCGTTGGCCGATCAGTTCGCGCGCGCCATCCATGACGGCCGCCTTGCCAATGGCGCGCGGCTGCCGACGCATCGCAGGCTGGCGGACGATCTCAAGCTGTCAGTGCAGACCGTGAGCCGCGCCTACGAGGAATTGATCCGGCGTGGCCTGATTTCGGGCGAGATCGGCCGTGGCAGCTTCGTCCAGACGCAGCGCCGCGAACCGGAGCCGCCCTATCTGCCCGAGCGCCTCGGCGAGGTCATCGACCTGTCGATTCTGAAACCGGTCTGCGAGCCGATGCACCTGGAGCGCATGAAGCAGGCGCTGGGCTGGCTCGCCGAAAACCTGCCGTCGAGTTCGGTGCTGTCGTTCCGGCCAAACATGGTATTCCCGCGCCACCGCGCCGTGGCGGTCGAGTGGCTGAAACTGTGCGGCCTCGATGCCTCCCCGCAGAACATCAGCCTGACCAATGGCGCCACCGCCGGCATGACAGTGGCGCTGATGAGCGTGGCGCCGCCGGGCTCCACCGTCGCCACCGAGGCGATCGGCCATCACACGCTGGTGCCGCTCGCCCGTTATCTCGGCTTCAATCTCGAAGGCCTGCCGATTGACGGCAATGGCTTGATTCCGGAAGCGCTGGACGAGGCCTGCCGGCTTTCCGATATCCGCGCCGTGTTCGTCCAGCCTTCCGTCATAAATCCCACGGCAACGCTCATGGATGCGGCGCGCCGCGAGCAGATCGCGGCGGTGGCGCGCAAGCACGACATCGCAATTATCGAGAACGATGTGCTGGGTCCGCTGGTCGAGGATCGACCGCCGCCGGTCGCCGCTTTCGCACCGGAGCGGACGCTCTACGTCACCTCCTTCACCAAGATCACCGTGCCCGGCCTGCGCATCGGTTATCTCGCCGCGCCCGATCGTTACGTTGCGGCCGTCGCCAACCGGCATCTTGTCTCGAACTGGATGGCGACACCAATGGTGGCCGAGATCGCCACCAAATGGGTGACCGACGGCACCGCGATGGAACTGGTGCGCTGGCAGCGCGCGGCGTTGCATCGCCGGCAGGATATCGCTGGCGAGGTACTCTCAGGTGTCGACTACCGTGCCCGCCGCGACGGATTGCATATCTGGCTGCAACTGCCGGCCGACCGCTCCGAGGAGAGCTTTGTCGCCCAGGCCCGGTTGCAAGGCGTGGCCATTGCGCCGGGCACCTCCTTCCGCATTTCGGATGCGCCCTGGCATCCGGCGGTACGCATCTCGCTGGGTTCGACCACCGAGGGGGAACTGCGGGCCGGTCTCGGCGTTGTCACCAAACTCTTGCTTGGCGATCCCGAGCATTTGCTGCTCGCAATCTAAGCCTGCCCAAAAAGCCGGCTGTGCTTGACTGGAAAATGTGCGCAATCGGAATAATTGTCATGATATTATTTTCCCAATTGACATGATTTGGCGCGTTCCGCATCGTTAAGGGCACCAGCCTTCTCCAGCACGGGGAAATTCATTTGTCCGCATCCGCACCCATCATCAAGGTCGACAGCATCTCGAAGAGCTTTGGCAGCTTCAAGGTCCTGGACGGCCTCTCGATGCAGGTCATGCCGCGCGAGAAGTTGGCGCTGATCGGCCCCTCCGGCTCGGGCAAGACGACGATCCTGCGCATCCTGATGACGCTGGAGCGCATCGACGGCGGTCACATCCAGATCGACGGCGAGCAGCTCTACCACATGGAGCGCAACGGCCAGCTGCTGCCGGCCGACGAGCGCCATCTGGCGCGGATGCGCCAGAAGACCGGCATGGTCTTCCAGCTGTTCAACCTGTTTCCGCACAAGAGCGTCATCGACAATGTGACGTTGGCGCCGATGCTGACCAAGGGAACGCCGCGCGCCGCTGCCGAGAAGCGGGCGATGGAACTGCTCGAGATGGTCGGCATGGCCGACAAAGCGAAGGCGATGCCGGCCCAATTGTCCGGCGGCCAGAAGCAGCGCGTGGCGATCGCCCGCGCGCTCGCTTTGCAGCCGAAGATCATGCTGTTCGACGAGGTGACGTCGGCGCTCGACCCGGAACTGGTCGAGGAGGTACTCAACGTCTTGTGGCGGCTCTGCGCCGAAACCGACATGACCATGCTGCTGGTCACGCACGAGATGGGTTTCGCCCACGACTTCGCCGACCGGGTGCTGTTCTTCGATCGCGGCCGCATAGTCGAGGAAGGCAAGCCAGACGAGATTTTCCGCAATCCCAAGCAGGAACGCACGCAAGGGTTCCTGAAGAAGATCATCGCGGCCGGACACCGTGTCTGACCGCATGCCAAAGGCGGCTAAGCCGTCCTGAAATCACGCGAACCAAGACAAGAACAGGGAGTTGGGAACAATGAAGAAATTTGGTATTCTGGCCGGCGTCGCTGGCATCGCACTGACGGTGGTGCTTGCGACATCAAGCCTGGGCTCGGCCGCGGACAAGAAGCTCGAACAACTCAAGGCGCAAGGGTTCGCACGCGTCGCTATCGCCAACGAGCCGCCCTACACGGCGGTCGCCGCCGATGGCAAGGTTTCGGGCGCCGCGCCCGATGTGGCGCGCGAGATTTTCAAGCGTCTCGGAGTGGCCGATATCGTCGCCTCGATCTCTGAGTATGGCGCCATGATCCCCGGCCTGCAGGCCGGCCGCTTCGACGTCGTCACCGCCGGCCTGTTCATGAAGCCGGAGCGTTGCGCGGCGGTCGCCTATTCGGAGCCGGTGCTGTGCGACGCCGAGGCGATGCTGGTGAAGAAGGGCAATCCGAAAGGCTTCAAGAGCTACGAGGATGTCGCCAAGGACACGTCCGCCACCATCGGCGCGCCCGGCGGCGGCACCGAGGAGAAGCTGGCGCTCAACGCCGGCGTGCCGCGCGAGCGCGTCATCGTCGTGCCGGACGGCCAGAGCGGCCTGAAGATGGTGCAGGACGGCCGTATCGATGCCTATTCGCTGCCTGTGCTGTCGATCAACGATCTGATGAAGAAGGCCGCCGATCCGAACCTCGAAGTCATCGCTCCGGTGCAGGGTGCGCCGGTCTATTGCGACGGCGCCGCCTTCAAGAAGGGCGACGAGGCTCTGCGTGATGCCTATGACGTCGAACTGGCAAAGATGAAGAAGTCGGGTGAGTTCGCCAAGATCATCGAGCCCTACGGCTTCTCGGCGGCGGCGGCAATGTCGACCACGCGCGACAAGCTCTGCTCGGCGAAGTAGCGCGCGCTTTTCTTGCCTTCTCCCCGTTCACGGGGAGAAGGTGGCCCGAAGGGCCGGATGAGGGGCGGCGCCGGTTTGCCGAGCTGGCTCTGCCCCTCATTTGCCTGCCGGCAATCTTCTCCCCGTAAACGGGAAGAAGGACCCTAGTACTACAAACGTTGGAACCTCAATGACCCAGTGGTCCGGCTATTTCGGCCTGATATTGCAGGGAGCGCTTGTCACCATCGAGCTGACGCTGATGGGGTCGGTGCTGGCCCTGATCATGGCCTTTCTCGCCGGCTTGGGGCGCCTGTCGCGCTTCTTCGCGCTGCGGGCCCTGGCGACGGCCTATATCGAATTCTTCCGCGGCACATCGATCTTCGTGCAGCTGTTCTTCGCCTATTTCGTGTTGCCCCTGCTGGGTCTCGAACTGACCCCGTTGCAGGCCGGCGTATTGGCGCTGGGCTTGAATGTAGGAGCCTATGCCGCAGAGGTGGTGCGCGGTGCCGTGCAATCGATCGGCCGCGAACAGCATGAGGCCTGCATCGCGCTCAATCTGGGCCGCTGGCAAGGCATGCGCCATGTCATCCTGCCGCAGGCGTTTCTGGTGATGCTGCCGACCTTCGGCAACAATGCCATCGAGCTGCTCAAGGCGACATCGGTCGTCTCGCTGATCTCGCTTGCCGACCTCACTTTCCAGGCACAGGTGGTGCGCGCCCAGACGGGCAACACCATGGTGCCGTTCACCACCATTCTTTTCATCTATTTCATCCTGGCGCTGCTCATCTCGTGGGGTGTGCGCTCGCTGGAACGCCGCATGGCGCGCGGCCTCGACGGGGTGCGGGTCTGATGGCCGGAGCATTCCTGATGAATTGGGTTCGCTGATGGATTGGGATTGGGATTTTGTCCGGCAGATCCTGCCGACCCTGATCCAGGGGGTGAAGATCACCATCCTGGCGACGCTGCTCGGCTCGGTGCTGGCGGCGATCGTCGGCTTGGGCATCGCGCTGGCGCGCCGCTCGCCCAACAAAGCGGTGTCGCGTACCGTCGGTTGGGTGGCCGAATTCATCCGCGGCACACCGCTCCTGGTGCAGCTCTATTTCATCTTCTATGTGCTGCCCGACATCGGCATCCTGCTGCCGCCCCTGGTCGCCGGCGTCATCGGGCTCGGCCTGCACTACGGCACCTACACGGCGGAGGTCTACCGCGCCGGCATCGACAATGTACCGCGTGGCCAGTGGGAAGCCGCCAAGGCCTGCAATCTCAGCGCCCGGCAGACCTGGACGCATATCATCATCCCGCAGGCCATTCCGCCGATGATCCCGGCATTGGCCAACTACTTCATCGCCATGTTCAAGGAGACGCCGCTGCTCTCGGCGATCACCGTTCTGGAACTGATGAACCAGGCAAAAAGCGTCGCCAACACCTACTATCGCTACCTCGAGCCGATCACGTTGGTCGGTGCCTTCTTCCTCGCCATCAGCCTGATTTCGGTCGTGCTGCTGCGCTGGCTGGAACGTCGCTATGGCAAGATCGAAAGATAAAAGATGAAGCCCTTGCCCGAGATCAAGCTTGTGCCCAACCGGCCAGCGCTCGATGAGCGTCCGCTGGAGCGGCGCGTCGGCCTCATCATCCTGGCCACCGACCATACCACCGAGCCGGATTTTCGCCGCATGGTGGCGAGCGAACGGATCGGCGTCTATGTCGCGCGCATCCCCTATGCCAATCCGACGACGCCTGAGAACCTGCGCAAGATGCAGCCGGCGTTGACGGCGGGCGCGGCCTTGATCCTGCCGGACGAGCCGCTCGACGCCATCTGCTATTCCTGCACGTCGGCCTCGGTGGTGATTGGCGATGGAGAGGTCGAGGCTGCGATCCAGGCCGCCAAACCAGGCGTGCCCGTCGTCACGCCAACAATGGCCGGCGTGCGCGCGCTGAACGCGTTCGGCGTGCGCAGGATCAGCATCCTCACGCCCTATACCATGGAAACCTCCAGGCCGATGGCGGCCTATTTCGCCGAACGTGGCTTCGAAATCCTAAGCTTTACCTGCCTCGGCTTCGAGGACGATCGCGAGATGGCGCGCATTGCTCCGGCAGCGCTTGTCGATCTCGCGCGCCAGGCGATGCACCCGCAGGCCGATGCGCTGTTCGTGTCCTGCACGGCACTGCGCGGCGCACTCGCTGTCACCGGCATGGAAGAGGCGATCGGCCGCCCGGTGGTGACCAGCAACCAGGCGACCGCCTGGAACTGTCTGCGCCTTTGCGGCGACGAGACAGCCCATCCCGAATTCGGCCGTCTAATGACGCTGCCCCTGCCGCGCGACTGACGATCATGGCGACAGTAACCCTTGGCGATATCCGCGCCGCACGTGAGCGAATTGCAGGCAAGGTCGAGCGCACTTCGGTCGTGCTTTCGGCGAGTCTCTCCGAGCGGCTGGGCGTGCCGGTCCATCTCAAGCTCGAGCACCGCCAGACCACCGGCAGCTTCAAATTGCGCGGTGCTTCGAACGCCCTCGCTTCGCTGGATGCCGAGGAGAAGGCGCGCGGCGTCGTCGCGGCATCGACCGGCAATCATGGCCGCGCGCTCGCCCATGCGGCAAAGCTCGAGCGTATGCGTGCGGTTATCTGCATGTCGCGTTTGGTACCCCAGAATAAGCTCGACGAAATCCGCCGCCTCGGCGCGGAAATCCGTATTGTCGGCAACAGCCAGGACGATGCCCAGCAGGAGGTCGAGCGGCTGGTGGCGGAGGAAGGGCTTGTCATGCTGCCACCCTTCGACCATCCCGCGATCATCGCCGGGCAAGGCACGCTCGGGCTGGAGATGATGGAGCAGGTCCCGGATGCCGCTCTGGTGCTGGTGCAACTCTCCGGAGGTGGCTTGGCTTCCGGTGTCGCCGCCGCCATCAAGGGCGTTCGTCCCGGGGCAAAAGTCGTCGGCATCTCGATGGCGCGCGGCGCCGCGATGAAGGCGAGCCTCGATGCCGGCCACCCCGTGCTGGTCGAGGAACTGCCGACGCTGGCGGATTCGCTCGGTGGCGGCATCGGCCTCGACAACCGGCTGACCTTCGCCATGTGCCGCGACTTGCTCGATGATGTCGTTCTGCTCAGTGAGGACGAGATCGCCGCCGGCATTCGCCATGGCTATGAACAGGAACGCGAGATCGTCGAAGGAGCAGGCGCGGTAGGCATCGCGGCGCTGCTCGCTGGCAAAGTCAAGGCGGAGGGGCCGGTCGTGGTTCTGCTTTCCGGCCGCAACATCGACATGGAACTGCACAGGAAGATCGTCAGCGGGGAGATACCATCGATTTCGGAGCGCGCCGCATGAGCAGGATGACTATCCTCACTGAAGCTGAACTGCGCACCATCGTGACGCTCGATCTCGATGCCGTCGCCTGTGTCGAGAATGCCTTTCGCGCGCTTGCCACGCTGCCCGTGGCGATGCCGCCGATCCTGCGGCTCGATATTCCGCAGCATCGCGGCGAGGTTGATGTGAAGACCGCCTATGTGCCTGGGATCGATGGCTTCGCCATCAAGATCAGCCCCGGCTTCTTCGACAATCCCAAGCTCGGCCTGCCCAGCGTAAACGGCATGATGGTGCTTTTGTCAGCCAGAACCGGCCTGGTCGAAGCCTTGCTGCTCGACAACGGCTATCTCACCGACGTCCGTACCGCTGCTGCGGGAGCAGTCGCGGCCAAACACCTGTCACGGCCGGACTCATCCGTCGCCGCGATCTTCGGCGCTGGGGTCCAGGCAGGGCTGCAACTGGAAGCGCTGATGCTGGTGCGGCCGATCAGGCAGGCGCGCATCTGGGCGCGCGATGCCGCCAAGGCGGAGACCGCCGCGGCTACCTTGCGCGAAAGGCTCGGCATCGACGTGCGTGCCGAACCCGATGCGGCCAACGCCGTTGCCGGCGCCGACATCATCGTCACCACCACGCCGTCGACCGAACCGCTGATCAAAGCCGGGTTTGTCTCGGCCGGCCAGCATATCACCGCCATGGGTTCCGACGCCGAGCACAAGAACGAGATCGCGCCGGCGATCCTGCGCATGGCTGATCTCTATGTCGCCGACAGCGCGAAGCAGACGCGGCGGCTGGGTGAATTGCACCATGCCATCGCGGCAGGCGTGATGGCCGCTGACACGGATGTGACCGAGCTCGGCCAGATCATCGCCGGCGCGAAGCATGGCCGGCGCTCGGCCAGCGACATCACCATCGCCGATCTTACCGGCACCGGCGTGCAGGATACGGCGATCGCCACGTTCGCCCGCGACCGTGCGCTGGCCGCGAAAGCCGGAACGGTTTTTGCAAGCTGATCCCGGCCGCAGAGCATGATCCGGAAAAAGTGGCGACCGGTTTTCCCGGCAGATCATGCTCCGACAAAAAAGAATTACCTGGAGCCAGATTCAACAAAGTTGAAACGGGCTCCAGCCCCAAAAAACGAGGACCAACACTATGCAGCCGAACCTGAAATTCTCGCGAAGCGAATATGCGGAACGCCTCGCCAAGACGCGGAAAGCCATGGAGGCGAAGGGCGTCGATCTTTTGATCGTCAGCGATCCCTCCAACATGGCCTGGCTGACCGGCTATGATGGTTGGTCGTTTTACGTCCACCAGGCGGTCATCGTGCCGCCGTCGGGCGAGCCGGTCTGGTATGGCCGTGGCCAGGACGCCAACGGCGCCAAGCGTACCGCCTATCTCGCCCATGACAACATCGTCGGCTACGCCGACCATTATGTGCAGTCGACCGAGCGCCATCCGATGGACTTCCTGTCCAGCGTGCTGACCGATCGCGGCTGGGGCAAGCTCACCGTCGGCGTCGAGATGGACAATTACTGGTTCTCCGCCGCCGCCTTCGCCTCTTTACAGAAACATCTGCCCAACGCCCGCTTCGTCGATGCCACCGCGCTGGTCAACTGGCAGCGCGCGGTGAAGAGCCCGACCGAAATCGACTATATGCGCAAGGCCGCCCGCATCGTCGAGGCGATGCACCAGCGCATCGTCGACAAGATCGAAGTCGGCATGCGCAAATGCGATCTGGTCGCCGAGATCTACGATGCCGGCACGCGCGGCGTCGACGGCATCGGCGGCGATTATCCCGCGATCGTTCCGCTGCTGCCGTCGGGCGCGGACGCCTCGGCGCCGCATCTGACCTGGGACGACAAGCCGATGAAGCAGGGCGAGGGCACGTTCTTCGAGATCGCCGGCTGCTACAACAGGTACCATTGCCCGCTGTCGCGCACCGTCTTTCTCGGCAAACCAACGCAGGAATTCCTCGATGCCGAGAAGGCGACGCTGGAAGGCATGGAAGCAGGTCTTGCCGCCGCCAGGCCGGGCAACACATGCGAGGATATCGCCAACGCCTTCTTTGCCGTCCTGAAGAAATACGGCATCGTCAAGGACAACCGCACCGGTTATCCGATCGGTATTTCCTATCCGCCGGACTGGGGCGAACGCACGATGAGCCTGCGTCCCGGCGATCGCACCGAGCTCAAGCCCGGCATGACTTTCCATTTCATGACCGGTCTCTGGCTGGAGACAATGGGACTGGAGATCACCGAGTCCATCCTGATCACCGAAACCGGTGTGGAGTGCCTGGCCAATGTGCCGCGCAAGCTGGTGGTGAAGGATTGAGCCCGATGTCCAGTCTTCGCCCGTCGCCCATTGCGCCGACCGTCGATTTCGATCGCGGCGGCGTCCAACATGGTTTCCTGCGCCTGCCCCATAGCCGCGACGACTCGGCCTGGGGCTCGGTGCTGATCCCGATCTGCGTCATCCGCAACGGCAAGGGGCCGACGGCGCTGCTGACCGGCGGCAATCATGGCGACGAGTATGAAGGGCCGCTGGCGCTCTACGAACTCGCCAGGACGCTCGATCCCGACCAGGTCAGCGGCACGGTGATCATCGTGCCGGCGATGAACTATCCGGCCTTTCGGGCCGGCACGCGCACCTCGCCGATCGACAAGGGCAACATGAACCGCAGCTTTCCCGGCCGGCCCGACGGCACGGTGACGCAGAAGATCGCCGATTATTTCCAACGCGAGCTGCTTCCCCGCGCCGACATCGTCTTCGACTTCCATTCCGGTGGCAAAACGCTGGATTTCGTGCCGTTCTGCGCCGCCCATACCTTGCCCGACAAGGCGCTGGAGCAGAAAGCCTTTGCCGCGGTGGCGGCATTCTCGGCACCGTTCTCGATGCGCATGACCGAGATCGACGCAATCGGCATGTATGACACGGCGGCCGAAGAAATGGGCAAGGTCTTCGTCACCACCGAGCTCGGCGGCGGCGGCACTTCGCGAGCCGAGACGGTGCGGATCGCCCGGCGCGGCATCCTCAACGTGTTGCGTCATGCCGGTATCGCCGCCGGGGCGGTCGAGACCGGCAAAACCCAGTGGCTGGACATGCCCTCGGGAGATTGCTTCTGCTTCGCCGAGGACGACGGCATGATCGAAACCATGGTCGATCTCGGCGAGCCCGTCGAAGCGGGCGTGGTTCTGGCGCGTATCCATTCCACCGGCCGCACCGGCGTTGCTCCGCAGGATATCCGGGCGAAAATGCCGGGCATGTTGGCGGCGCGGCATTTTCCCGGCCTGGTCAAGGCTGGCGACTGCGCGGCGGTGGTCGCCGTGGAGGTCGATTGACTGATGTGATTTCCCCGCCCGGACCATGCCGGGACGCCGCTGCCAGCGGACCGGTTCGCTGCTGCTTGGTCTGGAGCGAATCACCGCCTGCCACCGGTTCGCGGAATTGCGCGGAGTTTCAGCCCTGCGCCGGCTTGCGTTCGACGATGTAGATGTGGTCGGCCGCCAGCACCACTTCGCCGCGCTGGTTGATCACCTCGCAGCGCTCGATCACCCGCCCCGAGGTGGGCCGCTTGGGGTCGTCCTCCTTGGCCGCGATGGTGGTGCGCGTGCGGATCGTGTCGCCGATGAACACCGGCTTGATGAAGCGCAGCCGGTCATAGCCATAGGAAAAGGCGACAGGGTTGACCACGTTCGCCGTCAGCCCGATGCCGACCGACAACACCAGCGTGCCATGCGCGATGCGCTGGCCGAACGGCGTCGTCTTCATGAACTCGGCGTCCATGTGGTGCGGGAAGAAATCGCCGGTGTGTCCGGCATGGACGATGAAGTCGGTCTCGGTGATCGTGCGGCCGCTGGTCAGCCGCGTCGAGCCGATCTCGTAGTCTTCGAAATAGGTGATCTGTTCCATGTCCTGCCTTACGGCTTTTCGGCCAGCGGCGTCGCCGGCGCCGCGCTCGATTTATAGGCGGCTTCCACCAGCGCCATGGTGGTCCAGGCGTCTTCGACCGAACTGACCAGCTTGTCGTCCTCTCCGCAAGCAAAGCGCTGGACATTGGCCATGCGCCCGACAAAGGCGTCGGGAAACCATTCGCCGGCCAAAGGCACGGCTATCCAATCGGTCCCGCCTTTCGGGTAGATCTCCAGAATGTCCGGTTCGCCACGGGGATAGTCGAGGTTGAGGCCGAGCTTGAGATAAGCGGCACCTTCCGTGCCGCAGATGCGGAACTCGCAGGCCTGGTGCCGGCGCCCGAACTTGTGGTCGTGATTGATCGACAGCGCGCAACGCACCGTGTCGCCATAGTCGAGAATGGCGCTGGTGCGCGTCTGCGCCACCTTGTGGTTGGGATGGCCGAGTGTCTTGGCGTGGACGCCCCTGGGGTCGCCGAGCAATTGCCGGATCAGATCGAGATAATGGATCGAATGCATGGCGATCTCGACGCGCGGCGCCTTGAGCAGGAATTCCCACAATTGCCACGGCGTCGCCAGCGCCAGCCAGGCGTCGAAGTCGACGACCTCGCCGAGCCAGCCCTTGGCGATCGCGTCCTTCAGCGCCAGCATCATCGGCGCGAAGCGCAACTGGAAATTCACGGCCGCTTTGAGGTTCTTGGCGCGACATATCTCGAGGATTTCGGTTGCCTCGCCGAGATAGTTGCCCATCGGCTTTTGGATCAGCGCGAACGCACCGTCGGGCAGAGCCTTCAGGATCTCGGCGTGCCGCCCCGGTGGCGTTGCCAGATCGAAGATCGCGTCCTTCACTTCAGCGGCCTCTTCCACCGAGCGGAACGCCGTCACGCTCCATCTATCGGCCAGGGCCTGCGCCTTGGCCTGTTCCGGATCGTAGAGGCCTGCGATCGGAAATTCCGCCTTCCGGTAGGCCGGAAAATGCGCGTCGCCGACGATAGATCCGGCACCGAAGGTGACGATCGGTCGGGGTTTTGAGGGTTTTGGCCAGGACTGGATGAGCGAGGCGGGGTCGAAACCGGCCTCAGTCATGGTGGAAGACTTCGTCCATCGAAGCCCACCACTCACCTTCCTTGCGGGTTGCAAGCGGCTCTTGGCAGGGCACGCAGACGGACCACCATTCCTGCGTCTTAGGGTCGGCCGCCATCTTGGCCATATCGGCCGCGTAGTCGGTGCCGTGATATTCGTAATAGGAAAACAACAGGTTCTCCGGCCGCTTCAGGTAGATCGAATAATTCTTGATGTTGCAGACCGAGATCATGGTCAGCACATCCGGCCAGACGGCGGCATGGAGGCGGACATATTCCTCGACCTTTTCCGGCTTCAGCCCCAGAACCATTCCCATCCGCTGCATGTTCGTTCCCCTATTTCGTGATCGCCGTGGTGAATTCGGCGATGCTCATGGCCTCGACCGCGTCCCAGTCCCAATCGATGCCGATACCGGGCTCGTCGGGCGCCAGCGCATGCCCATCCTCGATGCGCATGTGCCTGCCGGTCAACTGGTCGAGTTGCGGAATGTACTCGACATACCTGCCGTTCTGAACAGCACAGGTCAGGCTGACATGCAATTCCATCAGGAAATGCGGGCAAACCGGAATGTCGAAGGCCTCCGCCGCATGGGCGATCTTGAGCCAGGGGGTGATGCCGCCGATGCGGCCGACATCGACCTGCACGACCGAGCAGGCGCCTTTCTGCATGTATTCGCGGAAGTGGCGCATGGAATAGAGCGATTCGCCAACCGCGATCGGCGTCGGCGTCGAGCTCGACAACCTGATATGTCCGTCGATGTCGTCGGCCGGCAGCGGCTCCTCGATCCATGCGAGATCGAGTTCGCGCAACCTCGCCGCACGCCGGATCGCCTCGTCCACCGAGAAGCCCTGATTGGCGTCGGTCATGATCTCGTAGCCGTCGCCGACCGCCTTTCGCACCGCCGACAGGCGCGCGAGATCCTCAGACCCATGCGGCCTGCCGATCTTCACCTTCGAGCCACGAAATCCCTTCGCCTTGGCGGCCAGCGCATCGTCGACCAGCGCCTGCGTATCGATATGCAGCCAGCCGCCTTCGGTCGTGTAGAGCGGGCAGCGGTCCTTGGCGCCGCCGGCGAGCTTCCACAGCGGCAGGTTCTGTTTCTTCGCCCTGAGGTCCCATAGTGCGGTGTCAATCGCCGCGATGGCGATCGCGGTGATCGCACCGATCGTGGTGGCGTGGGTGGCGAATTCGAGATCGTGCCAGATCGCCTCGATCATATCAGGATCGCGCCCGATCAGGCGCGGCACCAGGTGGTCGGACAAGAGCCGCATCACCGACGAACCGCCGGTGCCGATCGTGTAGCTGTAACCGGTGCCGACCGCGCCGTCGGAATCGGTGAGCGTCACGATAGGCGTTTCCTGGCTGACGAAGCTCTGGATGGCGTCTGTGCGCTTGACCTTTGGCACAAGGTCCACCATCCGCAGCTCGATTTTCTCGATCCTTGCCATGTCGGTCAGCTCCGCAATGTCTTTCCGGTCTCGGTGGCAAACAGATGCGCCTGCGACAGGTCGAGGCTCATGGCGACGCGCTCGCCGGATCGCAGCGGGCGGGGGTTCAGCATGCGCGAGACCCAATCGCTGCCGTTGAACTCGACGAACACCAGCGTCTCGTTGCCGAGCGGTTCGGTGACGGTGATCGGCAATTCGATCTGGTGCACGTCGGCGGAACTTCCCGAACTGATGCCATGGCCGGTCGGGTAGATGTCGTCGGGTCGCAGCCCGAACACGACCTTGTCGCCGATGGCGACATTGGCCTTGAACTGGCTGGGCAGCGGCAGCTTGGCGCCGCTGGCGAAAGCCAGCTGGCCGTCGTCTATCGTGGCCTCATGCAGGTTCATAGGCGGCGAGCCGATGAAGCCGGCGACGAAGCGTGTCGCCGGGCGCCGGAAAACCTCGTCTGGTGTGCCGACCTGTTCGATGTAGCCGTCGCGCATGATGACGATGCGGTCGGCAAGCGTCATCGCCTCGACCTGGTCGTGGGTGACGTAGATCACCGTCGATTGGACCTTGGCATGCAGCTTCTTGATCTCGGTGCGCATCTGCGTGCGAAGCTTGGCATCGAGATTGGAAAGCGGCTCGTCGAACAGGAAGACATCGGGGTCGCGCACGATGGCGCGGCCCATGGCGACGCGCTGGCGTTGCCCGCCGGAGAGTTGCGACGGGCGGCGGTCGAGCAAAGTATCGAGCCCGAGGATGGCTGAAGCCTCGGCGACACGGCGGTCCATATCCTCCTTGGCGGCACCGGCGATCTTCAGGGAGAAGCCGAGATTTTCGCGCACCGTCATATGCGGGTAGAGCGCATAGGACTGGAACACCATCGAGATGTTGCGCGAGCGTGGCGGCAGGTCGTTGACGACGCGCCCGCCGATCTCGATCGAGCCGGCGCTGATCTCTTCCAGCCCGGCGATCATGCGCAGCGTCGTCGATTTGCCGCAGCCTGACGGGCCGACCAGCGCGATGAATTCGCGGTCGGTGATGTCGAGGTCGATGCCATGCACGATCTGGATATTGCCGTAGCGCTTGGTCAGCTTTTTGAGGGAAACCGTTGCCATTGGATCAGCCTTTCACCGCGCCGGAGGTCAGGCCGCCGACAAGGTGTTTCTGGACGATGAAAGTGAGGGTGAGCGCCGGGATGATCATCACAACGGCGAGCGCGCACATGCCGCGCCAGTCGATGGTGAACTCGGCCGTGTAGTCGAGCAGGCCGACCGGCAGCGTCTTGGCGCTCACCGAGCGGGTCAGTTGGGAAGCCAGCGCGAACTCGTTCCAGCAGGTCAGGAAGGCGAAGATCGCCGCCGACGCAATGCCCGGTCCGGCGAGTGGGAATTCCACCTGCCAGAAGGCCTGCCAGCGCGTGCAGCCGTCGATCTGCGCTGCTTCCGCGAGGTCCTTCGGCACCTGGCGAAAGAAGCCGTCGATCAGCCAGATGGTGAACGGCACGTTGAGTGCGACATAGGCGAGGATCAGCCCGAAATGCGTGTCGATGATGCCGAGCCGCACATAGAGGAAGAACAGTGGCAGCGACAGCGCGATGCCCGGCACCGTGCGCGTCAGCATCAGGCCGAGGAAGACGCTCGACTTGCCGCGGAAGCGGTAGCGCGCGAAGGCATAGCCACCGGCCATGCCGATGGCGACCGCGATAACCGTCGAGGTCACCGAGATGATCAGCGAGTTGCGGAAATACTCGATGACCGGAATGCCGCCCTTGCCGATGCCTGAGAACATCGCGACATAGGCATCGAACGAAATGTCCTGCGGGATCCACACAGGCGGCTTCGCCATGATCTCGACCGTCGGTCGCAGCGACGACAGAACGATCCAGAGGCCGGGCAGGCAGATCGTCAGCATCGCCAGAAACAGGCCGATACGATAGACGATATCAAGCAGCCGGCGCTTGAGGCGGGCGGAAGAATTCTCGTCCATCTTCACCACTCCGCGCCGATTTGCGTGCGCGCCGCGGCGAGCTTGTTGAAGAAGTAGACTGTGAAGGCGATCGACAGCAGGATCGAGAAATAGGCCATGGCGTTGGCCATTCCCATGCGTCCGTCGCTATAGGCGGTGCGCGCCACCAGCGTCCAAAGCAGTTCGGTGCGGCCGGCCGGCCCGCCATCGGTCATGATCTTGACGATGTCATAGGCGCGCGCCACGTCGAGCGAGCGGATGGTCATGGCGATGTAGGCGAAGGGCATGACGAACGGCCACGTCACATAGCGGAATGTCTGCCACGGCGTGCAGCCATCGACGCGAGCCGCCTCGATCGGTTCCTTGGGCATGGCGAGCAGCCCGGCCAGGATCAGGATGGCGAAGATCGCCGTCGACGACCAGATCTCGGCGACTGAAATTGCGACGAAGGCGAGATGGCCTTCGATCAGCCACGGGATGGCGTCGCTGGTGATGCCGAGCGACTGCAGCGCGTTGTTCACCAGACCGATATTATCGTTGAACATGAACTTGAACTGGAAGCCGACGAGGATCGGCGAGAACATCATCGGAAACATCATCAGCGTGCGCAGGATGCGCTGGCCGCGTGTCGCCTTCTCGACCAGCATGGCGAGGCCGAGGCCAAGCAGCATTTCAAGATTGAGCGCGATCGTCAGCAGCAGAACCGTGCGCCCGAACGCCCACCAGAAATCGATATTGGCCAGGATCGAAAGATAGTTCCGCAAGCCGATGAAGACGAAAAACGTCTCGGGCTTGGTCAGCCGGAAGGGCGTGAAGCTGGAATAGAGCGAGAGAAGCAACGGCACCACCACGACCGCCGCCAGCACGATGAACGCCGGAAGCAGCAGCAGGAATGGTGCGGATGGCTTGAAGCCCTTCATCGGGGTCCTTTGGTATCTGGCATGCAATTTTGGGCCGGGGCCTGACCGATGAATGGACAGCACCGGCAAGACGCGATCGCCTCCCCCATTCACAGTGGGGGAGGCGGTCTTGAGAACAATGCTTAGAGTTTGCCGGCGTCCTGCAGGATCTGCGTCGCCTTGGCGGCGGCTTCATCCAGTGCCTGCTTGGAGGTCTTGTCGCCGAGGATAGCGGCCTGCAACTCGGGATAGACGGCGTTCGAGATCTCGATCCACTCAGGCGTCTGCGGCACGGCAAAGGCGTGCTTGGCTTCTTCCTGGAAAGCCGACAGAACCTCCTTCTTGTAAGGATCGTTCGCGGCCTGCTGCAGGTCCCAGTCCCAGACCGCGGTGCGCGTCGGCAGCGGGCCGGCGGCGGCCTCGAGCTTCTGGCTGTCCTCATTGGTCAGCCACCATACGAGCGACGCGGCTGCCTCCTTGTTCGGGCAATTCTCGGTCACCGAGAAACCATGGAAGCCCGACCAGCCGGTGCGTACGCCAGCGGAGCCCTTCGGCGCGACCTTGACGCCGACATTGCCGGCGACCTTCGACGACTTCGGATCGTTGAAGAATCCGGCCCAGCCCGGCCAGTCCAGATTGATGGCGACGGTGCCCGAGGCAAAGCCCTGGCCGAGATCGTCCCAGAGGTAGTTGGTGGTTCCGGCCGGCACGGCCTTGGCCTTGTAAAGGTTGACGAACCAGTCGAGCGCCCGGATGCCTGCCTCGGAATTGAAGACCGGCTTGCCGTCCTTGTCGAGATATTCGCCGCCCTCGGCGACCACCATTTCGTAGAAGCGGCCGTTGATCGCCTCTTCCTTGCCGGCGAACTGGGTGCCGTAGAAATTGGGTGGGTTGGCGAAGAACTCGGCCTGGTCGGTGACTTCCTTCCAGGTGTCCGGCGGCACCAGGTCGTAGCCGTATTTGGCCTTGAACTTGGTCTTGTTGTCGGCGTTTTCGTACAGGCTCTTCTGGTAGTAGAGCGCCGAAACGTCGAACTGCGCACGCGGCAGCATTTCCAGCTTGCCGTCGATGGTTGCCGCCTTGATCGTCGACGGCACGAAGCCGTCGATCTCCGACTTCGGCAGGAGCTTGCTGAGATCGGTGTAGAGGCCGGTGTACTGCGGCGCGAAGGAGGAATGGTTCCAGCCGACGCACCAGTTGGTGCTGCCCGAAGCGATGTCGGACTTGAGCTCCTTGTCGATATCGAAGCCGTTCTTCTTGGTCAGGATATTGACCTTGGCGCCGGTCGCCTTCTCCCACTCCGGGATGCGCTCGTAGAGCTTTTCATATTGCTGGCCGCCGATCAGCTTTACGTCGACGGTCACGCCTTCGAACTTGCCGGGCAGGTCGCCGGCAAGGGCAGCACCCGCGCCAAATGCGAGTGCCAATGCGCCGGCGGACACGCCGGAAAGCAGTCTGTTCATTGATATCCTCCCTTGGTGCGCCTCAGCGGCGACCGCAACTCGTCTGATGACAAGAAGTCCTACATTCATATACAAACAAAACATTCATGGATACGTCAAGGCGAAATTTGTTTCCGCCAGCCACGTTCCTGCGTATATGAAGAGCTGAATTCACTGGAGGGACGAGCCATGGAAGACAGCGAAGACGAGCGCTACCGCGCGCCGGCGCTCGACAAGGGGCTCGACATCCTCGAACTGCTGGCTGGCGTCGATGGCGGCCTGACGCAGGCGGAAATCGCCAAGAAACTCGACCGCAGCCCCAATGAATTTTATCGCATGCTGGACCGGCTGGTGCGGCGTGGCTACGTCACGCGACTGGACGGCGACCGCTATTCGCTGACGCTCAAGCTGTTTGGCCTGGCACAATTGCACGCGCCGGTGCGGCGGCTGGTTTCCTATGCGACGCCGCTGATGCGCGAGTTGGCCGAGACCTCGCAGCAAGCCAACCAACTCGTTGTTTTTGACCGCGGTTCCGCTGTCGTGATCGGCCAGCAGGAGGCGCCGAACTACTGGGGCATTTCGATCCGTGTCGGCTCCCACATTAGCCTGTTCGATACCGGTTCAGGCCACGTCCTGCTCGCCTTCCGTTCGCCGGAAGAGCGGCAGATGATGATCTCGGAGCATGTCCGTAGCACCGACAAGACCGCGCAGCCGGCCGAGTTCTTCGCCCGTCTCGACCAGATTCGCGACCGCGGCTACGAGATGATGGCTTCCATGCAGACCGCAGGCGTCTTCAACCTCTCCGCCCCGGTGCGCGGTTCCGACGGCAAGGCCATCGCGGCGCTGTCGATCCCCTACATCACCGTGGTCAACGCGCCGTCCGCGCCCGATATCACCCGGACCATCGAGTTGTTGCTGGCAACCTGCGAAAAGCTGTCGCACCTAGCCGGGTCGGCCGTCGGTTCATCGGCATGAATTCTTATTTGAATGAAGAATTCCCCCGTGAGATGATCTGAGAAAGCCAGCGGAGGAGCATCGCCATGATCATCGACACCCATTTGCATCTCATCGATCGCTCGGTGCTGCGTTATCCCTGGCTTGCCGGTGAGCCGGCACTGAACCGCGATTTCTCCTATGAAGAATACGCCACGGAGGCAAAGCGTGTCGGCGTCGGCTGCGTGCTGCATATGGAGGTGGATGTCGACCCGGCCGATATCGAGGCGGAAACCACCCGTGTCGAGGGCCTGTCGCGGCAAGCAGGCAGCATGCTCGCCGGGGCGATTGCATCTTGCCGTCCCGAGGAGGCGGATTTCCCTGCCTATCTTGAACGCCAGCGGGCAAATCCCTTCGTCAAAGGCTTTCGCCGTGTCCTCCACGTCGTGCCGGACGATATTTCGGAAGGGGCATTGTTCCGTGACAACATTAAGCGGCTTGGCGGCACCGGCCTGACCTTCGACCTCGTCGTACTGCCGCATCAGGTCCCCAAGGCGATGGCGCTCGCCGATCTGGCTCCCGATGTCCAGTTCGTGCTCGACCATTGCGGTGTCCCCGACATCAAGGGCAACGCTGAGCATCCCTGGCGTGAACACATGAGCGAGATCGCGCGGCGTCCGAACGTCATGGCCAAGGTCTCCGGGGTGGTCGCCTATGCGGACTCCGGCAGTTGGACGGTCGAGACACTCCGGCCTTACGTCGAACACACCATCAATTCATTCGGCTGGGACCGTGTTGTCTGGGGCAGCGACTGGCCGGTCTGTACGCTTGGTGGTGGTCTCTCGACCTGGGTGGCGGCGACACATGCGCTGCTTGCCGGCTGCAGCGTCTCGGAACGTGACAAGCTTTTGTCGGGTAACGCCCGCAAGCAGTGGCGGTTGAAGTAACGATCCAGTCCCTCAGGTGGCCGCCTGGATACTGGCCCGGAACAGGCTGATGAGATCGGCGACGACCTGGCCGGCCGGGTCGCCGCAGGTCAGACCGGAATTGATGCGGTCGGACGCCGCCTGCTGGAACGCCATGTAGCCGTCATGGCGCGGCCGCATCCAGGCGTCCTCCAGCGTCGCGAGCGTGTCCCGATAGAAGTTAGCGGTCGCTTCATTGACCGTCTGGTCTTCCCAGGCAGCCGCATGGCCCGGCTGGCCGCCGGCGGCGGCATAGATGCCGCGCTGGACATCGCCGCTGGCGATCCAGTAGGCGAAGTCGATCGCGGCGTCCTTCGCCTTGGAAAAGGCCGAGACCGCAATGCCTGTGCCGCCGAGCGCCGAGCCGATCGGGCCATTGGAACCAATGACCGGGATATCGGCAAAGGCCAGCCTGTTCGCGCGAAAACCCGACGCCGCATAAGAGACATAGCCATAGATCAGCGGCGCACAGACAATGCGGGAGCCGGCCTCGGCCATGCGCTCCGAAACGGCGATCGGGTCCATGTCGAAGCAGGTGGGGTCGACCAGCGCCGCGATCTCTCGCATCCTATCGAAGACTTCGCAGCCCATCTCGACGTCGATAAGATCGCCCGACGAATCGGTCGCGCAGGGATGCCCGAGATTGCCGGCCAGCGTGTAGAATGTCATCAGGCAATGCGGTGGCCGCAGTGGCAGCAACACGCCGCCCTGCCGGGCGACAGCGAGCATCTCGCTCCACGTCGCTGCCGGCGCATCGAGCGCGTCCGGCCGCCAGGCCTGCACCTGCGCCGCCGCGTCGATCGGAAACGCCCATTGCCGGCCCTGCCAGGTGTAACTCGGATAGGATTGGCCGACGCTGCCCGAGGCAAGCGCGGCGCGCTGCGCCTCGCGGCCGGTGACGTCGAGAGGCTCAAGACAGCGCTCCGCCGTGATCTGGCCGACATGCGGATGGTCGATGACGATCAAATCATAGGCGCGCGCCAACTCCTCGACCGGATAGGATTCGAAATCCTGCAGCGAACGCTTGTCCCACTCGATCGGAACGCCGGTCTTCTGCTCCCACAGAGATGAACACGCGATCATCGGATCATAGCCGCGCGGGTGGCTCCAGGTCATGCCCTTGAGCGTGCTCACAGGCCGAATTCCTCGCGGATTTTCGTACTGTGCTCGCCGATGCGCGGCGCCGCGCGGTCAACCTTGGCTCTGATCCCATCAACCCTGAGCGGTGAACTGGTGGTCAGGATCGAGACGTCATCCTCACGCGTCACCGTCTGCAGCATGTCGAGCGACTGGAAACCCTGGCTTGCCAGCATCTCCGGCCAGTTCAACACCTTGGCGCACCAGATGTCGGCCGGCTCCAGGATTTCGAGCCATTCGTCGATGGTCTTGGTGGCGATCCTCTGAGCGATGATCGCCTTGATATCGTCGCGCGCGGTGAACCAGGATGCCGGCTTGTCGCAATAGGGGGCCAACTCGCTGAGCGACAAGAGTTCGGCGAGCTTGGGGATAGGCGTCATGGCGATGGCGAGATATCCGTCCTTGGCCGGATAGACGCCATAAGGCGCGGAGAGATAGGCATGCGCGCTGCGGAAACTTGAGCGCCTGGGCAGGCGACGACCGTCATTGAGATGCGTGGTCAGCACCTCGAACTGGAAGTCGACCAGCGCTTCCAAAAGGCTGGTCTCTATATGGCTTCCCTGACCGGTGATGCCGCGCCGCACCAGTGCTGCCAGGATGCCTTGCGCGCAGGCCGCACCCGCCAGCATGTCGCCGATGGCGAGCCCGAACGGCACCGGCCCCTGGTCTTCGTCGCCATTCAACCACATCACGCCGGAGCGCGATTGCGCCAGAAGATCCTGGCCCGGGCGCTTCACCCACGGACCCTCCTCGCCATAGCCGCTGATCGAGGCATAGACCAGGCGCGGGTTGATCTGGCGGACGGCCTCGTAGTCGAGGCCAAGGCGTTCGATGACGCCGGGCCGGAAATTCTGGATCAGCACATCGGCCTTGGCCAGCAGCCCGCGCAATACCTTGAGGTCCGCCTCCTTCTTCAAATCGATGGCGAGGCTTTCCTTGGCCCGGTTGATGGCATGGAAGATCGTCGAATCGCCGCCGATCTCGGTGTCGCTGAGATAGAGCCGGCGCGACAGATCGCCTCCGTCAGGACGCTCGACCTTGATGACGCGGGCGCCGAGATCGAGCAGCCTGAGCGAGCAGTACGGCCCGGACAGGAATTGGCTCATGTCGACGACGACGAGGCCGGCCAGCGGCAATTCGGCTGCTGCCGGCATCTCTATTTCTCCGTCTTGCCGACGAAATCGGCAGGGTTGCGGTACTTCACCGTCTGCAGATGCTCGCAATAGAGCACCAGCTCGCCTTCGCCCTTGAACACCTCGTAGCTGGCGCGGATCAGCCCCATCTCCTTGTAGCGGGGCTTCTTGTTGAGGTTGGAACGGATCGAATAGATGGTATCGCCGATGAAGACGGGCTTTATGAAGCGGAGCTTGTCATAGCCGTAGGAGAAGGCGTTGACGCAGTTGGTGGCGACTAGCCCCAGCCCAGCCGAGAAGACGAAGGCGCCGGCGATCAGCCTCTTGCCGAAAATGCCCTCGCTCTCGGCAAACATCTGGTCCTGCACGTAAGGATGGATGTCGAGCACCAGCGTGTTGAAGAGATGGCTGTCGCCTTCCGCCATGGTGCGTCGCAACGAACGGATTCTCTGGCCAACCGGCCAGTCCTCGTAGAACCAGTTCTCGGCGTTCCACACCGGCAGGGCGGCATGATCGGCAGGCATATTCTTGGGGTACGTCGAGGCAATGCCGACGGTGGGTGCGAAATCATTCATGGCTCAATCCACCGGTCTCGCGAGAGCGCCAGATGATCATTCGACCACGCATCGAAGCGCCTGATGGCACGATGTCTCCTCCTCGCCAATCTTCTTTTGTAAATACTATTTTCACATATGAGGTTATGTTGCAAGCGAGGACAGGCGAAATTTGGCCGGTTTTGCGCGTGGAAGCGCGGGCAGGCAGGAGCAAATCATGCGCGGTGCCTGGAATGGTCTGTCTGGTGTTTGTCGGCAGCCTGAACCGGGAGACGCCTTATTTTCACGGCGCCGGCGGTGCTGTCTCCGCCGTCGAGATCAGCACGCCGATTTGCGTCAAGATCGTGGCTTGATCCCCAGTAAACTCGCCAGGCTCAAGTCTCTTGTATCGCCGAGAGCTTCCAGTTCGAGCCGTTCTGACGCGTGAACGTCCACAACTCGGTCGTCTCGGTGGGGTGGCCCTCGTCGCCCTCGACGACCTTGCCGCTCGCCCGTTCGCGCATCACGTCGCGCGACTCATAACGCAATGCGGCGGTGGCGTAGTCGCGGTCATCCTCGCGCCAGCTTTCCGCGATGTCGGCCTGCAGCAGGGTGACATCGGAAACTTCGTTCCTGAGACCTTTCTGGGCATTGTCGGCCAGTTCTTCCGACAGATAGGACACCATCTCGGGCGTCACCGACCGGCGCAATGCGCCATGGTCCTCGCGGCCGAATGCTTCCTGGACCTCGGTCAACAACTGCTGGAAGGCGTCGAGGTCGGTCTGGGCCAGCGTGATCTCCTCGGACCGGGTGGCCTCATAGCCTCCGCCCGAACCGCCGCCAAAGCCGGGAATGGTGAAGGAGCCTGCGGTTCCCGTCTCCTGCTGTGCCGTTGCGCGGTTCTCAAGCCGCGAAGCCTGGGCATTGTCCATGCCGGCGAGCGCGGGCGCGGGGCCACGCGCGGACTGCGACCGGAAGAACCTGATGGCCAGCATGATCGCGCCACCGATGAGCAGGGCCTGGAGCAGGAATCCGAACATGCCGGCGAGGCCGCCGAAACCTTGGCCCACGAGCAGTCCGATCAGGCCGCCGAGCAGCAGGCCGCGCATCATCATTCCGCCGAAGCCGCTCATGAAGCCGGGTCTCTGCGGGCCGGCCTGCGGCTGCCGGGCTGCATTGTTCACGCCGGCATTGGGTGTCATCGAACGCTCGACCGGCGCGGTCGGCGCCGGCGCGGTCCTGGTCGGCGGTGCCGATTGGAAGGTGCGCGCGCCACGACTGCCGAAGCTGCCGCCGCGCCGCGCCTCGGCATGATCGATCGCGACCATCGAGAAGGCGAGGAACAGGCCGGCAAAGAGGATAGCGAATCGGCTTGTGCGGGAAATCATCTGATAGAACCTTATCGATGTCGTTTCGGAAAATTTCAGCAAGGCGCTGGCCCCGGGTCGCGGGCGTCATAAGGGTCAGTCGAACAGCTCTTCGAAGAATGACTTCTTTCGCTTCGGATAGCGTTGGCCATGCGAGCGGGAATAGTCGTCATCGCGGTCCCGGCTGTGTTGCGGCTGGGCAAATGGGGCGGGCTGCGCTTGCGGCGCGGGCGACGCATCCCTGCCGGAACGTTCGATGATCTTGTCGAGTTCGCCACGATCAAGCCAGACGCCGCGGCACTGCGGACAGTAGTCGATCTCGATCCCCTGGCGTTCGCTCATCACGAGGGCGACGCGGCAGGAGGGGCAGACCATACCGAGGAGAGATGATGTCATCAGGGGCTCCTAACCAGAAAGGAATGAGCCCGCTCGACCGAAAGGAATGAAAACGGGCCCGTTGAAGCGGTCCGACATCACGGTCGCCAGAAGCGACAGTCAGAGGGGCCCGGCCCGCATTCGGGATTTAGGAATGCGGGGCGGCCCCTTCAAGGGGCAATATTGCCGGCGAGAATGATTGCTGCTCAAACCGTGACGACGATCTTGCCGAACTGTTCGTTCGATTCAAGATAGCGATGCGCCTCGACGATCTGGTCGAATGGAAACGTTCTGTCGATGATCGGCCTCAGCGTGCCGTCCCCAAGCCCTTCGAGGATGAACGCCTTGGCAGCCTCCAACTTCTCAGGATTGCCGGTGATCTCGTGGACGAGATAGCCGCGCAACGTCAGCGTCTTGCCCAGTACCGCAGGCAACGGAAACGGCGTCGGGTCGCTGCTGAGGCCGCCATATTCGATCAGAATGCCGCCCTTCGACATGGCTGCGGTCAGCGGTTCGAAGATCGGGCCGCCGACTGCATCGAGCACGACGCGCACGCCATCCTGCCCAGCGATCCCACTCAGCCGCATGGCAAGATCTTCGTCGGCGAGGACCACGACTTCAGCCGCTCCGGCATCAAGCAGGGCCTGTCTTTTTGCGGATGTCCGCGTCACCGCGATCGCTGTCGCGCCAACCCTGTTGGCGATCTGGATTGCGGCAAGTCCGACGCTGCTCGAGGCCGCGGTGATGACAACGGCATCTCTACTGCTCAAGCTGGCGATGTCGATCATGGCGCCGTAGGCAGTGAGATACTGCATCCAAACCGCCGCCGCGGTTTGCCAGTCGAGGGACGGTGGGTGTTTGACGATGAGCCCGGCGGGGAAAGTGACAAGCTCACCGTAGGCCGGCCAGCGAACCATCGATTGCGGCGGGACGACACTGACCGCGTCGCCGGGCGCCAGCTCCGTCACGCCTTCGCCAATCGCCTCGATGACGCCTGCCGCTTCCAGCCCGAGCCCGGACGGGAGCACGGGTGTCTCGATATAGCTGCCGGCGCGCAGCAGCGCCTCGGCGCGGTTGAGGCCGAATGCCCTGACGCGGATTTGAACTTCACCCTGGCCCGGTGGGGGCAGGTCGACCTCCTCGATGCGCAGGACCTCGGGACCACCATGTTGGTGGAAGCGGACTACACGGGTCATTCGGCCAACTCCAAGTTATCTGAACCGAATGAGCTATGACGCGAGGGCTTTTGGCGATAAATGGCTGTTCTGGTGATGCACTAGAAACCAGGAGTTTCGAATATGGATAGGCTCGAGAGCATGGCCGTGTTCGTCAGGGCGGTTGATCTCGGCTCGTTCGCAGCGGCGGCCACTGCGCTCGATCTGTCTGGACCGATGGTCGGCAAGCATGTCCGATTTCTTGAGGACAGACTTGGCATGCGTCTCATCAACCGGACCACGCGCCGGCGGAGCCTGACCGATTTCGGCCGCGCCTACTATGAGCGGTGCCGCCTGGTGCTGGCCGAGGCCGAGGCCGCCGACGCGCTCGCCGCCGACCAGCTCTCGGAACCGCGCGGAAAATTGCGCGTCACCATGCCTGCGCATTTCGGCCGCCACTGCGTGACCCCCGTATTGCTGCAACTGGCGCGGCGGTATCCGATGCTGGAGCTCGACCTCTCGCTCAACGACCGCTTTACCGATCTTGCCGAGGATGGCTACGACCTCGCCATACGGACCGGTGAGCTGGACGACAAGGCCGGCGTGATCGCGCGCCGTGTTGCACGCCAGGACATGGTCGTCTGTGCCGCGCCTTCCTATCTGGAAATTCATGGCGAACCACGGCGGATCGAACATCTCGCCGATCATCAGGCGATTGTCTATCGCCGGCTCGGCATGATCGTTCAGCCATGGCTGTTCGCGCGCGAAGGACAGGCCGCGCTCGAGGTCATCCCAAACGGCCGGCTGCGGCTCGACGATCTCGATGCCATCGCCGATGCCGCTGTCGGCGGGATGGGGCTGGCGTGGTTGCCTTACTGGCTGGCTCGCCAGCGCATCCAGGTCGGCGCGCTGGTCGAGCTGTTGCCGGACCAGCCACGCTATCCCTACGACTGTCATGCACTCTGGCTGCAGACGCCGCATCTGCCGCTCAAGGTCCGGCTGGCTGTCGACGCATTGGCGGCCGCCTTGCCGAAAATGATGGCGTGATTGCCAGCAGACGACTTGCGCTCTTTGAGGCGTCGCGTTCCGGTGCCATATGAAGATGGCTGATGGAATGCGCGCATCGCAGGAGAGACGGTTCATGACCAAGGGTTCGGATCTGTTCGTGGCGGCCCTCGAGAATGAAGGGGTCGATCGGATCTTCGGCATTCCGGGCGAAGAAAATCTCGACATCGTCGAATCCATCCGCCGCTCGTCGATCCAGCTGATCCTGACCCGCCACGAGCAGGCGGCCGCCTTCATGGCCGCCACCTATGGCAGGCTCACCGGCAAGGCAGGGGTGTGCATCACCACGCTCGGCCCCGGCGCGCTCAACCTGACGACCGGCTCGGCCTACGCGCTGCTCGGTGCGATGCCTATGATCATGATCACCGGCCAGAAGGGCATCCTGTCGTCCAGGCAGGCGCGCTTCCAGATCGTCGACATCGTTGCGGCGATGAAGCCACTGACCAAGCTGTCGCGCCAGATCGTCTCGCCGAAGATGATCCCGTCGCTGGTGCGCGAAGCCTTCCGCGTCGCACAGGAAGAGCGCCCCGGCCCCGTGCACCTGGAACTGCCGGAAGACATCGCGGCGGCGGAGTGCGAACCGATCGCGTTGGTGCCGACGCATCCGGTCGAGTTGCCCCTGGCCAGCGCTGGCGCGCTCGATCGCGCCGCCCGCATGATCCTCGAGGCCAAGCGCCCGCTGCTGATGTTCGGCGCCGCGGCGTCACGGCCGCGCGTGACCCCCGACGTCGCCCAGTTCGTGCTGCGCACGCAGATTCCCTATTTCACCACGCAGATGGGCAAGGGCACCGTGCCCGGCGGCACCGAGCTTTACATGGGAACGGCGGCGCTTTCGGAGCGCGACTATGTCCACGAGGCCATCGAACAGGCCGATCTGATCATCACCATTGGCCACGACACGGTCGAGAAGCCGCCGTTCATCATGGGCGCGAAGGGACCGAAGGTTATTCATGTCGGCTACCAGTCGGCTGATGTCGAGCAGGTCTATTTCCCGCAAGCCGAGATCGTCGGCGACCTCGGCCCGTCGCTGGCGCTGCTGGCGGACCGCATCGAAGGCAAGATCCCCAACGCGCAGGCGCTGCTGCCGCTGCGCGAAGGCATTTTGAGCCGCATCGCCGCGCGCGCCACCGAAGACCGCTTCACGCCGCAGCGCATCGTGCACGACGTGCGCGCCGTGATGCCGGCCGACGGCATCCTTGCGCTGGACAACGGCATGTACAAGATCTGGTTCGCGCGCAACTACCGCACGCGCATGGCAAACACGCTGTTGCTCGACAACGCGCTGGCCACCATGGGCGCCGGGTTGCCGTCGGCGATGATGGCGGCGCTGCTCTATCCCCAGCGTCGTGTCATGGCCATCTGCGGCGATGGCGGCTTCATGATGAACAGCCAGGAACTGGAGACGGCTGTCAGGCTCAAGCTGAACCTCGTCGTCCTGCTGCTGGAAGACCATGCGTATGGCATGATCCGCTGGAAGCAGGCGGTCGACGAATTCCCGGATTTCGGCATGACCTTCGGCAATCCCGACTTCGTTGGATACGCCGAGGCCTATGGCGCCAAAGGGACCAGGGTTGGCGCGATCGCCGAGTTGCGGCCGACGCTGGAACAGGCCTTCACCGGCGGCGGCGTGCATCTCGTCGTCGTACCCATCGACTATTCCGAAAACACCAGGGTGCTTGTCGACGAATTGCGCGAACGGCTGCCGGCGCCGCAGGCGACCTGACGGAGACGCTATCTCAGGGCTTGCCTGCTCGTCGCCGTGCGACGTTCTCGCTCTGGGCGCCCCGTTCCATATCGAGCAGCGGAATCTGCGGCGCCGCATCGCGCGGCAAG
The DNA here is from genome assembly GCF_006440535.1 of Mesorhizobium sp. B2-5-13. Lineage (NCBI taxonomy): Bacteria > Pseudomonadati > Pseudomonadota > Alphaproteobacteria > Hyphomicrobiales > Phyllobacteriaceae > Mesorhizobium > Mesorhizobium sp. B2-5-13. Next base: position 271,829 of record NZ_VFUI01000004.1, on the reverse strand, counting down.
GTTCCCTTTATCCGGGGATCGTCGATGATCTCAAATCCGGTCGCGAAGGGCACGAACCCGCATGCGCCGTAGAAGCCGATGACGCTGTGATGATCGAAGCTGCTGGTGTGCAACCAGATGCGGCTCGGGTTCAGGCGCCAAGCCAGGTCGAGCGCGCCGGCCATCAGCCGCTTGCCGAAACCGCGGCCGGTCAGGGACGGGAACAGGCCGAAATAGGTGATCTCGATCTCGTTGCTGTCGGCAACGAAGAATTCGACCATGCCGATGTGGGCGCCGGTTTCATCGTGGCCATAATAGAGGTGCTGACGCGGGTCGGCGAAGTGAGCCATTATCTCGGCGTCGGATATTTCGGACACGCGGTCCCACAGCCAGGGAGCGCCGATTTCGAGGAAGATCGCCCGATACGAGGCGCAGTCGGGCGTCGTGATCCGTTTTATGGCGAGCGGCCGCGCCAGACCGAGCAGGGGAGCGCGCGCCTCCATCCAGGTCACCGCATTGGCGAGCTTGCCGGCCGGCAGGCGCCGGTAGCCGACGGTGAGATCGGTGATTTCAGCCGGCAATGTGCCTTCGGTGACCTGCATCTGTCCTCGATCTTCCGCCGCGCAGCCTTGCCGGCGCTTCAAGCTGATGCCAACTCTGCTGCCGCCTGCCAAGAGGCTCCAGCGGTGGGCCATGATTTTGGCCGCCTGCCTTCTTGCCTTTCCGGGAAATGGCATATGAGATATGATACATCATTTCTGGGAAGGCGGAATATCATGCCTGAGCGAATTGCGGATGAGGCCATCTTGCGGGCGGTCGACGGTGGCTTCGACCGCCAGCTCGCCTTTCTGGCGGACCTCGTACGCTTTCCCTCGCAGCGCGGTGAGGAACACGCCGCGCAATCCTTCATGGCGGCTGCCTATGAAGCCAATGGCTATGCGGTCGATATGTGGCGTGTCGATGCCGATGCGATCCGCGACCTGCCTGGATTCTCGCCCGTAGCGGTTTCGTACGATGACGCGTTCAACGTCGTCGCCACCCATACGCCGAAAAACGCCACCGGTCGCTCGCTGATCCTCAACGGCCATATCGATGTGGTGCCGACGGGACCGCTCGATCGCTGGGTGCGCGACCCCTACGATCCCGCGATCGAGGACGGCTGGATGCATGGCCGCGGCGCCGGCGACATGAAGGCCGGCCTGTCGGCTTGTCTCTATGCCCTGGCCGCCTTGCGGGGCCTCGGTTACCAGCCGGCGGCGAAAGTATTCCTGCAGTCGGTCGTCGAGGAGGAGTGCACCGGCAACGGCGCGCTTGCTTGCCTGCAGCGCGGCTACCGCGCCGACGCCGCTTTCATTCCTGAACCGCTGGAGCCAAGGCTGATGCGGGCGCAGGTCGGGCCGATCTGGTTCAGGGTCGAGGTCGACGGCGATCCGCAGCACGCGTCGGGCGCTTTCTCTGCCGGCGCCAATGCCATCGAGAAGGCCTTCCTCATCATACAGGCTCTAAAGCAGCTCGAAATCGTCTGGAACGCGAGAAAAGTCGATGACAAGCATTTCTGCGATCACCCGCACCCGATCCGCTTCAATCTCGGCAAGATCGAGGGCGGCGAATGGACATCGAGCGTTCCGGCGCGCTGTGTCTTCGAGATGCGTGTCGCGACCTATCCCGACCAGAAGCTGGAGGACGCCAGAGCCGAACTCGAAGCCTGCATCGCCGATGCGGCGCGCGCCGATCCGTTCCTGGCCAATCGCCCGCCCAGGATGACCTATAACGGCTTCATGGCCGAGGGCTATGTGCTGGAAGGTGCCGACGAGATGGAAGCCGTGCTGCGGCGCAGCCATACCGCCGTGTGGGGCGAGCCGCTGACGGAGCATGTCACCTCGGCCACCACCGATGCGCGCTTCTTCGGCCTCTATGCCGACACGCCGGCGATCGTCTACGGCCCGATCTGCCGCATGCCGCATGGCTATGACGAGGCCGTCGATCTCGACTCCGTCCGCAAGGTCACCCAGACCATCGCGCTCTTCATCGCCGACTGGTGTGGCCTTGAGCCCATCGATCCCGAGGTCAGGCTATGAACGCGGCCGTATCGGATGCCTTCGGCGAGACGCTCGCCGAAGATGCGCCTGACGTTTCGATCGCCGACGCGTTGGCCCTATTGCGCCGCCACTACGGAATTATCGGCAGCGCGCGTGCGTTGCCAGGCGAACGCGACCACAATTTCCATATCCTGACCGAAGGCGAGGGCGAGTTCGTCCTGAAGGTCTCGCATCCGGCGGAAGAGGCCGGCTTCACCGATTTCCAGAACAAGGCGCTCGACCATATTCTGACAGTCGACCCGGCCTTGCCGGTTCCCTCGGTGCGCAAGAGCCTTGAAGGCGAAGCGCAGTTTATGGTCAGCGTCGGCGGATCGGCGCCGCGCATCGTCCGGCTGGTCACCTATCTGCCCGGCCAGTTGCTTTCGCGCTCGCCCACGTCGGCGGCGCAGGATCGCAATCTCGGCATCTTCCTCGCCCGGCTTGGCCGGGCACTGCGCGGCTTCTTCCATCCGGCCGCCGGCAGCGACCTTTTGTGGGACATCCGCAAGGTCGCCAAGACACGGCCCATGCTGGCGCATATCACCGACGCCGGCCATCGCGCCATGGTCGAGCGTGTCATCAACGCTTTTGAAGAACATGCAGCGCCGGTCATCCCCGGGCTGCGCGCGCAGATCGTCCACAACGACATGAACTCCTACAATGTGGTGATGGATGCCTCGCGGCCGGAAATGGTCAGCGGCATCCTCGATTTCGGCGACATGATCCACTCGCCGCTGATCTGCGATCTCGCCATCGGTGCCGTCTATCGTTGGCCGGCTGAAGGCCATCCGCTGGCGCCTGCGGCACGCTTCGTCGCCGGTTACCAGTCCGTGCAGCCGCTCGAGATTGAAGAGCTTGGCATCCTCTTCCACCTCATTCGTGCCCGCCTCGCACTCATCGCCAATATAGCCAGCTGGCAGGCCGAGCGGTTTCCGGCCAAACGTGACTATGTCCTGCGCCTCATCACCGAGGTCTGGGCCTCGCTCGAACGGCTGGACGGTCTCTCATCCATTGAAGCCCGCCGCTATTTTCTCGACCATTCCAAGCCGGAGTAGATGCCGTGTCCCAGCCCTCGCCCCCAAGTGTTTCTGCCGATGCCGAGCGCGCGCTGCTCGAACGCCGCGCCAGGTTGCTCGGGCCGACCTATCGCGCCTTCTACCGCAACCCGATCCATCTGGTGCGTGGCAGCGGTGTCTGGCTCTACGATGCGCAGGGCCGAAAATTCCTCGATGCCTACAACAACGTCGTCTCGGTCGGACACTGCCATCCGCGCGTCGTCGAGGCATTGTCGGCGCAGGCAGCCACGCTCAACACGCACACGCGTTATCTCAGCGAGATCATCCTCGACTACGCGGAAAAGCTTCTCGGCACGCTTCCGTCCCATCTCGGCCACGCCATGTTCACCTGCACCGGCAGCGAGGCCAACGACCTCGCCATCCGTATCGCCCAGCATTCGAGCGGCGGCACCGGCGTGATCATCACCGACTTCGCCTATCACGGCGCCACCATCGCCACCGCGCAGCTGTCGCCGGCGGCGGTCGGCGCCAAGGGCGTACCCGCGCATCATCGAGCCGTGGCAGCGCCGGACACGTTCCGCGACGGCGGCCGCGCCGCGCGTGATTTCGCCAGGAATGTCGCCGCCGCCATTGACGATATGCGCGCGCAAAACATCCGCCCGGCGGCGCTGCTGCTCGATTCGGCCTTTTCCAGCGATGGCATTTTCTTCCCCGATGGTTCTGTCATCCGCGAGGCGGCCGATCACGTCAGGAAAGCCGGCGGCATCGTCATTGCCGACGAGGTCCAGTCCGGTTTCGGCCGGCTTGGCCAGGGCATGTGGGGCTTCGCCAATTATGGCCTCGAGCCTGATATCGTCACGTTGGGCAAGCCGATCGGCGACGGGCATCCGATGGGTGCGGTGATCGTGCGGCCGCAGCTGGTGAGCTCGTTCGGTTCGAACACCGGCTACTTCAACACTTTCGGTGGCAATCCGGTCGCGGCCGCCGTCGGCATCGCCGTGCTCGAGGTGATCGAGGGCGAGGGGCTGATCGAGAACGCGCGGACAGTCGGTGCCTATACGAGGAACCTGCTTCGCGCCTTGCAAAGCCGGCACGGCATGGTCGCCGATGTCAGGCACAATGGCCTCTATTTCGGCGTCGAGCTGACGGCGGAGGATGGGGCCACTGCCGCTGCCAGGACCTCTTCCGTCGTCGAAGCCATGCGCGAGGACGGCGTGCTGATTTCGTCCTGTGGCCCACGCGGCAATGTGCTGAAGATCAGGCCGCCGCTGCCCTTTTCCAGGGACAATGCCGAGCAACTGGCCGAGACGCTCGACCGCGCGCTGTCGAAATGGTGAGCCGAGCAGTCCGCGCATGCTGAAGCTCGAGCATCAAACCCTCAATGACCGCGCCTACGGCGCGCTCAAGCAGGAATTGATTTCAGGTGGTTTCAGCCCGGGCCAGACACTGGTCATCCGCAAGCTCGCCGAAACCTTTGGCATTTCGACCACACCGATCCGCGAGGCGTTGCAAAGGCTGGTCGCCGAGCGGCTTCTGGAAATACAGAACAACCGCTCGATCATCGTGCCGTTGCTCTCCGCGCCCGCTTTCGCGGAACTGACGCGCATCCGCACCGCCGTCGAGGGGCTGGCGGGCGAGATGGCTACGTCACGGATGACAGAAAGCGGGCTGGCCGACATACAAGCCGCGCTCGCCGGCATGCAGCGGGCCGTCGAGGCGCAGGACGCCACGACCTATCTTTCCCTGAACGAGGCCTTCCATTTCGCTATCTATGAGCATGCCGGCGCGCCCATCCTCTTGAACATGATCCGCGATCTCTGGGGGCGCGTCGGGCCCTATCTCAAGCTCCTGATGCGGGCTGACCGCTACATTCCGCAGTCCAATGACGCACACCGCGCGATCGTCGCCGCGCTGGAACAGCGCAACGGTCCAGCCGTCCGGGCTTCCCTCGAGCAGGACATTGTCGCGGCGGCCGCTATCCTCTCCGAAAACCTTTGCACGGCGGACTGATCGCACGGCAGGCTCGGTCGGCCTATGCCGTCTCGTCCATCCGATCGCGCAGCATGCTCCAGCCAAGCAGCATGTTGGGTGCGTGCCTCAGCAGGGCATGGAACGGGATCGGCGCCGGCGGTGCAAAGGGCAGCGGCAAATCACGCGCGTCGGTTCCAGCGGCCCAGTCGGCTAGCACCTTGCCCATCGCCGTGGTCATGGCGATGCCGCGTCCGTTGCAGGCGCGGCCGGCAATCAGCCCCGGGCCGAGATCCAGGAGGTGCGGCAGGAAATCCGGTTCGACCGCCGCGATTCCCGACCAGCTGTAGGCAAGCGGCGGCAAATCGGGCAGGTCGAGGTGGCTGGCAAGCCGCCGCAAGATTGTTTGCGGCACGCGCGTATCGGCGCCAGTGCCAAGAATATGCATGCCGCCGCTGATCAGCCGGTTATCGGCGTCGAAGCGAAAGGTGAAGAGATTGCGCCTGGTATCGCCGACGCCTTGCCCCCCGGGAAGCAGTCGCGTGCGGATTTCGAGCGGTAGCGGCGCGGTCGCGATCTGGAAAACCTTCAGCGGAATATAGGTTCGCCGCAGCAACGGACTGAGCGACCCGCCATAGGCGTTGGTGGCGATCAATACCTTGGCCGCGCGCACCAAGCCCAACCCTGTTTTAAGCACCCAGCCATCGGCCCCGCGATCGATCGAGGTGACCGGCGTGCGTTCGAAAATCTTCGCGCCAGTCTTCTCCGCCGCATCGGCCAGTCCGCGCGCATAGGCGACCGGATTGAGCACGCCGCCGGAACGATCCATCCAGGCACCGACATAGCCGCGCGCGCCGGTCAGCGCTTCGACCTCCTGCCGATCCAGGGTGACGGCAGGCCGTCCGCGCCGCGCCCATTGGTCCGCACGTGATTTGGCCTTCTGCAAGGCGCCGGGCGAGTGCGCCGGCTGGATCCATCCGTTCTGCACAGCGTGGCAGTCGATGCCGTGCCGCCGGATCAGGCCGAAAACGAGGCCGGCACTGCCGGCGGCGAAATTGATGAGGCGTTCACCGCGCTCGGGGCCGAGATGCGCAAGGATGTTGTCCGGATCCATCCTGGCGAAGTTCGGCACGACGAAACCCGCGTTCCTGCCGGTCGCGCCCCAGGCGATGATCTCGGCTTCGAGCACAGCGACGGAGATGCCTTTTTCAGCGGCGTGCAGCGCGGTCGACAGACCGGAAAATCCACCGCCGACGATGGCCAGATCGACATCGAGCCTGCCTTGCAGCGTCGGCCGTTCCCGCCGATCGCGGTTGATCGCATGCCAGAGCGAAGTGTCATTCGCACCCTGCCGGACCGGAGCATTCATGAGCCGGAACTGCTTTTGTCCGTAGCGATCCGCTTACGCTTGCCAAAGCGCGGCCGCCTCGGCCTGTCGCCGAACAATCCGTTTGGCCGGATCAGCAGGATCACACAAAGCATGACGCCGATGGCGACGATCTGCAGCGAGGCAGCGCGTGCCTGCTGCTCGGGCGGGAAGAACACGCTGGTCAGCGTGCCCGATCCCGCCCATATCCCCCAGACCAGGACACTGCCGATGACGGCGCCGAGATTGCTGCCCGAGCCGCCGACGATCAGCATCACCCAGACCTGAAAGGTGAGGATCGGCAGATAATTGTCCGGCGCGATGAAGCCGGTGAAGTGCGCCTGCAGCGCGCCGGCCAGCGCCATTATGGCGCCGCCGACGGCAAACGCCTGGACGCGATAGAAGCGCGCGCTCTTGCCGAGTGAAATCGCCGCCCGCTCGTCCTCCCGCAGCGCCTTCAGCACGCGACCCCACGGGCTTCGCGACAAATGCTCCAAAGCGAGATAGGCAATCAGCGTCACGGCACAAACGACAGCAAGGTTCGACAGGTTGAACAGCAGCGGCGTCTCAGCCAGGCCGCCGAAGGGACGCGGGATGAAGCCAATGCCGAACGGTCCGCCGGTCAGCTTCTGCGCGTTGAGCGCGACCAGCTGTACGACGACGGCCACGCCGAAGGTGGTGATCGCCAGATAGTCGGATCTAAGACGCAGCGTCGCCATGCCGGTAAGCGCGGCGGCAATGCCGCCGACGGTCATGGCGCCCGCCCAGCCGGCGAGGATGGGCAGGCCGAAGCCGCCGAGGCGCGCGGGATCGTCCGGTGTCGTCAGCAGTGTCGAGGTGTAGGCGCCGATGGCGACAAAACCGGCGAGGCCGACGTTGAACAGGCCGGTCAGGCCCCATTGCAGGTTGAGCCCCAGCGTGACCAGCGAGAAGATCAGCGCCGTGGTCAGGAAGAACGCGCCGTAGCCGATGAGATCGATCATCTTTCCCGAACTCCGAAAAGGCCGATCGGCCGCACGAACAGCACCGCCATCAGGATGATGAAGGAGACGGCGGCGCGCCATTCGGCGCCAATCAGTTGCACCGCGCCGGCTTCGGCGAGCCCGATGATCAGGCCGCCGAGCACCGCGCCTGGGATGCTGCCGATGCCGCCGAGGATAGCGGCGGCGAACATGGGCAGCAGCATGTCGAAGCCCATGAACGGGCGGATCTGCACCAGAATGCCGATCATCACGCCAGCCACGCAGGCGAGCGCGCCGCCGATGATCCAGGTGACGCGCACCACCTTGGCGACGTCGATGCCGACGATGCGGGCCAGTGCCGCGTTCTGGCTCAAGGCCTGCATCGAGCGGCCGGTCTGCGTACGCGTCATCAACAGATGCACGCCGAGCACGAGCACGGCGGTCAGCAGCAACAGGGCGATCTGGTCGGGCGTGATGCGGATGCCGAAGCCGACCGGCATGGCGATCTGGATCGCCCGGCTGAAATAGGTCGGCCGTGAGGTGAAGGTGAATTCGAGCAGGCTGCGCAGCGCCATCGAGGCGCCGAAACTCGCCATCACAACGATGATCGCCTGGCCTTGCGAGCGCAGCCGCGAAAACAGGACCTTGTCGAGCAGCAGCGCCAGCAAGGCGGTGAAGGCCATGCCGACGACCAATGCAACAAGGAGCGGCCAGCCGAAGGACAGCGGCCCGATCGGCGCTACCTTGCCGAATATCGCACCGATGGCACTGACCATGGCCAGCGTCGCATAGCTGCCCCAGGCCATGAAGTCGCCATGCGCGAAGTTCGAGAAGCGCAGGATCGAATAGGTGAGCGTGACGCCGATGGCGCCGAGGCCGATCATCGAGCCGGTCAGCAGTCCGTCGACGATGAATTGCAGGCTCATGCCGCGCCTCCCTGCTGATGCTGGGGACGCTGGCCAAGATAGAGCTCGGCCACGACAGGATCATTCCACAATTCGGAGGCGATGCCCTCGTGCCGGTCCTTGCCCTCGACCAGCACATAGGCGCGGTCGCCAATGGCAAGCGCTGCCTTGGCGTTTTGCTCGACCAAAAGAATAGTAACGCCGGATTTGCGGATGCCGGCCAGTATCTCGAATACCATCGCGACGAATTTCGGCGACAGGCCAGCCGACGGCTCGTCCAGCACCAGCACCTTGGGATGGATGATCAGCGCCCGCGCCACGGCAAGCATCTGCCGCTGTCCCCCGGACAGATTGCCGGCGGCGGTGCGCCGCTGGCGGACGAGGTCGGGGAAGGCGGCGTACATTTCCTCGATGCGGACAGGGACTTCGCGCCGCTCGAGAATGCCGCAGGCAACCCTGAGATTGTCCTCCACCGACATCAGCGAAAAGATATTCTCGGTCTGCGGCACGAAGGCAAGGCCAAGCCGCACCATGGTGTGGGCGGGCGCGGCGGTGATGTCCCTGCCGTCCAGCAGCACCGTGCCGCCGGTGATCGGGACAAGGCCGGCGATTGCCTTGATGAAGCTCGACTTGCCGGCGCCATTGGGGCCGAGCACGACGACGATCTCGCCTCTGCCGACGGTGATGGAGGCGCCGCGCACGATCGGTACGCCGGGTTCATAACCGGCTTCGAGATCGCGGACATCGAGGACGGTCTCGCTCATGCGGTACCTCCGAGATAGGCCTCGATGACGCGCGGGTCTCGGGCGACTTCTTCCGCGGTGCCTTCGCTCAGCAACTGGCCGCTCGCCATGACCAGGACGCGATGGCAGAGCCGCGTCACCATGTCGATATTGTGCTCGATCAGCAGGAAGGTGATGCCGCGCGCGTTGATGTCGCGGATGCGGTCGATGATGACTTCGAGCAGCGTCGCGTTGACGCCGGCCGCGGGTTCGTCGAGCAGGATGATCGCCGGATCGGCCATCATCACCCGGGCGAGTTCGAGCAGCTTGCGCTGGCCACCGGAAAGCACGCGCGCCGGCTCATGCGCGAGATGGCTGAGGGTGACGAGTTCCAGCAGTTCGAGCGCCTTTGTCCGGGCAGCTCTTTCCTGCGCCGCCACCCGCCACGGCGTGATGAAGTTGGCGAGCAGCCTTTCGCCGGCCTGGCCCTGTGCCGCCAGCATGATGTTTTCGATCAGCGTCAGATTGGGCAGCGGGCGGGGGATCTGGAAGGTGCGGCCAAGCCCACGGCCGATGCGCAGGTGAGCGGCTTCGCCCGAGACGCGCGTGCCGTCGAGAAGGATATCGCCGCTGGTGGGCAGGATGCTGCCGGCAAGCAGGTCGAACATCGTCGTCTTGCCGGCGCCGTTGGGTCCGATCAGGCCAAGGATTTCGCCCGCTTTGACATCGAATGAGACATCATTGACGGCGACAAGGCCGCCGAACCGCCTGACGACGTGGCTTGCCGTCAGAACCGGCGGACGGGTCTCCTTCCCCTGCCTTTCCGCTGCCTCGCTCATCAAACCCTCTGGCCGAAGACGGTCGTCGCCGTCTCCTGATTATGATTTGTGATCACACTTGCTTTGATCACGCTATTCGGCTTTAATTTCATCCGCAAGCCGAAAACCCGCCGAGAACGGAATTCCATGCAAAAGGCTGCCATCGAAAAAAACAACGAGGCGATTGCGGCCCAACTCGCGCCGGTCGGTCGCGAAACGGTGCAGGATCGCGTCTATTCCGAGCTGCGTCGGGCCTTGATCGGCGGTCTGTTCGAGCCGAGCCAGGTGCTGACGATCCGCGGTCTGGCCGATGCGCTGGTCACCTCGACCATGCCGGTGCGCGAGGCGCTTGGTCGGCTGATCACGGAAAAGGCGCTGGAGGCGCTGCCCAACCGTTCGGTGCGGGTACCGCCAATCACGCTGGAACGTCTCGACGATCTTTTGCGGGCCCGCATGCTGATCGAGGGCGAGGCGATCGCGCTGGCCGCCGCTCGCATGGGGCCGCGCCAGATCGCCACCATCGAAACCATTCTCGGCGAATGGGACGAGATGCGGGCGCTGAAACACAAGAAGGATGTCGACCGCGAAGTGACGCTCAACCAGAGCTTTCACTTCGAGATCTACCGCTCCTGCGGCTCGGCCGTGCTGATCCCGATGATCGAGAGCCTGTGGCTGCAATCAGGTCCTTGCATCCGCGTCGCCATCTACGCCTTCTCGGAAGCCGGCGAGGTCGACACCGCCCAGTATCACCGCCGCATCGTTGAGGCGCTGGCCACGCAGGACGCACGCGCGGCGCGCGAAGCGCTTGTCGCCGACATCAGCCGGCCCTTCACCTTCCTACGCAGCAAACTGCAATCCGCCGCCGCGAAAGGCCAGATATGACCTCCATCAGGATCAGCGAGCCGCGCTCGAAGCTTTCCGTCACGGCGCTGCTGTTGCCGGGGAAGGCGCCGGAAAATGCTGCCTTTCTCACGGCCTATCTCGCCACGCCACGTGTCGTCCCCGCCATTCACGCCATGTGGACGGGACCTGAGATTTCCTGCCCGGTTCCATCAGCCGATCTCGAGGGGCGGGCCTATGCCCAACCGCTGCCGGCCGAGAACGCGACGCTGACGCCGCAGCCGGGCGACATCGTGTTGTCCTACGTTCCGCCGCGCATGTGGGGCGGCAATCCCAATGCCATCTTCGACATCGGCCTGTTCTACGGGCAGGGCGCGCGTCTGCTGTTCCCGATCGGCTGGCTGGCCGGAAGCGTGGTGGCGCAGGTATGTTCTGGGGAGCGCGATCAGTTCGCCGCCGCCTGTGGGATAATCCGGCGCAACGGCGCCTGCGATATCACCTTCAGCCTGGTGGAGACCTCAAATGGCTGACGACAGTTTCGAGCTCTTCGATCTCCGCGTCGAGGCGGTTATCCCGCAGGGCAAGCCGATCTATTGCGGCGCCAAGGCCGGCGACTATTTCGAACTCAAGGGCGAGATGCTGTCGATGCCGGCGGGGCAGGGCTTCTCGATCTATTCGATCTCGGCGGTGCTGCCGCTGCTGGCGGCGAAGCAGCGCGCGACTCACCCGAATGACTGGATGACCTCGGACGCTGAGATCGCCTGTCCCGATCCCAACTGCGCCAGCCGGCTAAGGATCGTCAGGACCGGTAAGCGGCGGTTCAGCCATGCCGAAACCACGGCCGTGCCGCTGCCGGAGGAGAATGACCTGACATGACCGCCAAGGCCTTCGAGCTCAGCCCCGGCTATACCGTTTCGCGTGTCATACGAGGTGGCTGGCAACTGGCCGGCGGCCATGGCGCCATCGATCGTAGCCAAGCCGTGACCGACCTCATCGCCACCTTCGACGCCGGCATCTGGACCTATGACTGCGCCGATATCTACACCGGCGTCGAGGAGCTGATCGGCGCCGCGCGCCTGCGGCTGGCCAATGAGCGCGGCCTCGATGCAGCGGCCAAAATGAAGGTGCACACCAAACTGGTGCCCGATCTCGAACGGCTCGCTACGATCAGCCGTGACTACATCAGGGGCATCGTCGACCAGTCGCTTCGCAGGCTGAAGACCGAGCGGCTCGACCTCGTGCAGTTCCATTGGTGGGATTATGCGCAGCCGCGCTATGTCGAGGCGATGGGTTGGCTCAACGAGCTTCGGCTCGAGGGCAAGCTGCGCAATCTCGGTACCACCAATTTCGACACGCCCCGGCTTGCCGAAATCCTGGCAGCCGGCATACCGCTGGTTAGCCAGCAGCTGCAATATTCGGTGCTCGATCAGCGCCCGGCGCACAGCCTCGCCGCACTTGCACAGGAAAACGGCGTGAGCTTCCTCTGCTACGGTTCGGTGGCCGGCGGCTTTCTCAGCGACAGATGGCTCGATGTCGCCGAACCCGCCGTGCCGCTCGAAAACCGCTCGCTGGTCAAATACAAGCTGATCATCGACGATTTCGGCGGCTGGGACCTGTTCCAGCAACTGCTTCGCGCATTGAAGGCGGTCGGCGACCGCCATGCCGTCGACATTGCCACGATCGCCAGCGCCTGGGTGCTGGAGCAGCCGCAAGTGGCGGCGGTCATCGTCGGTGCCCGCAACCAGGCGCATGCGCTGGCCAACGCCAGAATCATGGATGTCGTACTCGACGCCGATGACCGTGCGCGGATTGCCGCCGCCATAGCGCGGGGCAACGGTCTTGAGGGAGACGTCTACACGCTGGAGCGCGACCGGCACGGCCGCCATGGCTCGATCATGCACTACAATCTCAACGCAGGCCGGATATGAAAACCACGAACGACAAGTTGTTTTCGCAGGCCAGCACCGAAGTCGTCGACCTGCATCGCTTTTTCGTCGACTGGTTCGTTGCCGAACGCGCTGACCAAGTGGATTTCGGCCGCTTCGAAGCCGTCATGGGCGAAGGCCTGACCATGATCGCACCAGGCGGCCAGATCCTCGACCGCGATGCCGTGATCGACCATGTGCGCTCCAGCCGCGCCACCTGCGACAACGGCTTCGCTATCTCGATCGAGGACATCCGGCCCGGCTGGCAGGCAGCCGGCACGATCGTCGTCCTCTATGTCGAGGCGCAGCTGCGCGCGGGCAAGCACAGCCGCCGCCAGTCGAGCGCGGTCTTCACCACCAGTTCATCGGCGCCCAACGGCGTCCAATGGCGGCATCTGCATGAAACCTGGCTGCAGGTGCCGGAACACTGAGACTTTCCAGACGTCAAATCAGTTCATGTAACTCAAGGGGAACAACAATGAGAAAGACGATACTCCAGCTCACTACCGCTCTTGCTCTCGTCACGATTGCCAGTGCCGCACAGGCCGCCGACTGCAAGATCACCGTCGGCCTCGTCATGGAACTGACCGGCCCGGCCGGCGAATACGGCCAGGCCGGCGCCAAGTCGGTCGAGATGGCCTTCCGCGACATCAACGAAGCCGGCGGCGTGCGCGGCTGCGATCTCGTTACCGACACGCGCGACAGCCAGAGCCAGGGCAACATCGCGGTCGATGCCGCCACCCAGCTGGTCCAGGTCAAGAAAGTGCCTGTTATCATCGGTGGCATCATCTCCTCGGTGTCGATCCCGATCCTGACTTCGGTGACCGCGCCGGCCAAGATCGTCCAGGTCTCGCCGGCCTCATCCTCGCCGACGCTGACGACACTCGGTCGCGACGGCAAGACCAACGGCATCTTCTTCCGCACCATCACCTCGGACGCGCTGCAGGGCGTGGCCGCTGCCAAATACGCCGTCGACAAGGGTTTTAAGAAGCTGGCCATCATCCACGTCAACAACGACTTCGGCGTCAACATGGTGGCCGAATTCTCGCGTGCCTACAAAGCGCTCGGCGGCACCATCGTCTCCGACACGCCCTATAACGAGAAGCAGTCGAGCTATGCCTCGGAAGTCACCGCGGCAATGGCCGGCGAGCCGGATGGGCTTTACCTGGTCAGCACGCCCGTCGACGGCGCCACCATTGCCCGCACCTGGATCTCGCAGGGCGGCGTGCAGAAATTCCTGCTCAATGACGGCATGAACAGCCCTGATTTCATCGAGTCGGTTGGCGCCGATTATCTGAAGGACGCCTATGGCACGTCCTCTGGCACCAGCCCGACCGCCTCGACGGAGTATTTCACCAAGAACTACAAGGCGTTTTCCGGCATCGAACCGACGAACCCGGCGGCCGACCGCTCCTACGATGCCGGTGCCATTGTCGGGCTCGCCATCGCGATTGCTGGCTCCGAGGACCCGGCCAAGATCAAGGATGCCATGTACAAGGCGGTCGACCCGGCTGGCACGCCGATCTATGCCGGCAAGGAAGAATTCGCCAAGGCGCTCGGCCTGATCAAGGATGGCAAGCCGATCCGCTATGAAGGCGTCATCGGTCCGGTCGCCTTCGACAAGTTTGGCGACATCACCGGTCCGTTCCGGCTGTGGAAAATTGCCGACGGCAAAGTGACCACCGACGGCGAAATGACCACCGACGACGTCAACGCGCTGCAGGCCAAGCTTCAGTAAACGCGGTCCTTCCGGCATCAATCTCGGCTCTCGCGATTGATGCCGGTATCGCCTAAGGCAGGCCGATATCGCTTGCACGGCATGCAATCACGAATAGGATCGGCGGGCTGCAATTTGGGAATGGCGAGCGTGTTGGATAAGGATATTCATCGGGCCACCCGGTTGTTGGATGCTGACGATGCGCCTTGTCGCGCAGGCGCCTGAGCCGGATGTCGCCTGAAACGCAACAGCTTCTCTCCGCGCTTGGCGACAGGCTGGGCGCGGGCGGCGTGCGCGCCGGCTCCGACGTCGACCAGCGGTACCGCGACGATCCCGACGGCAAGCTCGGCGCGCTTACCGAAGCCGTGCTGCGCCCGCTCGACACCGAGGGTGTCGCGGCAGCACTCGCCGCGTGCAACGCTCTTCGCCAGCCGGTCGTCATCCAGGGCGGCCGCACCGGGCTGGCCGGTGGCGCGCGCGTTCAACCGGGCGAGATCGTGCTGTCGCTGGAGCGCATGACCGGCCTTGCCGCGCCGGATCGTCAAGCCGCCACGATCGTTGTCGAAGCCGGCGCAACGTTGCAGGCCGTGCAGGAGGCTGCCGATGGCGCCGGTCTGATGTTCGGCGTCGATATCGGCGCGCGCGGCTCGGCCACGGTCGGCGGCAACATCGCCACCAATGCCGGTGGCATCCGCGTGCTGCGCTACGGCATGTACCGCGCACAGGTGCTGGGACTGGAGGCCGTGCTTGCCGACGCCAGCGTTCTGACGTCGCTCAAAGGCTTGCCCAAGGACAATTCCGGCTACGACCTCGGCCAGCTCTTCATCGGCGCGGAGGGGACGCTCGGCGTCGTCACCCGCGCCGCGCTCAAACTGCACCCGAAGCCCGCATCCGAAGTGAACGCCTTCTGCGCGCTGCCTTCGCTCGATGCGGCGATCGCGTTGCTTGCGCTGCTCCGGCAAAAGCTCGGCCCGTTGTTATCAGCCTATGAGGTCAACTTCGCGCCGCTCTATGACATCATGGTCGCCGGCATGACCATGCCGGCGCCGTTGCCTCCCGGCTCACCCGTCTATGTGCTGGCCGAAATCCAGGGCAGCGAACCCGAACGCGACGGCGAGCGCTTCGCCGAGGTGCTGATGCAGGCGGTCGAGGACGGCGTCGTCGACGATGTGGTCGTCTCGCAGTCACCGCGCGAGTTCCGCGCGCTCTGGGATGTGCGCGAGGATGCCAACCGCGTCCTGTTTTCGATGAAAGGCCTGATCGGCGTCGACATCAGCATCTCGCTGGCGCGCATGGCAACCTTCCTGCAGGAAGCCGATGCCGCCATCCATGCCGTCGATCCCGGCGCCGACATCTATGTCTTCGGCCATCTCGGCGACGGCAACCTGCACTATCAGGTCCTGACGATGGATCCGGCGTCGGCCTACGGTATCATCTATCGCGGCGTGGCGGCGGCCGGAGGCGGCGTGTCGGCCGAGCACGGCATAGGCCTCGACAAGAAGCAGTGGCTGCATCTGGTGCGCAGCGACGCCGAGATCGCCACGATGCGGCGGCTGAAGGCGGCGCTCGATCCGAACAACATTCTCAATCCAGGTCGCGTCTTCGATCTCAACCCAGCTGCATCTGCCGGATGATCATCCTGGCTTAAACCTCAGTTCCGTTCAGTCGCCATCTGCTTGGGAATGAGAAAACGGGCGGCGAGCACGCAGAGCAGGACGGTGAACATCAGGATCAGCGCCACCAGCGCGTTGATGTCGGGCGAGAAGCCAAGCCGCATCATCGCCCACAGCCTGACCGGCAGCGTGCTTTGCGTTCCGGTGACCAGGATGGTGATCATGGTTTCGTCGAACGACAGCGCGAAGGCCAGGATGGCGCCGCCGACCATGGCGCTCGACAGGTTCGGCAGGATGATGCGCCAGAAGGTCTGCCAGCCGCTGGCGCCGAGATCGTAGGATGCTTCGACGAGCGTGCGGCTCATCGACTGCAGCCGCATCAGCACGGTGCGATAGACGATCGCCAGCACGAAGACGGTGTGGCCGATGACGACGGTCAGCAGCGAGCGCTCGAGGCCGATCTCGCGGAAGAAGATCAGCAGCGCCAGGCCGCTGATGATCGGTGGCATCAGGAATGGCAGGAAGACGATGAACTGCAGAACCGAACGTCCCGAGCGGCGGCCATGATAGTAGAGCGCCAGCAGAGTTCCACTGACCACCGACAGCACGACGGTACAGACGCCGACGATCAACGTGGTGCGCAGGGCGGCCAGGATGTCATGGTTCCCCGCCAGCGCCACATAGGTCGCAAGGGTGGGTGACGACCAGTCGACATCGCCATGTGAAATGGTGAAGAACGACGACACGATCGGCACGAAGAGCGGGCTGTAGAGCAGCACCGTGACCAGCGCCGTGATCGCGGCCAGGAAGATGGTGGACGGCCGGGGTAGCGCGCTCATACCGACGTTCCCCGGCTGCGTCCGAACCGTTCGCCCATGAGAATGGCGGCGATCACCACGATCGCAAGCGCCACCGACAGCGCCGCGCCGAACGGCCAGTTATAGGCCGTGCCGAACTGGCTGTAGAGGATGCGGCCGAAGGTGAAGCCGCTGATCCCGCCGACCATCTGCGGCGTCAGGAAATCGCCGATCGCCAGCACGAAGACGAAGCTCGCCGCCGAGGCGACGCCGGGCAGGCTGAGCGGCAAGGTGATGCGCAGGAACGTCTGCAGGCCACTCGCGCCAAGGTCGTCCGAGGCACGCAGCAAGGTCTGCGGGATCCGCTCCAGCGACAGGAAGATCGGCAGGATGGCGAACGGGATCAAAAGCAGGCTCAGCGTCAAAAGGATGGCGTTCATGTTGAACACGAAAAGCGTCGACGGCTGATCCAGGATGCCGAGCGCCACCAGCGCCTTGTTGAGGAAGCCGTTGAGGCCGAGGATGCTGCGGATTGCGTAGATCTTGATGACGTAGCTCATCAGCAGTGGCACCAGCAGCAGCATCAGCAAGGCATAGCGCCACCGTCCCTTCAGCGTCGTCAGGAAATAGGCCGCGGGGTAGGCGAGCAGGATGCAGATCACCGCCACCGACACGCACAGCACGATGGTGTTCCAGAACACCGGCAGAAAGATAGGGTCGGTGACGAACCTGACATAGTTGCCGAGTGTCGGCGCGTAGACGATCGTGCCCTGGTCGACGCTGAAGAAACTGTAGACCAGGAAGATTGCCAGCGGCAGGAGGACGAAGATCACCGGCAGCGCGAAGGCCAGCACTGTGACCAACTGTGACAATCGCCGTTCCGCAGCGTGTGTCGAGCCGGCTCCGCTCATGCCAGCACCAGATGGCCTTCATGCGGCGCAAAGCAGAGCGAGACCGTCTCGCCTGACTTGAGCGCGCTGCCGTCGATCCGGCTCGGCATGCGCAACCGCAGGCGTTGCGCTGCATCGTCCGCCCCCGCCATGATCGTGGCAACTGTCGACGAGCCGGCAAAGGCCAGCTCGGCGATGCGGCCGGAAAAGCGGTTGTCGCCATCATTGGCATCCGCAAGACGCAAGGCTTCAGGACGGAACGCCGCGAAGGCGTTGGCGCCGTCGGGGGCGGCCTTCAGATGCGGCTGGTCGCCGATCGAGCAGACCAGGCGTCCAAGGGCCGTCTCGATCGGACGCTGGCCGCCCTGCACGGGACCGAGCCTTCCGGCCACCAGATTGTTCTCACCAAAGAAGCGCGCCACGAACTCGCAATTCGGCTTGTAGTAGAGCTCGTGCGGCGTGCCGAGCTGACGGATATGGCCGGCCTGCATGACGCAGATCCGATCGGCCATGCCGATCGCTTCCTCCTGGTCATGAGTGACGAACAGGAAGGTGGTCTTGATCTCGCGCTGGATGGATTTCAGGAATTCCTGCATCTGCCGGCGCAATTCGAGATCGAGTGCCGCGAGCGGCTCGTCGAGCAGGATCAGGCGCGGCTGGCAGATCAGCGCCCGGGCGAGCGCGACGCGCTGGCGCTGGCCGCCCGAAAGCTGCGCCGGGAAGCGCTCGGCAAAGCGGCCGAGCTGTACCAGCTCGAGGGCTTCTCCGACACGGCGCGCGATCTCCTTGCGCTTGAGATGGCGCACCGAAAGCCCATAGCCGACATTGCCGGAAACCGTCATGTGCGGGAACAGCGCATAGTCCTGGAACACGGTGTTGAACGGCCGCCGGTTGATCGGCATGCGGCTGATGTCCTGGCCGTCCAGCTGGATCTCGCCCGAGCTCAACGGCTCCAGCCCGCCGATCAGCCGCAGGACCGTGGTCTTGCCCGAGCCTGACGGTCCAAGAACGGTGAGGAACTCACCGTCCCGGATCGACAGGTCGATGTCGTGCAGCACGGGAACCGTGCCGTAGGATTTCGAGACGGACCGCAGCGTCAAGAGGTCGGTGTTCTGGCTCATGGATTATTCTCGCATACGCTTCGGCGGTCCGGAACGTCCGGACCGCCGGGTCCTTCGAGGTCAGGTGTGGAAGGGATCAGGGCGTCGCCTTGACCTCGTTCCACATGTCCGAACGCTTGAGCGGGTCCTCGACATTGTTGAGCCAGACCAGCTTGTCATTGCCGCCGGCGCTGCTCGTCTCGACCACGGTGTTGCCGAATCCGGTACGCTCGGAAAGCTCGCCGCCGATCTTCTTGCTCAGCATGAAGTCGATCCACTTCTCGGCCGCCGCATTGTCGCGGACGCCCTTGGAGATCACCCAATTGTCGAGCCAGGCAAGCGCCCCTTCGCTCGGATTGACGTAGGCGACATGAGCGCCGATCTTCTGCAGCGCCTTGACCTGCTGCTGGCCGTAATTGGCCCAGATCAGCGCAACGTCATTGTTCTGGTAGATCTGCTGGGCCTCGTCGGCGGTGGTGTAGAAGCTCAGCACATTGCGCTTGAGTTCGACCAGCTTGGCCTTGACCGCCGCCATCTGCTCCTCATTGAGGTTGAACGGATCCTTGTAGCCGAGCGTCAGCGCGGTGAACGAGAAATTGTGCTCACCATTGTCATAGGCGAGGATCTTGCCCTTGTAGGCCGGATCCCACAGGACCGACATCGAGGTCGGCGCCGGCTTGACCTTGTCGGTGTCGTAGATCAGCCCGATGGAATCGAAGCAGAACGGAATGCCGTAGACCTTGCCGTCCTTGGTGTCGCCGCTGACCTGGGACAGATCGCGGAAGCGCGGCAGCACGTCCTTCTGGTTCGCCAGCTTGGTGATGTCGATCGGCGATACCAGATCGGCCTTGATGTAGCGCTGCAGCTGGGCGGTGTTGACGGCGAAGACATCGAAGTCCTGCCCTTCGCTACCTTTGATCTTGGCCCAGATCTCGTCATCGCTGCCGATGAAGACGACATCGACGCCGATGCCGGTGGCGGCGGTGAAGTCCTTCACCCAGTCCGGGTCGGCATAGCCGTCCCAGGCCAGCACGCGCAGGTTCGCGGCGAGCGCCGCCGATGTCATCAGGCCGATGCCGAGCCCGATGGTCGCTAGTCTCAGAAACGCTTTCTTCAGTCCCATTTTTAATCTCCCATTGTCGTTCTGGTGGACCGTAATTTCCGGGGCTGTCGCCGTCACAACCGGGTGACGGCGACCAGTCCCTCGTCCGGCACCGACACCATCCGGTTGCGCAGCGGCTTGCCGAATGCCTGTGCCTGGATTTCATATTCGTCGCCGGAAGCCGTCTTGATACCGGAGGCGTAGCTCATCACCGCGGCACCGAAGAAGTAGGCGTGCAGGTCGCCAGCCCTGCGGTGCATCGGGTAGCGGAAATGGAAATGTTCGAGATTGGCGATCGAGTGCGACATGTGCGCTTCACCCGACAGGAACTCCTGTTCCCAGATAACAGTGCCGTCGCGCAGAATGCGGGAATGGCCGCGCACTTCTTCGGGCAGGTCGCCGATCAAAAGTTCCGGGCCGATCGAGCAGGAGCGGAGTTTTGAGTGGGCGAGATAGAGGTAGTTCTCGGCCTCCGTCACATGGTCGGAATATTCATTACCCAGCGCATAGCCGATGCGGTAGGGGCGGCCGTCCGGCCCATTGAGGTAGAGCCCGACGATCTCGGCCTCTTCTGCGCCAGCTTTCGCGAATGCGGGCATCGGCAGATCGGCGCCGGGCGGCACGACACAGGTGCCGACACCCTTGAAGAACCATTCGGGCTGGATTCCGATCTTGCCGGCACCGGGCTTGCCGCCCTCCAGGCCCATGCGGAAGATCTTCAGCGAGTCCGATTCCTCGGCGTCCTCGCCGTGGGTCAGCACGTGCATCTTGTCGCGCGCGGCGGCACTTCCGGTGTGGGTCAGGCCGGTGCCGGTGACCAGGAACCGCGCCGGTTCCGGGTGGTCGACGGGAGCGAGCACGCAACCTTCGCGCAGCAGTTCGCCATAGTCGACCGTGGCCGCACCTGTCCGCTTCTCGATCAGCGACGCGATGGACGCGCCCTCGGCGATCGCCGCTTCGGCGAGTTCCAGCACGGTGCTGGTCTTGTCGAGTGGATGCAGGCGATTGCCGTCATCGGAGACGCGGCCGACCCGCCTGCCGCCATCGATCGTTGTGTACTGAACCAGACGCATGAAATACCCTTCTTCCCTTGAGACTGTACCGGTCACACCCAGCCCGCATCGACGATGAACTGCTGGCTCGTGCACATGCGGCTGTCGTCGGCGGCAAGGAACAGTGCCATGCGCGCGATATCGGAAGGCTGCAGCCGGTCGGGCAGGCACTGCCGCTCCGCGATCTGGCGTTCGCCGGCCGGGTTCAGCCACAGCCGCATCTGGCGCTCTGTCATGACCCAGCCAGGCACCATGCAATTGACGCGGATGCGCTCGGGGCCGAGTTCGCGGGCAAGCGCCCGCGTCATACCATAGACAGCGGCCTTCGCGGTGACATAGGCCGGACAATCGGGATCGCCGACCATCCAGGTGATGGAGCCGAAATTGATGATCGAGCCGCCGCCATGCGCGCTCATCTGCGGACGCACCGCCTGGGCCGCGAAGAACTGATGGCGCAGATTGACCGCCATGCGGTCATCCCAATATGCCACAGTCACATCCTTGGTCTGATGGCGGTCGTCATTACCGGCATTGTTGCACAGCGCCTGGATCGGGCCGTTGTGCCGCGCCGCCTGCGCGGTGGCGGCCTGCAGATCTTCGACATTGCGCAGGTCGCAGGGAATGAACAGTGGGGCGGGATGTCCTTCGGTTGCGATCGCATCGACCAGACGTCGTGAAGGCTCCTGCGCCAGGTCGACGAAGGCGACGCGGCTGCCTTGGGCGCAGAAATGGCGCACCAGGCTCTCGCCGATGCCACTGCCGCCCCCGGTTATGAACACGCTGCGGCCCTTGAGGCTGGGGTAAGTCGCGTAGCTGCCGATCTGATCCGTCATCACGCGCCTCTCTAATGGGAATGCCGGGGGATGCCGGCGTCGCGCCGACCGACGAGAAAGTCGAAATCGCAACCCTTGTCGGCCTGCAGCACGCGCTCGACATAGAGGCTCTGGTAGCCACCCTGCGGCGGGGCCGGGGGCTTCCAGTCGCGGCGGCGGATCGCCAGTTCCTCATCCGAGACCAGCAGCTCCAACCGGCGGCCGGCAACATCGAGCTCGATGAGATCGCCGTCGCGCACCAGCGCCAGCGTGCCGCCTGCCGCCGCCTCGGGCGCCACATGCAGCACCACCGTGCCGTAAGCCGTGCCGCTCATGCGCGCGTCCGAAATGCGCACCATGTCGGAGACGCCTTCCCTGAGCAGCTTGGCCGGCAGCGGCATGTTGCCGACCTCGGCCATCCCGGGATAACCGCGCGGTCCGCAATTCTTAAGCACCATCACCGAAGACGCATCGATATCCAGCTCCGGATCGTCGATGCGGGCGTAGTAATGCTCGATGTTCTCGAAGACGACGGCCTTGCCGCGATGCTGCATCAGCTCAGGCGTTGCCGCCGACGGCTTGATGACCGCCCCATTGGGCGCCAGATTGCCGCGCAGGATCGAGATGCCTCCCTCCTTGGTCAGCGGCTCGCTCAGCGGCCGGATGACTTCACGGTTGTAGTTTGGCGCGCCATCGATCAGTTCACCGATGGTCTTGGCGCTGACGGTCATGGCGTCGCGATGAAGAAGCCCCACTTCATCAAGCGACGCCATGACCGCCGCTAGCCCCCCGGCATAGTAGAAATCTTCCATCAGGAACCGGCCCGACGGCATCAGGTCGACGATGGTCGGAACGTCGCGGCCAAGGCGGTCCCAGTCATCGAGGCCGAGATCGACACCGACCCGGTTGGCGATGGCGATCAGATGCAGCACCGCATTGGTCGAGCCGCCGATCGCGCCGTTGACGCGAATGGCGTTTTCGAAGGCCTCCCTGGTCAAGATCTGCGAAATCGTCACGTCCCGGTGGACTAGGTCGACGATCTGCCGTCCGGCCAGTTGGGCGAGCACGCCACGGCGCGAATCAACCGCCGGGATCGCCGCATTGTCCGGCATGCCGATGCCGAGCGCCTCCACCATGCTGGCCATCGTCGAGGCTGTGCCCATCGTCATGCAACTGCCCGCCGACCGGCTCTGGCCCTGCTCGGCCGCGAGGAAGTCGGAGATCGGCATGCGGCCGGCCTTGACCTCCTCGGCGAATTTCCAGACATGCGTCCCCGAGCCGATATCCTGTCCGCGGAACTTGCCGTTGAGCATTGGCCCACCAGAGACGGCGATGGTCGGCAGATTGCACGAGGCAGCCCCCATCAGCAGCGCCGGCGTGGTCTTGTCGCAGCCGACCAGCAGGATGACGCCGTCAATCGGATTGCCACGGATGGATTCCTCGACATCCATGCTGGCCAGGTTGCGGAACAGCATGGCCGTGGGGCGCATGTTGCTTTCGCCCAGCGACATCACGGGGAACTCCAGCGGCAGGCCGCCGGCTTCATAGACACCACGCTTGACGTGATCGGCCAGCGCCCGCAGGTGGGCATTGCACGGGGTCAGTTCCGACCAGGTGTTGCAGATGCCGATCACCGGGCGGCCGTCGAAAGCATCTGCCGGGATGCCCTGGTTCTTCATCCAGCTGCGATGCATGAAGGCGTTCTTGCCTTGACCGCCGAACCAGGCTTCGGACCGCAGTTTGCGCTTGGTCTCGGTCACGATTGCAGGCCCCGATCGTTGCGGCGTTTGTTGCGGTTCTCGACGCTGCGGCGCACGTCATCCTCGGCATTGTCGATGAGCACCAGCAGCGCCTTTTGCGCGCCCGCGGCGTCGCCGGCGGCGATCTTCTCGGCCACTTCCCGGTGCAGCGGCAAGGAGTGGCGCTGGCCCTCAGGATTGTCGTTGGAGAGGCGAAAGCTCATTACCAATGCGGTCTCGACCAGCGCCGCCAGCGAGCCGATCAGCTCGTTGCCGGTCATGCGCAGAATGGTCTGGTGGAACAGAAGGTCAGGCTTGGCGAAGCGGTCGCCGTCGTCGCTGACTGCTTCCATTTCGGTGAGCGCGGCATGGATCTCGGCGACCTGCACCGGTGTGGCGCGCTGGGCGGCAAGGGCCGCCGACATCGGCTCGATGGCGCGGCGTAATTCGAACAATGCCCGGACATCGTCGGCGCTGACACCGCCAGCATAGCGCCATGACAGGACGTCGGGATCGAGGAAATTCCAGTCCGCGCGCGGACGCACCCGTGTGCCGGTCTTCGGCCGCGATTCCACCAGCCCCTTGCCGGCCAGCACCTTGATCGCCTCGCGCAGCACCGTGCGGCTGACCCCTAGCATCTCGCTGGAATCATCGGCATTCGGCAGGGCTTCGCCGGGCAGGAAATCGCCTTGCACGATGCGCAAGCCGATCTGCTCGACCACCGTCGCGTGCAGCGCGGTGGAACCGCTGGAAACCGCCACGGCAACCCGTGACGTGCGCGCAGTGCTGAATGATTTTCTATTCTTCATACTATTCATATGATATGTCTTATAGCCATGGCGGTTGGAGTCAAGGGATTGGGGAGTGCCGATGACAAAGAAATCCGCAGCCGTTGCCACGCAACGCACGGAGCTGGTCTCGATCACTGACGGCATCGCGACGGTCGAAATTGCTCCGGCAGCCGGCGGAGCACTGGCGTCGTATCGGTGGTGGCAAAATGGTTCAGCCGTGGATTGGCTACGCCCGGCCGATCCAGCGGCGATCAGCCGTCGCGATGCCGGCGCCATGGCTTGCTTTCCGCTTGTGCCCTATTCCAATCGGATCAGGGGTGGCCGCTTCGAATTCGCGGGGCGCCCCATTCGACTCCCAACGGGTCCGGACGATCCACATCATGAGCACGGCCATGGCTGGCGTCACCCGTGGACGGTCGTGAGCCATGAAGCGAGCATGGTCGTCCTGCGCTATCGCCACGCCGCCGATTCCTGGCCATGGAGCTATGAAGCCGAGCAGAAGATCTCTCTGGCAGGCGGCAGGCTTTGCATGACCATTGCGGTGCGCAACCTGTCGGACGCGCCGATGCCGGTCGGCTTCGGCCTCCATCCCTGCTTTCCGGCGACACCGTGGACGCATGTCCAGGCCCGGGTATCAGGCATGTGGGAAACCGATACGGAGGTCCTGCCCATCCGGCATGTCCCGCCGCCTGCAGGCGCCGATCCATCCATCGGCTTTGACGTATCGGAAGTGGACTTCGACACGGTCTTCACCGGGTGGGCGCGCCACGCCCGGATTTCTTGGCCCGAACGTGGACGGCAGCTGGATATCGAGGCGGAGGCGCCGCTCGATTTCCTCGTCCTCTACACCCCGCCCGGCGAGCCGTTCTTTTGCGCCGAGCCGGTCAGCAACATCACCGACGCCTTCAACC
The DNA here is from genome assembly GCF_006440535.1 of Mesorhizobium sp. B2-5-13. Lineage (NCBI taxonomy): Bacteria > Pseudomonadati > Pseudomonadota > Alphaproteobacteria > Hyphomicrobiales > Phyllobacteriaceae > Mesorhizobium > Mesorhizobium sp. B2-5-13. Next base: position 246,726 of record NZ_VFUI01000004.1, on the reverse strand, counting down.
GGATGGACCACGAGGATGTCAGCACCGGCTGCATCGTGCTGGCGCCCGGCCAAAGGCGATCCGCCAGCGTTCGCTTCACGCCGTCATTGGTGGTTTGATCTTCCTTGTCAGCCGCAAGACGACGCCGGAGCCCTTGATGCCGCCAAATGGCATCTGTGCTTCATCTCCGACCGCCGCTCGCGACCTCGCCGGCTGAAATGATCACACCGCATGGCTCTGCCGCATGAAGGCGCGGCCGAATGATTCCGAGACCGTCTCGATCTCGGTGGCCGGCGCGGTCATGCCGTTGGTGCAAAATATCATTTTGCCGAACCAAATGCCTTGTGCAATGTGGAAATGGAGGATCGAAATCGTGCCATTCGTCACCCTTGGCGGCGTCACGCTGCATCACCGGTATGTCGAGGCGAACGGCAGGACGCCACCGCTGGTCTTCATCAATTCGCTCGGCACCGACTTCCGCATCTGGGACGAGGTCGTTGCGCTTCTGGCCGGCGAGATGCCTCTGCTCGTCTATGACAAGCGAGGTCACGGGCTTTCCGACAATGGCACCGGCGTACGCTCGATTGACGACCATTCCGACGATCTGAGCGCCCTCATCGACCATTTCGGTTTCAACGAGGTTGTCCTGGTCGGCCTGTCGGTTGGCGGCATGGTCGCGCAACGCCTCTACGCCCGCCGGCCCGAAATCGTCCACGCCCTGGTCCTCAGCGATACGGCCCACAAGATCGGCACTGCCGAGAGCTGGAACAGCCGCATTGCGACCATCGAGCGCGACGGCATCGAGGCGATCGCCGATGGCGTGATGAAAGTGTGGTTCACGCCGGATTTCCATGCCGCGCGCACCGCCGATCTTGCCGGCTGCCGCAACATGCTGATCAGACAGGCACTGCCCGGCTATATCGGAACCTGCATGGCGGTCCGCGATGCCGACTTCACCGACGCGGCACGCCGCATCACCGTGCCGACGCTCTGCATCGTCGGCGACCAGGATGGCTCCACACCTCCCGATCTCGTCCGTTCGCTGGCCGCTCTGATCCCCGGCGCGCGTTTCGAGATCATCCGCGACGCCGGACATATTCCTTGCGTCGAACAACCTGAAGCGCTGGTCGCGCTGATCCGCGATTTCATCGCATCGCTTGCCCCTGGAGCACAAACCCATGGATGAAAGCCCGGCAACGCAGCCAGATATCGTGCCGACCTTGCTGTGCGCCGTGCTAAAACCGGTATCCACTTTTTGGGATCATGCTTTAGCTATCCCTTGATGGCCGAGCCGACGATGGAATCGACGAAGAAGCGCTGCAGGAAGACGAACAGGATGAGCGGCGGCAGTACGGCCAGCGTCGCGCCGGCCATCACCAGCCCGGTGTTGACAGCGCCCCGGTTGTAGCTCAACAGCCGGCTGAGGCTGATGACGATCGGATAGGCATCGGCATTGCCCTGCAGCACGGTCAGCGGCCACAGATAGCTGTTCCAGTGATAGACGAAGGCGAAGAGGGCCAGTGCGGCGATCGCCGGAGCGACGCTGGGCGCGACGATCTTGTAGAGGATCAGCAGCTCCGAGGCGCCGTCCATGCGCGCGGCGTCGATCAGATCGTCGGGCACGCCTGCAATGAACTGGCGCATCAGGAAGATGCCGAAGGCATTAGCGAGGTTGGGCACGATGATGCCGGCGAGGCTGGCATTGAGGCCGATCGAGCCGACGAGCCGGTAGAGCGGGATCAGTGTCACGATCGGCGGCAGGAACATTGTGGCGATCAGCACCGAAAACAAAAGCGAGCGGGCAGGGAAGTGGTATTTGGCGAAGGCGTAACCGGCCATCATGGAGGTGATGAGGATACCGGCCGTGGTGATCGATGCGATGACCAGGGAATTCCACATCGAGCGGCCGACATTGACCACGCCGGAGACCTTTTCATAGGCATCGAGGCTCGGCGTATGCGGGATCCAGACCGGCGGCACCTGCATGCTCTCGGCCGGGGTTTTCAGGCTGGACAGCACCATCCACACCAGCGGGAAGGCGGATGCAACGGCGACGAGCAGCATCAGCGTGGCCAGCAGCGCCTTGCGGCCGGAGGGGCGTCTACGCGCAAACCAGCTCGACGATCCCGCGCTCATTCCTGGTCCTTCCGGTTGGCGAGTGCGAAGAGTGCGCAGACGACGACGATTAGTGACAGCATCAGCATGACAGCCATGGCTGAACCCAGCCCTCCCTGCGCGCGTTCGATACCTACGCGGCGGATGTGATAGGTCAAGACATTGGTCGAGCCGACTGACCCGCCTTGTGTGATCAGCGCCACGGGCTCGAACACCTGCACAGCGTTGATGATGGCGATGACGGCGCTGAACAAAAGCGTGCGCCGCATCAGCGGCAAGGTGATGAAGCGGAACTGCTCGAAGCGATTGGCGCCGTCGAGCTTCGCCGCCTCGTAGAGGCTGCCGGGTATCTGCGTCAGGCCGGCGATCGCCAGCACGGTGAAATAACCGACCTGCTGCCAGACGTTGAGGAAGACGATCGAGATCAGCGCCGAGCGCGGCGACGACAAGAAGGGTTGCGGTCCGACGCCGACCAGGCCAAGCATCTGGTTGAGCGGCCCCTCGCTCGGCGAATAGAGCTTCGACCAGACCAGCGCCACCGCGATCATCGGCACCATATAGGTGGAGAACAGCACCGTCCTCAGCTCCGTGCCGCCAGCGACATCGTGCTGGTAAACCATCAGGCCGAAGGCTACCGAGAGCGGCAGGATCAGGATGACGGATAGTGCGGTATAAATAGCGGTGTTGGTCAACGCGCCCTTGAAGTCGCGTCCGACCGAGGTCGGCCCAAAGATCTCGCGGAAATTGTCGAGGCCGATGAAGCTCGCACTGGAAAACGGCGTTTGCGTCGACCAGTCCTGGAAGGACAGCCAGACGGTGAGCAGCATCGGCAGCAGGATGAATATGCCGATCAGCGTCACGGCGGGCGTAAGCATGATGCCCGCCGAGGCACGGTACCTCTGGATCATTACGTTCTGATCATTACTTGGCTCTGATGACTACTTGGCGGCGCGTTCCAGGATCGAAGTGGCGTCGGCCTGCGCCGTCGCCTGCGCATCCTTGGCCGAGACCTGGCCATACTGCAACGCCTCGATCGTCTGCTGTAGGGATTCCGAGAATTCCTGTCCGCCCGGCACCACCGGGAAGGGTTTTGCATCGGCGAGCACGCTGACATAGCCGGACAGGAATTCCGAGCCGAGCTTGTCCTTGTGCGCTTCGATGTCGGAGGTGCGCGACGGCAGGATGCCCATCGACATCAAGATATCGGACATCGCCGAAGCGCCGCTCTTGCCGGATTTCGGATTGTTGAGCCAGGCGAGGAATTCCCATGCCGCCTTCTGCTCGGCCTGGCCCGCATTGGCATTGACCACAGTCATCCAGGAATAGGAAATCGAATGTGGCTTGTCGCCGCTCGGGCCGACCGGGATAGGTGCCGTGGCGATGTCGGTGAACTTGTCGCCCATGCCGGTCTTCAGCGCGCTCTCCCACCAGTTGGCCATGATGATCATGCCGGTCTTGCCGGAGACGAAATTGTCGAGGAATGGCCCGGTGGTGTTGGCGTCGGCCGTCGCCATCGCCGGCACGCTGGCGCCGGACTTGACGAGGTCTTCATAAAGCTGGAACGTCTCGGCGGCCTGCTTGCTGTCCAGCACTGGCTTGCCGTCCTTGACCAGCTCGCCGCCATTGGAAACCAGCAGCGAGGCGAAGGGATGGACGACGCCGGCCGCCCATGAATTAATCATGCCGAACCCCTGCTGGCCGGCATCCTTGTTGGTCAGCTTTTTCGCCGCATCCTTGAACTCGTCCCAGGTCTTTGGTGGAGCGGCGATACCCGCCTGCTTGAACAGCGCCTTGTTGTAGTTCAGCGCATAGACATCGATTTCGTTGGGAATTCCGTAGAGCTTGCCGCCGACCGAAGCGGCACTGACGACGCCCGCCGGCCAGGCGCCCTTGACTTCGCTCGCCACCGCCTCAGGGGCAGGCGCGACCAGCTTGTCGCGGGCGAGTTCCGGCAGCCAGAGATCGTAGATACCGCCGATCGTCGGGCCGTCCGCGCTACCGCCTTGGGAGCGAAGCGTGGTCAGGAGATCTCCAAACGGAACGGCGCGCACGGTGACGCTGACATCCGGATTGGTCTTGGCATAGCCCTTGGCCGCCGCCTCCAGCAACGCCACCGTCTCGGGCGACCAGTGCGTCAGGTAGGAGATGTTGACCGATTGCGCCCAGCCGGTGGTCGGCAGGATGGCAAGGCCCGCGGCCAGTGCCAGTTTCGACGTCCAGGCAAACCACATCCTCATCCTCCATTTGAGCATAGCGATCACGATGACGTTATGACAACATGAAGCAGGGGCGCAAGGCCCTGTTTGCGAAAAAGCTGCTTGCAGGATCGACGCGGATCTTCCTGTGCTCCTGGAGCATTAATTTTACAGATTAAAACAGCGAGTTAAGCGGATTTGTTGGATCGGGAATTCGACGATTCTGCCCTGAAGGAAAATGGCACCTCTTGCGAACAACGCTATGTCGTTATAATGACTTGCGGCATTAAAGCGCCGCGAGACGCCAAGGACAGGGAAAAACGGGAGAACTGGCAATGAGCATGCTTTCAATTCATCGGCGCGCCGCGCTTGGGCTGATCGGCGGCCTTGCCGCCGCTTGCGCGGGTACCTTCATCACCCTGCCGGCGTGGGCCGACAGCACGGTGACGCTGTGGAGTTGGCGCACCGAGGACGAGGCCGCGATGCGTCGCATCTTCGATGCCTTCGAGGCCAAGAACCCGGGCATCAAGGTCGACATTCAGTTCACGCCGGACGCCGATTACCAGAACCGGCTGAGCACCGCGCTGCGCGGTGGTCGCGGGCCCGATATCGCCCAGCTAAAAGCCTATGGCGAGTTGCAGCCCTTCGTCGATGCCGGTTATCTCGACGCGCTCGACGACAGCGTGCCGGAATTGAAGAACATGCCGGATGCCGCCCTTGGCGGCGCGCGCGGCCGCACCGACGGCAAGCTCTACGGCGTGCCTTATTCGGTGCCGATGATGGGCGTGTTCTACAATCAGGATATCTTTGCCGCGCAAGGCATCGAGATCCCCAAGACCTACAAGGATTTCGTCGCCGCCTGCGGCAAGCTGAAGGCGGCCGGCATTACCCCGATCGCAACCGGCGGCGCCAATGGCTCCGCTTGGGAGCTGGAGATCGGCGTCGGCGTCATTGGCCCGACCGTCTACGGCCCTGATTTCTACGACGAGATGATGACCGGCAAGGCGACCTTCGACGATCCGCGCTATGTCGCGGCGCTGAAGCGCTTCGCCGAGCTGAAGCCCTATTTCCCGGACGGCTTCGCCGGCATCGACTACACCACGGCCACGCAGCAGTTCATCGGCGGCAAGGCGGCGATGTTCCTCGGTGGGTCCTTTGAGAACGGCAGCTTTAAGGCGCAGAACCCGAAGCTGAAATTCTCGATCTTCCCGTTCCCAGCCGACGATGCCGGGGCAAAGCTCTACACGTCGGCCTTCTCGGACGGTTCCTATGGTCTCGTCTCCGAGAGTCAAAACAAGGAGGCCGCGACCAAGGTGCTGGGCTTCATGGCTTCGGCCGAATTCGCGCAGATGTTCGCCGATGAGCTCGGTTGGCCGCCGGCCCGCACCGACGTCACCGTGAAGGATCCGGTGCTGGCGCAGATGATGAAAATGTCGAAGAACTCGACGCCGTATCTGACGCTGGTCGGCTTCCGCTGGCAGTCGCCGACGGCGTCCTCTGTGTTGCAGTCGGAGATCATCGACATGGTCGAGGGCAACATCGCGCCGGAGAAGCTGGCCGCCGATATGCAGGCCGCCGTCGCCACCTGGTTCAAGCCGAAGCAGTGAGGAGCCAGGCCGGTCGCATCGCGGCCGGCCTCTCGCCGGACAGAACAACGCATGACCAATTTTCACCGCCCAAGCAGCCTGAAACGCACGCAGCAGCGCATGGCCGTGCTTTTCATCTTGCCGGCGCTGGCCGTCTACACGCTCTTCGTCCTCTATCCGCTGGCGATGTCGCTGTGGGGCAGCTTGTTCATCTGGAAGGGCCTGCGCATGGTCGAATTCGCCGGCCCGTCGAATTTTTCGCGCCTGTTTGTCTTTCCCAGCGGTGCGCGGCTCTATGGCGCGCTGTGGCACAATACCGCCTGGTTTTTCGGCATCATGCTCTTCCAGAATGGCATCGGCCTTTTGTTCGCCTGGCTGCTGTTCCTGCGCGACAGGGGAGCGGCCTTCTTCCAGTCAGTGTTTTTCTTTCCGGCGGTTCTGAGCCCCGTCATCGTCGGGGCGCTGTGGCGCCTGCTTCTGGCGCCGGGCGGCGTCGTCGAATGGGCGCTGAACGGGCTCGGCCTCCATCAGGGCAGCCTCACCGTGCTCGGCAACAGCCACACCGCGCTTGGAGTGCTGATCGCCGTCGACGCCTGGAACTGGATGGGCCTGCCGGTGCTGATCTACACGGCGGGCCTGCGGCAGATTTCCGGCCAGATCTTCGAGGCGGCGAAGCTCGACGGCGCCGGCAATGCGCGCATGCTGTTTTCCGTCGCGCTGCCGCTTTTGATGCCGGCGCTCGGCACGCTGACGACGCTGTCGTTCATCAACACCTTCAACCAGTTCGACATCGTCTATGTGATGCAAGGCGTGCAGGGCAATCCGAGCTATTCGACCGACACGCTGGTGACCTATTTCTACCGGCTGGCCTTCGGCGCCGAGGGCGCTGTCGGTATCACTGATATAGGTCTGGCGCTGGCCTTGGGCACCGTGCTGTTCCTGATCCTCAGCATCGGCACGCTGCTGATGCTGCGCTTCTTCGATCGCCGCACGGTGCAGCTATGAGCGTGCCGGCGATCCCATACAGGACGTTTCCGCCAAGACTGGCGCGGCTGCCGGGTTGGACCGTGCTGGCCATTTGGACAGCGGCGGTTCTGCTGCCGCTCTACATTCTCGTCGTCTCCTGCTTCAAGACCACGGCCGAAATCTACGACAACAGGCTCGGCCTGCCGCAAAGTTGGGCTTTCGACAATTTCGTCCGGGCGTGGACGCGCGCCGATCTCGGCCACAATTTCATCAACAGCCTGATCGTCACCGCCGGCGCGGTCATTCTCACCATCGTCGTCTCGGCGATGGCTGCCTATCCGCTCAGCCGCTACAAGCTCGGCTGGAACGCCATCATGCTCGGCCTGTTCCTGTCGGGCATCATGCTGCCGATCAGATTGGCCTCTGTCGAGTTGTTCACCTTGATGCGCAACCTCGGCCTGTTGGACTCCCTGACCGGCCTGATCCTCGTCTATTCGGCGATCCGCATTCCCTTCGCCGTCTTCATCTTCGCCAACTTCATGCGCGTGCTGCCCTCCGAACTCGACGAGGCGGCGCGCATGGACGGCGCCGGCGAGGTCCGCATCCTGTTCCAGATCATGCTGCCGATGGTGAAGCCGGCGGTCTCGATCGTCGCCATCTTCACGGCGATCGCCGTGTGGAACGACTTCTTCTTCCCGCTGATCTTCATTTTCGACGACCGCTACAAGACGGTGCCGCTGGCGATCAGCGTCTTCGTCGGCCAATTCCGCACCGACTGGGGGCTGGTGTTCGCCTCGCTGGCGATCTCCATGGCGCCCATCCTGATCATGTATTGTCTGCTTGCCCGCCAGATTCGCGAAGGCGTCGGTGCCGGGGGAGGCATGAAATGATCGAGGATAGGATTTACGCCGCAAGCTCCATCCTGGTTGTCGGCGCGCACGCCTTCGATGCCGAGGTGATCGCCGGGCCGCTGGCCGCCGCCGCCGTCAAGCGCGGTGCCACGGTGACCTTCCTGCACCTGACCATGGGCGAGCAGGGGCATCCCTGTCTCGTCCCCGCGCATTATTGCGTGCAGAAGGAAGAGGAAGCGGGCAGGGCGGCTGAGCGGCTTGGTGTCAAGGTACGCAGCCTCGGCCTGCGCGACGCCTTCCTGCCGTCGGACGACGAGACGGCGCTCGAGGTATGCGACGTCATTCGCGAACTCAAACCCGAGATCGTCATTACCCATTGGCACGGCAGCTGGCACAAGGACCATCGCGCCGCCGCGCATCTGACGCAGACCGGCATCTTCTACGCCGCCCTGCCGACCATTGCCAGCGACCACGCGGCGCACACGCCGCAACTGCTCCTGTTCGGCGAGAACTGGGAGGACGATGACGGTTTTCGGCCCGAGCATCTCGTGGATGTCAGCGATGGCTTCGAGGCCTGGAGCGAGGCGGTCGAGGAATACGAGCTGGCGCGGGGCCTCAGCAGCTTTCCCTATGTCGATTACTACAGCGCGCTCTACCGGCTGCGCGGCTGCCTGCGCGGTACGCGCTACGCACAAGGCTTCGCGACGGCGTCGCATTCGTGGAATGCCGGCAGCGGCCTGTTCGCGCCGCCGTTCGGCAAAGGGCCTGGCCGATGACGCGGGTTCTGGCCATCGATCTCGGCGGCACCAATCTGCGCGCCGCCGTCTTCACCGGCGACATCGGTGCGCTGGACATGCCGAGCCGCGAGCCGGCGCCGGCCAGTCTTGATGCGTTCGTTGCCCGCGTCCAGGCCCTGCGCGCCGAGGCTGGGGCGATCGAGGCGTTCGGCATCGCGGTGCCCGGGCTTGTCGAAGGTGCCGTCTGCCGCTGGATCCCGAACCTGCCGTTTCTCGACGGCCTCGACATCCAGGCCTTGTTTCCAGGCCTGCCCGTGGCGCTCGGCAACGACGCGCAGATCGCGCTGTTGGCGGAAGTCGTCGAGGGCGCGGCCAAGGGCATGTCGGATGCGATCCTGCTCGCCATCGGCACCGGCATCGGCTCGGCGGTGCTGGCCAACGGCCGCATAGTTGCCGGCGCGCATGGCGGCGCCTGTTCGTTCGGCTGGGCCTGCGCCGACATCAAGGATCATGGCGAGGAGCGCGGTGGCTGGCTGGAGCGCGTCGCCTCGGGCCGGGCACTCGATGCGCTTGCCGCCCAGATTGGCCTCGCCGATGGCCGCCAGCTGATCGCCGCCGCCCAAGGCGGGGAACTCGCCGCGCAGACCTTGCTGGAAGTGCCGGCGCGGCGGCTCGGCACCGCGCTTGCCGGCGCTGTGGCGCTGCTCGATCCGCAGGCGGTTCTGATTTCGGGAGGACTGGCCGAGGCGCTGGACGTGATCCGACCACCGCTGCTTGCCGCGCTGCGGCGCCAGTTGCCGTCGCATCTGCGTGGCATCGAGGTTCGGTCCGGCCGGTTCGGCCCGGGCGCCGGCCTTATCGGCGCGGCATTGGCTGGTCGCGCGGGGAAAGAGTGGAGACAGGTGCGATGAGCCAAGCGAGTTTTCAGCAGCCGGACCGCAGACGGCCGGAGCCGCTCTGGTATCAGGTCGAGGAGGCGATCCGCGCCATCGTCAAGAGCGGCGAATGGGCGACCGGCGACCAGATCCCGGCCGAAGACCGGCTGTGTGCCCTGTTCGGTGTCAGCCGCATCACTTTGCGCCACGCCCTGCGCAATCTGGAGGAAGGCGGCCTGCTCAGGCGCGAGCATGGCCGCGGCACCTTTGTGCGCTCCACCACGCTGGTGGCAGGCACCCGCGAGCTGACCAGCTTCACCCAGGAAATGGGCAATATGGGTGTGGTCGCCGGCTCGCGCCTGCTTGACTGCGGCCTGACATCAGCCAATGCGGCTGCCGCCGGCGCGCTGGAGATCGAGGAGGGCGATCCGGTGGTGCGCATCAGGCGTCTCAGGTTGGGCAACAGCGAGCCGATCGGCATCCAGACGGCGCAGCTTTCGGCCGCGCGCGTGCCGGGCTTCCTCGACGCCGGCCTGCTGCAGGGTTCGCTCTACGAGGCGCTGGAGCGTCACTACGGCATTGTGCCGGCGGCCGCACGGGAAAATTACCGCGTCGGCGCGGTTGGGGCGGCGGATGCCGAACTGCTTGACCTGCCCGCCGGCAGCCCCGCCTTCATCGTCGAGCGCATCACCACCGACGAGCGCGGCCCGTTCGAATTCACCGTCTCCATCATGCGCGGCGACCGCTACGAAATCCGCTCGACGCTGCGCGCCGGGCGCGTCCCGTCCAATCCGCGAAGCTGATCCACCCTCCCGAGCAGACCTTTAAACAGGAGTACCCACGTGTCCGATCTCTACATCCACCGTCTCGCCGCTCTCATCGACAAGGCAGCGAAAACCAATGAAGAGGCCTTCGGCCAGGCCGCCAGCCGCTTTGCCGACTCGTTGGAAGGCGGCGGGCTGGTCCATCTCTACGGTTCGGGCCATTCGGTGCTGCCTGTGCAGGAAGTGTTCCCGCGCTACGGCAGCTATGTCGGCTTCAATCCGCTGACCGACCCGCGCGTTATGTGGCACAACGTGCTCGGCGCCGGCGGGGTGCGCGAGCTTCTGTGGCTGGAGCGAACTGAAAAGTATGCCGAGAAATTCCTCGACCACCAGCCGCTCAACAAGGGCGATTCGATCATCATCTTCGGCCACAGCGGCCGCAATTCGTCCGGCATCGACACCGCTCTCTATGCCAGGAAGCGTGGCATCTTCGTCGTCGCGGTGACCAGCAAGAACAATCTCGACAAGCCGGCGACGCATTCCTCCGGCAAGCGGCTGGCCGACGCGGCGGATCTCGTCATCGACACCTGCTCGCCGATCGAGGACGCCATCGTACCGGTCGAAGGTTGGACCCGTCCGGTGTCGGGCTCATCGACGGTGCTCGCCATGATCCTGGCGCATGAGTTGATCGCGCGCACGGCCGAGCAACTCGCCAAGCGCGGCATCGAACTGCCGGTCTTCGCCTCGCCGACGATCGCCGGCGTGACGTTGCATGATACCGACGTCATCTACGGTGTCTACCGCGAACGCATGCTGGAAGCGCAGAAGAAACACCTGCCGACCTTCCAGGCGACGATGCGCGGCGAATAAGCTTGCGTCCGGGAAGGCGCTGCCGGCGCTTTCCCGGTGGACTGCCGTCCGGCACTACACCGACACGCCGGAAAAGCTGGCGCCGCACGTCATTGGTTTTCCAGGTGCAACGCCGAGGCGTGGTCAGGGTCGATCAGCCAGTTGCTCTGGCATAGATGTCGAGAACATCCGTCACGCCTGCGATGAGGAGTTCCCTGGCCTTTGGCGCGACGGACCCGCTCGCCACCGCGCCGTCGAGACGGCCGAGATACTGGCTGATCAGGGGTGAGGGGATGTCGCGCTCGCCCAGCGCCTGCATCAGCGCGTTCACGGCCTGCCGCGCCGCCTGCGCCGGCCAGTAGTAGCGGATACGGTCGCTGTAGGAGAAATGTCGCTCGATCCACTGCTCGGCCTCGGAGCCGTGATGGTAATTCTTCCAGTTGTCGGGCGCTGCCAGCATGACGCGCTCCATCGCCGCCGGCAGGCTTTCCCGAGCCGGGTCGGGAGCAAGAATGTCAGCGATGTGGCTCAAACCGTAGAGCGCTTCGCGCAGCGCGAAGGTCAGCCATGGCCCGACCTTGAGGATGGCAGAACCGTCATCGACCAAAGCGCTCAGCGCGGCGACCGGCTGGTAGTCGGTCGAGTGGGCCTCGAAGACGAATTGCGGCAGGTCGCGCAGCGTGCCGGCGAGCGCCCGGGCGCGGTCCGGCCGGTAGGCGATCACCTCCGCATTGCCGAATTCCACGCCCGGCTGCACGACGACGCCGATCGCCCGCGAGAAGGCCTGGTCGAGGCCGCGCTGGCTGAAGGCATCGCGGTGGATGCGCACCGTCTCGCGGGCCGCCTCCGGTGTCGTCACCGCCAGATGGTCCATCGTTTCCAGGGCGCCGCCCGGCACCGGCACTTCAGTGCCGATGACATAGACAGGCCTGGCGCCGCCTGTTCGTTCAATCGCGGCCTCCGCCACCTCGGCCAGTTCGGCGGCGCGCGCGGCGATCGTGGCGTCGGGCGGTGCCGCGCCTTCGCCGGCGCAGCCCATGCTGGTGTCGAGGTGGATCTTGGTGAAGCCGGCCTCGGCATAGGCATCCACCATGCGCGATGCCTTCTCCATGGCTTCAGGCGCCGGCAGGTGCTTCCAGGGATTGGGGCCGAGATGATCGCCGCCGAGCACCAGCCTGTCCAGGGGAAAGCCGGCCTTGCCGGCGATGGCCTCGACGAAGCGGCGGAAATCGCCTGGTGTCATGCCGGTATAGCCGCCTTCGTGGTTGACCTGGTTGCAGGTGGCCTCGATCAGGACGTCGGCGTTGCGCGCCTTGCCGTGGCGCAGCGCCGCTTCGATGACCAGCGGATGGGCCGAGCAGATCGAGGCGATGCCACAGCGTTCGCCGGCCGCACGGCGCGACGCTATGGCGGCCAGCCTGTCGGTCGCCTGGCTCATGCCGGTGCTCCGGTCCTGCTGGTCGCGATGAACGCCTCGACCTCGGCCAGCGAGGCGATGCCTTCCATCGGTCCCTTCTTCGTCACCGCCAGTGCGCCGCAGCCATTGGCGATCTCGAGCGCTCTCTTGGGTCCCTCTCCACGCAGCCAGAAGGAGACGAAGGCTGCCGCAAAACAGTCTCCGGCGCCGGTCGGGTCGATTTCGTCGACAACGAAGCCGGGTGAAGCGATGCGCCCTGACCGGTCGTAGTGAACGGCGCCCTGCGCGCCCTTCTTGACGACCACGGTGGAGATGCCGCGGTCCAGCATTTCGCGCGCCGCGCTCTCCTCGTCGGTTACCTCGGCGAAGGTGAAGAGTTCCGGCCCGCTCGGCAGGAACACATCGGTCTTCGACAGCACGAAATGCAAGGCGTCGCGCATGCCCGGCAGATCGAGCATCTCCTTGCGGATGTTGGGGTCGAAGGAGACCGTGCCGCCGTGCCTCTTGACGGCTTCGATCCCGTTGCGGGCAACCTCGATCACTTCGGGCGAGAACAGCGATGTGCCCATGACGTGAAAATGGTCGGCGCCGGCCAGCAGCGCGCGCGCTTCCGCGCCCATCTCGATCAGCCCGGCGGCGCTCTGCTTGATGTTGTAGACGAAGTGCCGGCTGCCATCGGTCTCATAGGTGACGAAGGCGGTTCCGGTCGCAGCACCCTGATGGACGGTGATGGCGGAGATGTCGGCACCGTCGGCGCGCAGGCGCTCGATGTTCAAATGGCCGAAATCATCGTCGCCCACCGCCGCGATCAGCCCGGCCGGCTGGCCGAGCCGCGCCGCCTGATCGATAAAGATGGCGGGAGCGCCTGACGGAAACGGACCGACCAGCGGGCCGGCAGCGCGAAAACTCTGGCCGATCCGCTCGGCCATGATCTCGACCAGGATCTCGCCGGCGCAAACCAGTTTCTTCATGTCCTCACCATCTGCCGGACGGACGGCGTCCGATTGCCATGCGCTATCCGCATGTCCGTGCGGGTTCAAAACCTAAGTTGCCATTTTTAAAGCGTCAATAAATAATTTGACGTGCGCAATGCTTTTGCGTTGTAGTGGAAACATGGAAATTTGACTGAATAAGTTCGGTCAAGCAATGCTGCCTCAGCGCAATGGTCGCAAGACTGATTCTGGCCGGTGCGCGAAGGCTGGCATTGAGGGCAAGGAGCCTGAAATATCGATGGCGGAAAAGACGCACCGGACAATGGATGATTTCGCCAGGGCGTCCGGCGTGTCCCGGCCGACCCTGTCGAAGTACTTTGACGATCCGGCCAGCGTGAAGCCGGCGACACGAGCGCGCATCGAGGCGGCGCTTCGTTCGTCCGACTACCAGCCGAATGTTTTTGCCCGCAATCTCAATCGCAAGCGCACCCGCAATGTCGGCATCGTGGTGCCGGCGATCACAGATCCGTTCTACGCGGAGATGGTCAGCCGCATCGAACTGCGCTGCCGCGACGAAGGGTTTTGGCCGATCGTCATCTCCTCGCACGGTTCGCCGAAGCTGGAGGCGGAATCGGTCAGGACGCTGATGTCGCTGAAGGTCGCCGGCGCCATCGTCGCGCCCTTGGGATTGGTCTCCGAGCCCGGCGTCTTCGAGCGGATGAGCGAGGACATCCCGATCGTCTATTTCGACACCTATATCGAAGGCGACACGCCGTTCGTCGGCAATGACAACCACCAGAGCACCTCGACGATCGTGGATTATCTCTGCCGGTCCGGCGAACCGCCGGTCTATGTCGACATCCCGCACGTCAACCACAATTCGAGCGAACGGCTGCAGAGCTATATCGACACGATGCACGCCGCCGGCCTGGAGCCCACCGTTCTCAAGGCGGCGGGCGACTATAGCTGGGACTTCGAGCGCATCGGTCACGAATGGATGGACAGAACGCTCGAGAAAGGCGGCCTGCCGGCCCGCACGCTGCTCTGCGCCAATGACCGTCTCGCCTTCGGCGTGATGTCGGCTGCCTTTTCGCGCGGGCTGAAGATCGGCCGCCGCGCTGATTGCGATTTCCGTGTCGCCGCTCATGACGATCATCCGCTGAGCCGCTACACCTGTCCCGCGCTGACCACCATGGCGCAGGACTTCGCCGCCATGGCTGGCCGCAGCGTCGAGATCCTGCTGGCGCTTCTGAACGAGGCTGACCCGCCCGGCCAGGATCTGGCGCGCAACGTCGAGCTTGGCGCGACCCTGGTGATGCGTCAGTCAGCCTGAACACACGTCTGCAGGCGGAGCCAGGCCGCCGCCTCGCTCACCGCTTGCCGCGCGGCCAGTATATACCGACCCATCGAGACGAAGCCATGGATCTGACCCGGCCAGTGTCGCAGCACCAGCGGCACTCCGTCGGTGCGCAGGCGCTCGGCAAAGGCCGTGCCTTCGTCGGCAAGGATGTCGTGGCCGGCGATCACGACGAAGGCGGACGGCGCGCCGGCAAGGCTGGAGGCCAGCAGCGGCGATACGCGCCAATCCGCGATGTCCTCCGGCGTTCGCACATAATGGTCGCGGAACCAGGCCATGGCGGCGGCGGTGAGCCCGAAGCCGTCGCCGAAACGCCGATAGCTGTCCGCCGCCTGGCGGGCGTCGGTGTTGGGATAGATCAGGATCTGGGCGGCAAGCGGCGGCGCCAGCCCGTCGCGGGCAAGCAACGCCAGAACGGCGGCAAGATTGCCGCCGGCGCTGTCGCCAGCAACGGTAATGCGGGTCGGGTCGATGCCGAGTTCGCCAGCCTTCCCGGCCATGAAGCGGAGCGCCGCCGCGCAATCCTCCAGCCCGGCGGGAAACGTGTGCTCCGGCGCCAGCCGGTAATCGGGACAGACGACGATGGCGTTGCCGAGATTGGCCAGCCAGCGGCAGATTTCGTCATGCGAATCGAGATTGCCGATGACCCAGCCGCCGCCATGCAGGTAAAGCACGGCGCGCGCCCCGGTCCGCGGCGCGCCGATACCGCGATGGATGCGGATCGTGACCGGGCCGTTCGGCCCGTCGATCTGCTGCTGTCCGGTTGCCGCGACCGGCTCGTGCTCGCCCTGCTGAGTTGGGAAGGAAGCGATATAGGCGGCCCGTGCCGCCGCCACGCTGCCATTCTCGAACGGTTCGCCGCCGGCGGCACGACCGATTTCGAGGGCACGCAATGCATCCGGATCGAGTGTCATCGTCATCTCCGCTGGAGGTCAGGCGAGCAGGCCGCGTGCCTCGTCTTCGCTAAGCAGGGCCGGCTGGACGACGTCACCTGTGATCGCAACCGAGCTTTTCGTCTCGCCCGAATGCAGGATCGCTTCCATGATCTCCAGCACATGCAGGGCCAGATTGCCGGAAGCGCGGGGTGTCGCACCGGTCTGCAGCGAGCGTACCAGATCGGCGACGCCGAGCATGCGGTAATTGGCGCGGTCGGGCGCTGCATAAGGCCAGTTGCGGGCACCGTAGAGTTCGCCTTCGCTGGCGAAGTCCTTCCAGGCGGCGCCGCGTTCCGACAGCGATACGGTGCCGCCGAACGTGTCCGGGTCGGGCAGGCGCAATGAGCCCTCGGTGCCGTGCAGTTCGATGGGATGATTGGAATGCCTGAAGACGTCCCATGATGCGCCGAAGGTGACGGTCGCGCCGGAGCGGAATTCGAGCAGCGACAGCACATTGGTCGGCGTGCCGACCTTGAATTTGGTGTTCTTGAACGGCCCTTCGGCCGATATCAGCCGTTCCTCCTGGCCCTTCGTCGCCATCGCCATGACGCGGGCGACCGGCCCGAGCAGATTGACCAGCATGGTGAGATAGTAGGGTCCCATGTCGAATACGGGGCCGCCGCCCGGCTGATAGTAGAATTGCGGATTGGGATGCCAGTGTTCCATGCCACGTCCCATCATGAAGGCGGTGCCGGTGACCGGGCGCCCGATGGCGCCTTCGTCCATCAGGCGGCGCGCTTTGCGTCCGGCCGCACCAAGGAAGGTATCGGGAGCCGAGCCGAGCAGCAGGCCACGCTTGGCCGCCTCGGTCACCAGCCGGCGCCCGTCGCTGGCCGAGATTGCCAGCGGCTTTTCGGTGAAGACATGCTTTCCCGCCGAAAGGGCGGAGAACGAAATGTCGAAATGCGCCGCCGGAACGGTGAGGTTAAGGACGAGGTCGATCTCGGGGTCGGCCAGCAGCGCATCGACGCCGAGTGCCCGAATGCCGTATTCCTTGGCCCGTAACGCCGCCATCTCGGCCGAAATATCGGCGCAGGCGCGCAATTCGATGCCGCCGAAAAGCGCGGCGTTGCGCAGGTAAGTCATCGAGATGTTGCCGCATCCGATGACGCCGATGCCGAGTTTGGCCTGTGATTTTGCCTGCATTTTCTGTCGTACCTCCCAATACGGTCCCGCTATCCGATCCGTCGCAATGGTGCCGGATCGCTTTCAAAATCGCTATACAACATTTTAAATATTGACGCGCGTAAAATTTTTATAGAACATGCGGAAATGGCTGGCGACATCGGGAGGCTGCCAGCCTTGGGAGGAGAAAATGACAGACAGAAAAAACGGCTGGCGGCCGATGCGAATCCGTGGGTCATCGGGTCTTTCGGTTGCGGCCAGGGAACCGCGACGGGTTCAGGCATAGATCACCTTGGCCCCAATTTTATCCAGCTGGCTGCGTATTGGACCGGGCAGGCTATCATCGGTGATTACCACATGGACGCTCGACAGCGAAAATGCCTTGGAGGTCCCGCTGACGCCCCATTTGCTCGAATCCGCAAGGAGGACAACGCGCCGTGCCATACGCACCAGGTTTCGCTTCGTTCGCGCCATGTCTTCGTTCACGTCGACCACATCCAGTGACGAGTCGATCGCATGCGCTCCAACGAAGACCTGATGCGCCACCAAGCCGCCGAGAGCGGTATCGGCATCGGTAATCAGCGTGCTCACCGTGTCTGGATAGACCCGGCCACCGATCATGTGCACGTCGAGCCCGGGCCGATGCATCAGATGCTGCACGATATTCATCGCCGTGGCCGCGACCACGACGTTGTTGAGCGGCGGTAACTGCATGGCAACTTGCATCAATGTCGAGCCGCCGTCGAAGATGACCGATTGGTTGTCCTCGAACAGCTCTACCGCTGCCCGGGCGATGCGTTTCTTCGCATCGAGGTTCGTTTGCATCCGCCGGGCGAACGCGGCCGTGGTCGAATCCGTGGTCCGGGTCACCGCCCCTCCACGGGTCTTGGTCAGTAGTCCCTTGCGGTCCAGTATCTCGAGGTCGGAGCGCACCGTGACTTCCGACACGCCAAAATCGTCGGACAAGTCCTTCGTGCGAACCTGTCCGCTACGTTGCACCTCACCCAGGATCGATTGGCGTCTCTGCTCTGACAACATTGCCCTGTCCTCGCCTCCATGCACCGAGCAACCGCCCTGGCCTCGGCTCACCTTACCAAAAATACGCAAATTCGAAAGCTTTCGAAAGATTGCATTTATCGTTTCTTTCGCAAACACTGGTTCCAGGATTTTGAAACCAAACGATTGGGACATTTTGCACTCATGAGCCTAGGAACCAAAGTGCGCCTTGCGCGCCTCTTCTCGCATCCATCGGGAAACCTTTTTGGCGGCGCGGTCGACCACTTTGTCGGCTATGGCGACGTGCGCAAAGGAGGTCTTGCCGATCTGCCGGGCGCGCTCGCTCGCGTCATGGTGGGCAAACCCGACTACGTCAGCATTCAGCCAGGCACCGCGCGCCACCTGTGGCCTCAATACGCGGGCAAGGCTTCCCTGGTGATCCAGGCCGGCTGCTTCACCCCGGATGATCGCATCAGTGAACTGATTGCAACGCCCGAGGATGCGGTGCGCGCTGGCGCCGATGCGTTGGCCGTGGCCATTCCGGTACGCGGCGCGACCGAGGGCAAATACATACGCTGGCTGACCGATTCGGTGAATGCGGCGGCCCGCTTCGGCATGCCGGTAGTCGCGCATATCTACCCTCGCGATTTCACCGACGGCGCAAAAATCGTCTTCACCCCCGACGAGATCGCCTATGCGGCGCGCATCGGCTACGAATCCGGCGTCGACGTGATCAAGATCGGTTACACGGGCGATTTCGAGTCGTTCCGAGAGACCGTTCGGACCTGCCCGGTGCCGGTTGTGATCGCGGGTGGCCCGAAGACCGATACGCTGCTCGGCGCCCTTCAGCAGACGGCGGACGCCATCCTTGCCGGCGCGCGCGGTGCCGTGGTGGGCCGCAATCTCTGGGGGCATGGCGATCCGGAGAAGGCAGCGATTGCCTTTCGGGGCGTCATCCATGACGGCCTTTCGGCGCAAGATGCCCTGGCGAAGGCAGGTGCCTGAACGATGCCCACCGTCCCTTCAATCCTCGGCTTCGGAGCTATTGCGATCGACGACATCGTCTATGTCGATCAGCCGTTGTCGGCGGGCAAGGGGAAGGTTCTGCAAAGCGCCCGAGCTTTCGGCGGAAATGTCGCCACGGCCCTTGCCGCCGTCGCGCGGCTTGGCGGAACCGCCGGGTTCATCGGATGGCTGGGCAGTGCCGCGGACGACGCCGTGCTGTGCGATCTCGTTGCGAGCGGCGTTGAAACTGCATTCGCGCCGCGCCACCCGCACGCACGCCCGGTGCGCTCGCGGATCACCGTCGGGTCGGATGGGGAGCGGTTCATCGCGTATGACGACGAAGCGATGCTGGGCACCGCGCCGGACTTTCCGGACGAGGTCCTCAGCCGCGCGACAGTCCTGATCGTCGATAGTTACGCGATCCGGACGCTGGATGTCGTGGTTCGGGCTCGCGATCTCGGCCTTGCGATCCTCGGCGATATCGAATGGAGCAGCGGCCCAGCCACCGAGAGATTGATCGCGCTGTGCGATCATCTCATTCTTCCCCTGGGCTTTGCGCGGGCTGCCACGGGGTGCCGATCGCCCGCCGAGATTCTCGATGCCTTATGGTTGCCGTCGCGGTCCGCCGTGGTTCTGACGGACGGCGGCAGGGGCGTCTATTATCGCGGACGCGACGAGACACGGCTCTGGCACCTGCCTCCGCATCGGGTCGCCGTCGTCGATTCGACCGGCGCCGGTGACTGCTTTCATGGCGCGTATGCCCTTGCATTGGAGCGCGGGGCCGACACCGCACGCCGGGTCGCATTCGCGGCCGCGGCGGCGGCCCTTTCGATAACGGGGCGGGGCGGGCGCGAGGCGCTTCCGACCGGCAATCAGGTCATGGAATTCCTGGCATCGGCGAACGCGCCGTCAGCAGTCGAACTGAAATATGCGCAGCTCGATACTGGAACCTGAACTATCGCAGAAAGTATTTCGCAGGTGAACACAAGCCGAGGAGAATTATAAAAAGCGGTGAATTAGACTTGTGGAGGGAGGAAGATGGCAGAAGTCATTCTTGAGAATATCTGCAAAACCTACGGGAACAATTTCAACGCGATCGATCACTTGAACCTATCGGTCGAGGACGGTGAGTTTTTGATTCTCGTCGGGCCGTCCGGTTGCGGCAAATCCACCGCGTTGCGGATGATTGCGGGATTGGAGGACATCACCAGCGGCAGCCTTCGGATCGGCGGGATCGACGTCGTCGACATGCCGCCCAAGGACCGCGACATCGCGATGGTCTTCCAGAGCTACGCGCTCTACCCGCATATGACCGTGTTCGAAAACATCGGCTTTTCGATGCGGCTGGCAGGCAAGCCGAAGGCCGAGCGCAAGAAGCGCGTGGACGAGATCGCCAAAACCCTTCAACTGACATCGCTGCTGGACAGCAAACCCGCGAACCTTTCAGGCGGACAGCGTCAACGGGTTGCCATGGGTCGCGCCATGGTGCGCGAGCCAGCCGCCTTTCTCATGGACGAACCCCTTTCCAATCTGGACGCGAAACTGCGTGTTCAGATGCGCGCCGAAATCACCAGCCTGCAAAAGCAGCTCGGCGTCACGACCATATATGTGACCCACGACCAAACCGAAGCGATGACGATGGGGGACAGGGTCGCGGTGTTGAAAGGCGGCGTGCTGCAGCAGGTCGACACCCCCAAGAGACTCTATGAATCGCCGGTGAACGCCTTCGTTGCCGGCTTCATCGGTTCTCCTTCGATGAACCTTTTCGAGGCGACCCTGACGGGCGACGACCTGATTTCCGGTACCTTCGCCGTCCGGCTGCAGGATGAGGCCTTCATCCGCAGGCCGGCCTTGAGATCCTATGCGGGACGCAAGGTCGTGTTCGGGATCCGACCGGAGCATCTCTATGACAGCAGCCTCGAATCCGGCCGCAAGTACCAGACGATACCGGCAAAGGTGACCTCGATCGAAGAACTCGGGTCCGAGCACATCGTCCATCTGAACATCGACGCGGTCCGGGTGGACTCCGGCGACCCGGACGCGGTGGAGGATTTCGGCCGGGCGTCGAACGCGGTGGCGAAATTCGAACCGGTCAGCACAGTCCGCTCCGGCTCGGAAATCCAGTTGGCTCTGGATGACGTCAAGCTGCATTTCTTCGATCCCGAGACGCATCTGGCGATCTGAAGATCCGTGGCAAGGCCCGCAGGCGAGGGCGAGGCATCTGCGTAAGAAGACTTCTGAATAACCAGACGATCGGCGGCATTGTGCGGTCGATCCCCAGAGAAGGAGGAGAATATGACGTTCCGTATAAAACCCGCGATGCTGAAAATAGCCGCGGCCGCATGGTTGCTTGGCGCAACCGGCGCCATGGCGGACACGACGCTGGAATTCACCCAATGGTGGGAGCCCGAATTGCCGGCTGGCTCTCTCAGGGCGATCATGGATGACTTCGAGGCCGCGAACCCCGGAATCAAGGTGACGCTGGTAAGCGGCCCCTACGCGACCACGCGAGACCAGATCTCGGTTGGTGCCGCAACCGGAACGCTCAGCGACGTCGTCGGTCTCGACGGCGCCTGGGTAAACAATCTGAACGCGCAGAACGCGCTGGCCGACATGAACCCGATGATGGACGCAAGCGGCTTCGACAAGAGCCAGGTCGCGGATATCATCAAGGTGGACGGCAAGGCGGTGATGTTCCCGGTCGCTTCGTTCGTCTATCCGGTCTTCGTGAATTTGGACCTCGCCGCCCAGGCAGGCGTGACCAAGCTGCCGTCGACCCGAGCGGAATTTCTCGAAGCCGCCAAGAAGATGACGCACGCCGACAAGAACCAGTACGGCTGGGTGCTGCCGCTGTCGCTGCAAACGCCGTCCGGTGTCCAGAACGACATGATGTCATGGGTCTGGGCTTCGGGTCAGTCGATGATGGCGAACGGCAAGCCTGACCTCGAGGGCAAACCGGTGGTGGATATGCTCACCTTCGTCAAATCACTCAACGACGCCGGCACCATCTCGCCCGGCATCGCCACCAAGACCGAGCAGGAAAAAGTCGAGGAATTCGTCAACGACCGCGTCGGGATGATGATCGACTCGCTTGCGCATGTGAACCTTATCCGCAAGCGCAATCCCAAGCTGAACTTCGACCTCATCCCGGTCCCGGTCGTGGAAAACTATACCGGAAAGCGCGGCCTTCCCTATGCCTCCTGGGGCATCGGTATCTCCGCGGCCTCGAAACATCAGGAGGAGGCCTGGAAACTCGTCCAGTACTTGATGAGCGAAAAGGTGAACGCCAAGCTCGTTTCGCTTGCAAACGCCTTCCCGGGTAACGTCAACGCCAAGCCTGACTTCGTGACGTCTGACAAGGCTTTCGGCAAGGCTTTCGAGATCTTCAAGACCGGCTATCTCGCCAACGAGTTCACGGGCCTGCCGGTGGCTGAAGACCTGATGACCCAGTTCGACGTGCAGGCTCAAAAGATGCTTGCCGGTGAGCAAAAGCCGGAAGAGGCAGCCGCTGCCGCGCAAAAGGGCTGGATGGCGAAATTCTGATCGGCGGGCTCCGCTCTCGCGGCCCACTTATCGGTTGGCCTGCCATTAGGCGGGCCAACCGGCAGATGGCGAACCTGAATGGTATTTGAAGCTCTTTTCTCTTGTCGCGAGGTTGCCACCATGACCCGGCAGAAGCGCTCCCATCACAAGCTCAAACGAGCTATGGCGCCCTATCTCTATCTGTCGCCCTCGCTGCTCATAGTCGGGCTCCTGATGCTGTTGCCTATGGTCACGGTGATTGCCTATTCCTTTCAGAACAGCGCGGTGCTGCGTCGTGATCCATCCTTTGCCGGGCTAAAGCACTATCAGGCGATCTTTGACGATCCCGTGTTCTGGGCTTCGCTGTGGCATACGCTCTATTTCACATGCATGAGTGTCGTTTTCCATATGACCATCGGTATGGTCTTCGCACTCATGCTGAACAGCGACCGCATCAATCCGACGCTGCGCAATGTGCTGCGCGTGCTCTACATACTGCCTTGGCTGTTCACCGCGGTGATCATCGCCGTGATCTGGCGTCTCTTGCTTGAGCCGAACGGTGTCGTGAACAGCATTCTCATGCAGATGGGCATCATCGGTTCCAAGATCGAGTGGTTTTCCTCGCCCGAGACCGCGCTGCACGCCGTCACTTTCGCCAATATCTGGGCGGGCTACCCGCTTTTCATGGTCAGCCTGCTCGCGGGTCTGCAAGGCATTCCCAAGGATTTCTACGAGGCCGCCGATATCGATGGGGCGAAGGCCTACCAGAAGCTGATCTTCATCACCATCCCGCAACTGATGCCGATCATCATCAGCATCTCGCTGCTCGACTTCATCTGGACCATGCAGGTCTTCCCGTTGATCTGGATAACCACGGGCGGCGGGCCGATATACGCGACCGAGGTCCTCAGCACTTACACCTACAAGCTGGCGTTTTCGAGCTACAACCTGTCCCAGGCGTCGGCGAGCGCTGTGGTAATCCTGCTGATCTCTCTCGGCCTGACGCTGTTCTATATTCGCTATCAGCGGGCCAGGTAGGACGCCATGAGGAAACGGCACTCTGGCAAAGACAAACTGATCACCGTCGCGCTGCATGTTGCTCTTGCGGCAGGGCTGTTCTTCGCAGCCTTCCCGATCTACTGGATGCTCAGCAGCTCGTTCAAGTCGAATACCGAAATCTTTGCCCTGCCACCAACCATCCTGCCGAAGGCCTTCACGCTGGAAGCGTATGCAGCCATCCTCGGCGACCCGGTAAAGCTGCGCTTCTTCTTCAACAGCTACTTCGTGGCGGGAGCGGTGACCGTGCTGACAGTGCTGATCGCCTTGCTGGCGGCCTACGGGTTCAGCCGCTTCAACTTCCGCGGCAAGGGCAGCCTGAACACGCTCATCATCAGCACGCAGACGATCCCGCCGATCACACTTTTGATCCCCTTCTTCGGGCTTGTCGTTTCGTACGGCATCTTCGACACCTATGTGGCGCTGATCCTGACCTACCTGGTGTTTACGTTGCCCTATGCGATCCTGCTGATGACAGGGTACCTCAACACGTTGCCACGCGATCTCGATGAAGCCGTCGCCGTTGACGGCGGCACGAGTTGGACAGCGCTCTGGCGAGTGATCGTCCCGATTTCTCTGCCTGGTATCGTGGCGACGTCGGTCTACACCTTCCTGTTATGCTGGAACGAATTTCTCTTTGCGCTGACGCTGACGAAGTCAACGTCCATGCGCACCGTCCCGATCGGCATACAGCTGTTGATGGGGCAGCACGCCTTCGAATGGAACCAGATGATGGCGATGAGCGTGCTCGGCTCGCTACCGCTCTTGCTCATCTACCTCGTTGCCCAGAGGTTCTTCCTCGCCGGCATGACCGCAGGCTCGGTCAAGTAGGATGTCCATCCAAGGAGAACTGACGGAGCAGGCCCCCGTGTGTTGCAATAGATCATTGGACCCTATCTGCTGGCGGGCGATATCGCCGCGGCCTCGGCCGTCGTCCCGTTCCGCTGATCATGCTCGTGCTGTTCTTCCAGCGCCACATCATCGAAAGCCTGACGCAGCGCCGCCTCAAGGAATAGGCGGAATCAAGGAATGAAAGGATGAACGTGAAAGACCTCAAAGTCGGCTGCCAGACCTTCACCTGGGAAATGCTGGGAGACCGGTTCACCGGTGGCCCCGACGATCTGTTGAAGGCGATCGCGGATGGCGGCTACGCCGGCATCGAGATCACCGACACCATGATCGGCGGCTACGCCGGCAAGCCAGCCGAGTTCGCCGCCGCGCTGAAGTCGTCTGGCCTGGCGCTCATTTCCTTCGCCTTCGGTTCGAAGAGCGGCTTCACGCTGAAGGATGAGATCGGCGCCGACCTCGAAACCGCCAGGCGCTGGATCGATTTCGTGGCAAACTTTCCCGATGCGCTGGTGTCGATGGGCTCGGCGACCGTCGTCTCCAACGGGCCGCGCGACGACAAATTCGCTATCGCGGCCGAGCTGTACAACAAAGCCGGCGAGCTCGGCCGCAAGGCCGGTGTCCAGATCGCGGTGCATCCGAGTTCCCATCACAACACGCTGCTGTTCGACCGCGCCGATTACGACGCGATCTTTGCCTTGCTCGACCCCGATCTGGTCGGCTGGGTGCCGGATACCGGTCACATCCTGCGCGGCCACAAGGATATGGCCGATACGCTCACCACCTACCGCGACCGCATCCGCTACATCCACCTCAAGGACGTCGACGCCAAGGGCACGTGGGCGATGCTAGGCAAAGGTGTTTGCGACACGCCACAAGTCATCGAGATCGCCGGTACCGCGCCGAACTTCAACGGCTGGCTGGTGCTGGAAGAAGAATCCGACACCGCGGCCGCCGATCCGGCCGGTGCGGTCAAGACCAACCGCCAGACGATGCGCGGCTACGGGGCCTGAGACGATGATCAAGAAACACGACAGACGCCTCAGGGTCGGTGTGCTCGGCTGCGGCCCGATCGCGCAGTTCGCGCATCTGGAATCCTGCGTCAAGGCCGGCAATGCCGACCTCTACGCCATCTGCGATGCGGCACCCGATCTGCTCGCCCGCATGGATGCCACCTATGAACCGCAGAAGATGTATGCCGACTATGACGCCATGCTCGCCGATCCCGAACTGGAAGCGGTCATCGTCGCCACGTCGGATGCCTATCACGTGCCGATGTCGATCAAGGCGCTCGATGCCGGCAAGCATGTTCTCTGCGAAAAGCCGATCGGTACCTCGGTCGAGGAAGGCGAGGCCTTGGCGGAGGCGGTCAAGCGCTCCGGCAAGGTGCTGCAGGTCGGCCACATGAAGCGTTTCGACCCGGCGCTGGAGGCCGCGCGCGACTTCGTCCGCGACGAGATCGGCGAGGTTCTGGCGCTGAAGGCCTGGTATTGCGATTCCACCCATCGCTATACCAACACCGATGCGGTGCAGCCGCTGCCCGTCACCAGCAAGCTGGCGAAGAAACCTGCGGGCAATCCGAAGGCTGATCTCAGGCAGTATTTCATGCTGGCGCATGGCTCGCACCTCGTCGACACCGCGCGCTTCCTCTGCGGCGAGATCGTTGCCGTGCGCGCCCGCCTCAACGAGCGCTTCGGCGCCTATTGCTGGTTCGTCGAAACCGAATTCGCCAGCGGCGCGCTTGGCCATCTCGACCTCACCGTCGCCGTGCGCATGGACTGGCACGAAGGGTTTCAGCTTTATGGCGAGAATGGTTCGGTCATCGCCAAGACGTTCAACCCCTGGTATTTCCGCGCCAGCGAGGTCGACATCTTCCACGAGAAGGACGCGACCTCGCGAAAACCGCTCGGCGCCGACGGCCATTTCTTCCGTCGCCAGCTCGAGGGCCTTGCCGACACGGTTCTGAACGGCGCGCCGATGCGCGGCGCCAATGTCGAGGACGGCATCGCCTCGATCCGCGCCATGGTGGCGATTGCCCGTTCTGTCGAGACTGGCGAGCGGATCGAGCTCGCCTCGGTTTCGGGTGCGGTCTGATGCGCCTCGGCATCTTCGCCAAGACTTTTCCGGGCACCGATCCGGCCGCCGTCTTGGCCACGGTCAAGCAGGCCGGATACGAGACGACGCAGTTCAATCTCGCCTGCGCCGGCCTGCCGTCGATGCCGGACGTCGTGCCGGCGGATGCGGTCGCTGCCATCCGCGCCGCCGCGCGATCGTCAGGCGTTTTGCTGGCCGCGCTGTCGGGCACCTACAACATGGCGCATCCCGACAAGGCTGTGCGCGACGACGGACTTCGCCGCCTCGCTATCGTCATCGAAACGGCGGCAGCCCTCGACATCCCGCTGGTGACGCTTTGCACCGGCTCGCGCAACGCAGCCGACCAATGGGCATATCATCCCGACAACGTCACGCCGGCGGCCTGGTCCGACATGGCCGCCGAGATGGAAAAGGCGCTGGCGCTCGCCGAGAACGCCGGCGTCGATCTCGGCATCGAGCCCGAGCAGGCCAACATCGTCACCTCGGCCGGGGATGCGATGCGCCTGATCGCCGCCATGGGCTCCAAACATCTCAAGATAGTGCTCGACCCCGCCAACCTGTTCGAGCATGCAACGCCGGAGGAAGCGCACGTTATCGTCGCCGCCGCGATCGATGAGGCAGCCGGCCACATCGCCATGGCGCATGCCAAGGACCGTTTCGCCGACGGCCGCTTCGCCACATCAGGCCAGGGCGTCGTCGACTTCCCGGACTTCGTCGCGCGCTTGAAGGGCGTGGGTTTCGATGGCGCGCTCGTCACGCACGGCTTGCCCGCCGATGAAGCTCCTGGCGTCGCAATCTTCCTGCGAAGGCTGCTCTGATGGGTGTCGCGCCGACGATCATGCTGCGCGGCGATGCAGCGCTCCGTGTCTTCGACATGGGGCAGGGCCTTCCCATCGTCTTCCAGCATGGCCTCGGCGGCGATGCCGCCCAGGTGGCGCAGAACTTTCCCGACGGCCCGTCGCGCCGCCGGCTGACCGTCGAATGCCGTGCGCAAGGCGGCGCCAGTGCCGGCAGCGAGCGTCCGTTCTCGATCGCGATGTTCGCCGACGATGTGCTGGCTGCCGCCGATGCGGCGGGAATGGAGCGCTTTGTCGCCGGCGGCATCTCGATGGGCGCGGCGATCGCGCTGCGTCTCGCATTGCATCACCCGGATCGCGTCTCTGGCCTCGTGCTGGTGCGTCCGGCCTGGGCTTTCGACGCGGCGCCTCAAAACATGCAGCCTTACGTCGAAGTGGCGGAACTCATCGACCGGCTTCCGCTGGACGAGGCGCGCGATGCCTTCGCGTCCTCCGCGACGGCAACCCGCTTTCGCAGCGAGGCCCCGGACAATCTCGCTTCGTTGCTCGGCTTCTTCGAGCGCGAGAATGCAACCGTCTTCGCCGAGGTAATGCAGTCGATCGCCAATGATGGGCCTGGTGTGACGCGGGCCGAAGCCGCCGGCCTTGCAAGGCCCACGCTGGTCATCGGCAGCGGCATCGATCTCGTCCATCCCGTGGCGACCGCCCGCGAACTGGCGGAAACGATCCCGAACGCGGTCTTCGCCGAGGTGACGCCGAAGGCTATCGACAAGAACAGCCATTTCGCCGAAATCCGTGCCGCCATCGGCAGCTTCCTCGACAGCAATTTCAACAACCAGGAACAATCATGATCTCGAAAGCCCTGTCAGGTCCGGCCGCCATCGCCGCATTGCCGCGCGACCGTCTGATCGCCGAATTCTCATCGTGGTCTGCCAATCTCGCCAATTTCGAGAGCGACCTCAGGCGTATCGAACCCTATGTCGATCTGCACCACATCGATGTCGCGGACGGCCATTTCGCGCCGTCCTTCCTGTTCTTCCCCGATCTCGTCGCCCGCATTGCCAAACTGACGGCCAGGCCCATCCACGTCCATCTGATGGTCGACGGGGCGATCGTCGAGGAACAGACCCGCCAGTTCATCGAGGCTGGCGCCGACATGATCAGCGTCCATGCCGAGAATGGCGAATCGGGTCTGCGCGCGGTGCGGCTAGCGCGTGCACTCGGCGCCGAAGCCGGCGTCGTGTTGAGGCTGGAAACGCCGGTCGAGGCGGTGACGCCTTTCGTTTCCGAGGTGGCTTTCGTCACGCTTCTCGGCACCGCGATCGGGGTCAAGGGCCAGGGCCTGTCGGAGAAAGCCTGCGACAGGCTGGGCGAGGCCCGCGCTATCCTGCGGAACGCCGGCCGCGAGGCGGCTGTGGTGCTCGCCGCCGATGGCGGCATCCGCCACGAAACCGTGCCGCGGCTTCGCGCGGCAGGTGCCGAGACCGTGGTGCTCGGTTCGCTCGCTTTCGGCGACAAGGATCTCGCCGGCCGCATCGGCTGGCTGCATGATTTGAAGGTCGCGGCCTGATGAGCATTGAAGCCGCTCTTGCGATCGACCTTGGCGGCAGCGAGCTTCGTGCCGCTCTGGTTGACCGTGACGGCAAGATACTGGCCTTCGCGGTGGTGCCGACGCAGGCGCAGGCCGGCCCCGATGCAGTGATCGGCCAGATCGAGGCGCTGGCCGCGACCGTCCATGCCGAGGCGCCGGGGCTGTCGATCCTCGGCGTCGGCGTCGGCGCGCCGGGCCCGCTCGATCCGCTGGCCGGCATCGCCGTCGGACCGCCGACGCTGGCCGGCTGGCAGGACGTGCCGCTGGCCGACATCCTCGAGCGGCGGCTCGGCCTGCCGGTGCGGCTGGAGAACGACGCCAATGCGGCCGCACTTGGCGAATGGCGCTTCGGCGCCGGCCATGGCGCGCGCTCACTGGTCTTCGTCACCGTCTCGACCGGGATCGGCGGCGGCGTCGTCGCCGACGGGCGCATCCTGCATGGCCGCCGCGGCCTTGCCGCGGAGATCGGCCACATGACCATCACCAACGAGGGCGAGCGCTGCGTTTGCGGCGTCGTCGGCTGCTTCGAGGCCATCGCCTCGGGAACCGCGCTCGGCCGCCGCGCCAATGCCGCCACGTCAGCCTTCGATGGCTCCACGCTGCGCCGCCTGTCGGCCAACGCTGAGGTGACGGGACGCCACGTGGTCGAGGCCGCGCGGCTGCAGGATGGTCTCGCTGTGGCCCTGCTCGAGGAGGAGGCCCGCTGGCTCGGCGTCGGCTTCACCAATCTCTTGCATCTCTATTCGCCCGACGTGCTGGTCGTCGGCGGCGGCATCGCCAATGGCCTCGACCTGATGGCGCCCGTCATCGGGGCGATCATCCGCCAGCGCGCCATGCTCGCCTATCGCGACGTGCCGGTCGTCCAGGCCCAGCTCGGCCGCCACGCCGGGCTGGTTGGTGCCGCCAGCCTTGTCCTGTTCGACGATTTCGGCACGTTGGCGGCTCCCATGCCTGTCGGCCCAAGCACATATCCGGACACGAGGAGGGACTTCAATGGCTGAGCTCAAGCTGCGCGGCCGGATCGCGATGCAGGTCGATCCGTCGCGCTGCCATTTCTTCGGCGCAAAGGCGAGTCGCCGCTGGGCAAAGCCGTCTGACATCACGGACATAGGCCGATGGCCGCAAGCTGGGTGCCTGCGGCCATCGTCATTTCACGGAACGGCGGATTACTCGGCGGGAACGATGTCCGCCGGCAGGCTGTCGTCGGCCGTACCAGCCAATGCCCTGGCCAGCTTGGCTTCATCGAGCTCGCCCTCCCAGCGCGCCACGACCAGCGTCGCCACCGCATTGCCGACGAAGTTGGTCAGCGCCCGGCATTCCGACATGAAGCGGTCGACGCCAAGGATCAACGCCATGCCAGCTACCGGCACCGAGGGAACCACCGAAAGCGTCGCGGCCAAGGTGATGAAGCCGGCCCCGGTGATGCCGGCGGCACCTTTCGAAGAGAGCATGGCGACCAGCAGCAGCAGGATCTGGTCTGATATCGACAGATGGATGTTCGTCGCCTGGGCGATGAACAGCGCCGCCAGCGTCATGTAGATATTGGTGCCGTCGAGATTGAAGGAATAGCCGGTCGGGATGACCAGCCCGACCACCGAGCGCTTGGCGCCGGCCTTTTCCATCTTCTCCATCAGCGAGGGCAGTGCGGCTTCCGACGACGATGTGCCCAGCACCAGGAGGAGCTCTTCCTTGATGTAGCGGATCAGGGAAAGGATCGAGAAGCCGTTGTAGCGGCAGACCGCACCGAGCACGACGAACACGAACAGGAACGAGGTCGCGTAGAAGGTTCCGACCAGCATGGCGAGGTTGATGACCGAGCCGATGCCGTATTTACCGATGGTGAAGGCCATCGCGCCGAACGCGCCGATCGGCGCTGCCTTCATCAGCACCCCGACCAGCTTGAACATCGGCGCCATCAGCGCCTGCAGGAAGTTGAGCACCGGCGTGCCTTTGTCGCCGACCAGCGCCAGCGCGATGCCGAACAGCACCGAGAAGAACAGCACCTGCAGGATGTCGCCGTCGGCGAAGGCGCCGACGATCGTGCCGGGGATGATGTTCATCAGGAAGCCGGTGACTGACTGGTCATGCGCCTTGGCGGCGTAAGTGTTCACAGTCGATGCGTCGAGCGTTGCCGGGTCGATGTTGAAGCCGGCGCCCGGCTGCACGACATTGGCCACGACAAGGCCGATGATGAGCGCAAGCGTCGAGAAGGTGAGGAAGTATAGCATCGCCTTGCCGGCGACGCGGCCGACCTTCTGCAGGTCGCTCATGCCGGCGATGCCGGTTGCGACCGTCAGGAAGATGACCGGGGCGATGATCATCTTGACCAGCTTGATGAAGGCATCGCCGAGCGGCTTCATGCTCTCGCCGATCGACGGATAGTAATGGCCGAGCAGGATCCCGACGGTGATTGCTACGAGCACCTGCACGTAGAGCTGGGCATAGAGGGGCTTGCGCTGCGCGGCGGGCGCGGCGGATTGGTCTGCGATATGCATCGAACTCTCCCTGGCCGGATGGACGGAACCCGCCCTGCGTGACTTCTCCCATCGCGGCGCTCCGGTTGCCCGCCGCTGCTAGGACTTTTGCAAGCGCTGTGCCAGATGGCGAATAGGCCGAAATCCCTGGGTTTCAGCCGTTCCTGCCCTGCTGTCGACGGAGACTTGTGCGGATTTCCGCACAGGTCTTGTTTGCCCTGGCGGAATTTCGCATTAGACTGGGCCAAAGCCGTGCAGGGAAGGGAGAGGGCCGACGCCGCGACAGCGCATCGATAGCGAAGCCCCAGGGTTAGCCGCCCGCGACCTGTTGCGCGAAGCGGTAGTGCGCCTGCGCGGCGGCCGTTGGCTGCTTGCGGCGATCGCGCTCGCGGTGCTGGTGGGAGCAGTCGCCGTTGCCGGGCGCATCGCCGAGGATCAGGCCGCCGGCAACTTGCGCGACGGGGCACTTGCCGCCTTGCCGCTGGCGGCCGGAACCCTGACCGGCGAAATCGAAAAGCAGCGTCTCGTGCCGCTAGTGCTGGCGCGCGACGATGCGGTGCGCGCCGCGCTGCGCCGTGCCGGGAAAGTCGAGGAAACCGCTCTCGACGCCAAGCTGAAGGCCATAGCCGGCGATGCATCGGCCTCGGCCATCTATGTCATCGACACGGCGGGCATGGCGATATCAGCCAGCAATGCCGGCCAGCCGGACAGCTTTGTCGGCATCGATTATAATTTTCGCCACTATTTCACCGATGCGATGGCCAAGGGCGCAGCCAGCCAGTATGGCCTCGGCACGATCAGCGGCAAGCCGGGTCTCTATCTTGCCGGCCGTGTCGACGATGGTGGCAAACCGCTTGGCGTCGCGGTTCTGAAGGTCGAACTCGGCGGTGTCGAAGCCAATTGGCGCGCCAGCGGCTTTCGCGTTTTCGTCACCGACGAGCGCGGTGTCGTTCTGGCCACCAGCCAGCCCGATTGGCGCTTCCATGCGCTGGCGCCGCTCTGCGCCGCGGACGCCGCCGCGGCGCATGACCGGCTTCAACTGATCGACGCCGCCTTCGAGCCGCTGCCGATACGGCGTGGCGCCGGTGACGGTCTGGCGACAATCGACGAAGCCGGAAAATCGCGCCGGTTCGTCGAGGTGGTGCAGGACTTGCCCGGTGCTGTTCCCGGCTGGCGCCTGTGGCTGCTGACACCCGCCGATGCCGCCATGACCTCCGCCGCCAACACGGCGCGCCTGACGACACTGCTCGGGCTGCTGCTGATGGGGCTGCTTGCCTATGTGTTCACCCGGCGGCGTCGCACACGCCGGCTGCGGCAGGAGGCGCTGGCGCGCATGAACACCGAGCTCGAGAGCCGCGTCAGCACCCGGACCGCCGAATTGACGCGATCGAACACGGCCCTTGCCGGCGAAATCGCCGAGCGCGAAAACGCCGAGGCCAAGGTCCGCCGGCTGCGCGACGATCTCGCCCAGGCCAACCGGCTCTCCATCCTCGGCCAGATCGCCGCCGGCGTAGCGCATGAGATCAACCAGCCGGTCGCCGCGATTCGCACCTATGCGGAGAATGCGGGCCGGTTTCTCGAGGCCGGCAAGACCGAACCGACGAGCGCCAATCTGACCTCGATCGTGTCGATGACCGAACGCATCGGCGCCATCACCGGCACGCTGCGCACCTTTGCCCGCCGGCCCGGCGTCGCGGCATCGCCGTTGCCGGTGCGCGAGGCGATCGAGGGCGCGTTGTCGCTTCTGTCCGGCCGCATCCGCGATTCCGGCGTCACCATCGTCAAGCCGCGCGGTAACGCATCGCCATTGGTGATGGCAAGCCGCATCCGGCTGGAGCAGATTCTCGTCAACCTGTTGCAGAATGCGCTGGACGCCATGAAGGACCGGCCCGATCCCCGTATCGAGATCGACCTCGCCGAACGTGGCGACAGGGTGCTGATTTCGGTGCGCGACAATGGTCCCGGCCTCGGGCCGGAAGCCGCCGGCAATCTGTTCATGCCGTTCCAGACCACCAAGGAAAAGGGGCTTGGCCTCGGCCTGGTGATCTCGCAGGAGATCGCCGAGGAATTGGGCGGCACGCTGCGGCTCGACCCCGACACGGCCAGCGGCGCATCCTTCACCATCGACTTGAGGCGGATCGAATGACGCAGGGATCAGGGTTGGTGGCGCTCGTCGACGACGATGCGGACCTGCTTCACGCCACCACGCAACTGCTTGAACTTGCCGGCTTCACGGTGATCGCGCTCGACGCCGCCGAGGCAGCGCTTGGTGTCGTCGACACGGATTTCGATGGTGTCGTCGTCAGCGATATCCGTATGCCCGGCATGAACGGTCTGCAGCTCTTCGACCGCATCAAGGCTGTTGACCCCGACTTGCCGGTGATCCTGGTCACCGGGCATGGCGATGTCGATCTTGCCGTCGCCGCGCTCAAGGACGGCGTCTATGATTTCATTCCGAAACCCTATGCGGGGGAGCGCCTGGTCGAGGCCCTGACGCGGGCATCGGAGAAGCGGCGGCTGGTGATGGAAAACCGGCGGCTGCGCGAAGCCGCGGCACTTGCCGCCGACGGCATGCCGTTGATCGGCGAGGCGCCCGCCATCCGCCGACTGCGTGAAACCTTGCGCCAGATCGCGGACATGGATGTCGACGTGCTGGTGGAAGGCGAGACGGGAACCGGCAAGGAAGTGGTGGCCGACCTCCTGCACCGGTGGGGCCGCCGCCGCGCAAAGCCCTTCGTCGCATTGAATTGCGGCGCTCTGCCCGAAACCGTCATCGAAAGCGAGCTGTTCGGCCATGAGGCCGGCGCGTTCACCGGCGCGCAGCGGCGGCGGATCGGCCGGATAGAGCACTCCAGCGGCGGTACGCTGTTCCTCGACGAGATCGAATCCATGCCGCCGGCGTTGCAGGTCAAGCTCTTGCGGGTGCTGGAGACGCGCAGCCTCACCCCGCTCGGCTCGAACGAGACGCGGCGCCTCGATCTCAGGGTCGTCGCGGCGACCAAGGTCAACCTCGGCCGGCCCGACCAGCGCGGCGATTTCCGCGAGGACCTCTATTTCCGCCTCAACGTGGTGACGCTGCGCCTTCCGCCCTTGCGCGAGCGGCGCGGCGATATCGCGATGCTGTTCGGCCATTTCCTCGGCAAGGCGGCGGAGCGGTTTGGCCGCCCTGTCGCCAAGGTGAACGCCGCCGTGAGCCATCATCTCCAGGCGCACGACTGGCCGGGCAACGTGCGCGAGCTCGCGCATTTCGCCGATCGCGTCGCGCTCGGACTTGGTGCCGATGACGAAACCAGGGCGGTCGCGCGGCTGCCGGAGCCGGCCGCCGTACTGCCCGAGCGGGTCGGGCAATACGAGGCGCAGCTCATCCGCGACGCGCTGCGCGATCATGGCGGCGACGTGCGCGGCGCCATCGACGCGCTCGGCGTGCCGCGCAAGACGTTCTACGACAAGCTCAAGCGCTACGGCATTGCCGCATCCGACTTCCGCCCTCTTGACGCTTCCAACCGCGCAATCCGGAAAGAGCCATGAACACGACACTTGAAACGACGGCAAATCCCGTGCCGGAAGAACTCGCCTTTCTCAGTGAACGGCTGACGGCGTTCAACGATGGCGATGTCGGCGCGTCCGAAAGGAAGGCGCTGGCCGTATTTGTGCGCGACGAGGACGGCGCTGTCGTCGCCGGCATCTCGGGCTACACCGCCTGGGGCTGGCTCTACGTGCAGTGGCTGTGGGTCGACGAAAGGCTGCGCGGCCAGCATATGGCAGGCCAGATGCTGGACGCAGCCGAACGCGAAGCCGTGGCACGCGGCTGCCAAAATGCCTGGATCGACACTTTTAATCCCAACGCCGCCAAGGTCTATCAGCGGCAAGGTTATCAACCTTTTGGGACGCTGGCCGATTTCCCGGTCGGCCGCAGCCGAATTTTCCTGCAGAAGAATCTATCGCCCGCGTGATCAGTCAGCCAGCTTTCCCCCGCGCATCGGTTCCGGTGCGCCGGTCGTGCTCGGGAAACTGATCGGCAGGCCGCGCAGCACGCGCACCGCGAGGAAGGCAAAGCACTCCGCCTCCACCGCGTCGCCGCTCCAGCCGAGGCTTTCGGCCAGCACCACCTCGACGCCGGCGCGGCTGGCGAGCATGGCCATCATCGTCGGGTTGTGACGGCCGCCGCCGCTGACCACCAGCTTCTTCGGCCGGCTTGGCAGAAGGTCGAGCGCCTTGCCGACTGCGGCGGCAGTAAACGCGGTAAGCAGCGCCGCGCCATCCTCGGCGTTCAGGCCGTCGGCCATGGCCGCGCTGAAGTCGAAACGGTCGAGCGATTTCGGATAGGCCTTGGTCAGATAGGGATGCTGCAACAGCTTGGCGAGCCGGGCTTCGTCCACCTTGCCCGCGCGGCCCAGCGCGCCGTCACGGTCCATTTCGCCGAGCCCTTTCGACTTGATGAAATCGTTGAGCGGCGCATTGGCGGGGCCGGTATCGAAGGCGATGACATTGTCGGCGCCGTCCCACCAGGTGATGTTGGCGACGCCGCCGAGATTGAGCACGGCCACCTCGCCGCTGGCGCCGGCGCTGCGCATCAGCGCGGTGTGATAGGCGGCTGCCAGTGGCGCGCCTTGCCCGCCGGCGCGCATGTCGGCCGAACGGAAATCATAGGCGACCTTGGTGCCGAGGATCTCATGCATCAACTCGCCGTCGCCAAGCTGGCGGGTCTGGCCGAACCGTCCGACCTGCGGCGCGCGATGCAGCACGGTCTGGCCGTGAAAGCCGACGACGCCGATATCGGCCATCGTCATGCCGTACCCTTCGACGAGTTCCTTCACCGCCGCCGACTGCGCACGCGTCAGCGCCTCTTCCGCCTTGCTGAAGATCGCCGGTTCCGGCCCGACAAAATTCCAGGCCCTGGCCGCGGTCAGCGTCTCCTCCAGCAAGGAGCGGATCGACGGGGAATAGGGCATCAGCCGGTAGGTGCCAAAATCCTCGATCCGCTCGCCATCGGTCTTGATCAGCGCCACGTCGATGTTGCCGTCAAGCACGGTGCCGGTCATCAGGCCGGCAGCCCAGATTGGTTCCATGGTCTATCCCTAGCCCCTGTTGATGAGATCGCCGACGGCTTGCCGCAGCGAGACGATGCCGCTGTCGAAATGACGTGTCGGATGGATGCGGTTGGTGAGCAAGGTCCACGCCTTGCTCTTGTCGAAGTCTATCCACAGTCCCGTACCGGTAAAGCCGGTATGGCCGATCGTTCCCGGACTGCATAACGCACCCCCGGACCAGCCTTCGTAAGGTCGTTCCCAACCATGGGTTCGGGTGGCCGACAACGGCGCGCGCATCAGCGCGATCGATTGTTCGGATGCGCCGGTTCCGTCCAACAATCCCTGGGCGAAGTTGAGCACCGAAGCGGCCGTACCGAACAGGCCGGCGTGACCAGCGCCCTGCAACGCCGAGCAATTGTCGTCGTGGACCTCGCCGGACAGCACGCGGTGGCGCCAAGTGCAATCCTCGGTCGCCGCGGCGGCATCGGGTTCCGTGGACCAGGCAAAGCTCGGGCCGGGCTCCATGGCGCGAATGCTCTTGCCCGAAAGCCGCTCCAGCGCAAAGCCGAGCAGGATGAAGTTGATGTCGGAATAGACGGGGTCGCGCGCCCGCCATTCGCGCTGCAGGATGAAGGCGCGCAGCAGCTCGGGATCGCGTCCATAGGTGTAGATCGGCTCGACTGCGGGGAAGGGCGTCTGGTGGCCGAGGCACTGTCGGAAGGTCACCTTCCGCTCCCAGGCGTTGGCGTCATATTGGCGAAGGTCGGGAAGCACCGAGATCAGCGGTGCGTCGAGATCGATGATGCCGTCCTGCGCCAGCGCCAGGATACGCGGCGTTGTGAAGATCACCTTGGTCAGCGACGCCAGGTCGAACCAGGTGTTTTCCCGCATTGGCCGCGGCTTCGGCACGAGCTGCGCCGAGCCGATTGCGCGGACGATGGGCTCGCCATCGCGGCTGACAATGCCGAGCACGCCGCCAGGGATACGTCTGGCGGTCACTGCCGTTGCCAAGGGCGCGAATGCGCGGTCGAAGAGCTGGGAGAGGCTACTCAATGCCGGCCTCCTTCGGAGAGGTAGCGCTGTCCCGCCGACCTTACATATCCCTGGGCCATCACGCCTCCACCCTCGCCATATGATCCCCTCCAAACCGCTCCCATTTCGCCGGAGCCGGCTCAAACCCCTGCGGGCGCACCAGCGACGGCACCTGGCGCGTGTCGATCTCGAAATGCTCGTGCCGCCGGTCGATGGTCGGAACGGCGGCGATCAGCTTCTTCGTATAGGAATGTCTCGGCTTCGACAGCACGGACCGCGCGTCGCCGATCTCGACGATCTGGCCGGCATAGATGACCGCGATGCGGTGCGCGATCCGCTCGACCACGGCCATGTCGTGCGAGATGAACAGATAGGCCAGCGCATATTCGCGCTGCAGGTCGAGCAGCAGCTCCAGCACTTTGGCCTGCACCGAGACATCGAGCGCCGACACCGCTTCGTCGAGAACCACGACGGACGGGTTGAGCATCAGCGCGCGGGCAATGCACAGTCTTTGCCGCTGGCCGCCGGAGAATTCATGCGGGTAGCGCTCCAGGCTGTCCTTGGGCAGGCCGACGCGTTCGAGCAGGCCGGCCATTCTGGCCCGCGTTTGGGCATCCGCCCGCCCGCCGGTGGCGATCACCGGTTCGGCCAGGATGCTTTCGATGGTCAGCCTTGGGTTGAGCGAGGCGTAGGGGTTCTGGAACACCATCTGCACGGGCTTGGCGCCGCGCTCCGACGTGGCCGTTCGCGTGCCGACCGAGAAGCTGCCGCGTGTCGACCGCACCAGCCCCAGCACCGCCTTGGCGGTGGTGGATTTACCCGAGCCGCTCTCGCCGACGATGGCCAGCGTCTCGCCTTGCATCAGGTCGAAATCGACCCCGTCGACGGCATGCACCGCGCCGGTCGCGCGACTGAAGAAGCTGCTCTTGAGCGGAAACCGCACCACGAGACCATCGACCCTCAAGGCCGTTTGCGTGTTCGCGGCCTTGTCGCGCTGTCCGTCCGCGCGTGTCGCCCGGCCACTGGCGAAATGCGGCACGTCCTGCAGCAGGTGCTGGGTGTAGGGATGCTGGGGGCTGTCGAGGATCTGGTTCAGTTCGCCCTGTTCCACGGCCTGGCCGTTTTGCATCACCATCACCTTGTCGGCGATGCCGGCGACCAGGCCGATATCGTGGGTGATGAAGATCATCGACATGCCGCTTTCGCGCTTCAGCTCGGCAAGCAGCGCCATGATCTGTGCCTGCACGGTGACGTCGAGCGCCGTCGTCGGCTCGTCGGCGATCAGCAGGCGCGGATTGCAGGCGAGCGCAATCGCGATCATCACCCGCTGCAGCATGCCGC
Source organism: Mesorhizobium sp. B2-5-13 (assembly GCF_006440535.1). Taxonomy (NCBI): domain Bacteria; kingdom Pseudomonadati; phylum Pseudomonadota; class Alphaproteobacteria; order Hyphomicrobiales; family Phyllobacteriaceae; genus Mesorhizobium; species Mesorhizobium sp. B2-5-13. The sequence continues at coordinate 208,259 of NZ_VFUI01000004.1, read as the reverse complement.
CGGACAACTGGTTGGGTGTGTATTTCAGCCGTCGCGCGGCATCTGGAATGCGCACGCGGTCGAGCGCGTCCCTGGCTGCCGCCGTGGCTTGCCGGCCCGTCAGTCCGCGATGCAGGCGGAACGATTCCTCGATCTGGGTGCCGATGGTCAGCACCGGGTTGAGCGAGGTCATCGGTTCCTGAAAGATCATGCCGATCTCGGCGCCGCGAATGCCGGTCAGTTGCGGTTCAGTCGCGGCTGCCAACTCGAAGAGGGTCCGATCGACCCGCTTCAGCTTCATGGAACCGCCGGTAATGCGGCCGCCGCCGAAATCGACAAGCCGGTTGATCGACAGCGCCGTCACCGACTTGCCTGAGCCGCTTTCGCCGACAATGGCCAGCGTCTCGCCGTCGGCGAGGTCGAAGCTGACCCCGCGCACCACCTCATTGGCCTTGGGATTGCGGCCGAAGCCGACGCGCAGGTCCGAGACCGACAGCAGCGGGGTCATGCCAACACTCTCCGCATCCTGGGGTCGAGGATGTCGCGCAAGGCGTCGCCCAAAAGGTTGAAGCCCAGAATGCTGATCATGATCGCCAGGCCTGGGAAGATCAGCAGCCAGGGTGCCGTTTCCATCAAATTGCGGCTGTCGCTCAGCATCAGGCCGAGCGACGCGGCGGGCGGCTGCGTGCCAAGGCCGAGAAAGCTCAAGCCGGCTTCGGTCAGCAGCGCCCAGGCGAGCGCCAGCGTCACCTGCACAGTCAACGGCGCCACGAGGTTGAGCAGCAGGTGGCGCGTGACGATATAGCTCGAACTGCTGCCGAAGGTTCGCGCGGCATCGACGAATTCGCGTGTCTTGAGCGACAGCGCGGGGCCCCGCACCACGCGCGTGAAAATCGGCGTGTAGACGATGCCGATGGCCACCACGCTGGTCCATGTGCCCGGTCCGGCGACGGTGACGATAAGCAGCGCCAGAAGGATCGCCGGGAAGGCCAGCAGCACGTCCGTGATCCGCATCACGACGCCGTCCCAGCGGCGCCCGAGCCAGGCGGCGGCAAGCCCCAGGACCGTTCCGGCAAGGGACGCGAAGGCCACCGACAAGAAGGCGACCGTAAAGGACTGGCCGATGCCCGCCATCAGGCGGCTGGCGACGTCGCGGCCGAACAGGTCGGTGCCCATCCAGTAGGCGGCGCCGGGCGCGTGCAGCCGGTCGATACGGTATTGCGTGATCGGATTGTGCGGCGTCAGCCCCAACAGGCCAAGGATGGCGAGCAGCAGATAGACGCACACGATGACGCCGCCGATGCGGCCGCTGCCATGGCCGAAGATGGCACGCAGGATCCGCATCACTGTTCCCCCAGCCGGATGCGCGGATCGAGCGCGACATAGGCGAGGTCGACCAGGAGATTGACGATCATGAAGTTGAAGGCGATGAACAGCACGCTGCCCTGCACCAGCGCGTAGTCGCGCTGCAGGATGGCATCGAGCACCATGCGTCCGAGGCCGGGCAGGGCATAGATTTGCTCGACGATGACGGCGCCGCCCAGGAGGTAGCCGAACTCTATGCCGCTCAGCGTCACCACCGGGATCAGCGCATTGGGCAAAGCGTGGCGCCAGATGACACTGCGCGCCGAAGCGCCCTTGCTGCGGGCCGTGCGGACATAATCGTCGCTCAACACGTCCAGCATCGCCGAGCGCGCGATGCGGGTGACGGACGCCGCGAAGGCGAAGCCGAGCGTGATGGCGGGCAGGATCAGCTGGCTGAGATTGCGCAAGGGATCCTGCCAGAGCGGTGCGAATTCGCCCATCGCCGGCAGCACGCCGAAGCCGGCCGACAGCGTGTAGATGATCAAGAGGCCAAGCACGAAACTCGGCGTCGACTGGCCGATCATGGCGACGATGCGCACCCCAAGGTCGGACGGTTTTTCGTTGTGCGTGGCGGCGTAGATGCCGGCCGGCATGCCGACGAGAAGCGCGATGATCATTGACAGCACTGCCAATTCCAGCGTCAGCGGAAAACGCTCGAGGATGACGTCGAGAACCAGCCGACCATAGGTGACGGAGATGCCGAAATTGCCGTGCAGGATGCCGCCGATCCAACGCCAGAATTGAACGAACCAGGGTTGGTCGATACCGAAATAGGCGGCGAGCGAATCTCGTTGTGCCGGCGTCAGCAGGCCGGCCTCGGTGCCCAGCATCGCCGTGATGGAATCGCCAGGCACCATCCTGATCGCGACGAAGACCAGGATGGACACGCCAAGCAGGACGAGAGGAAACGTCGCCAGCCGTCGCAAGAGATAGTTCACGCCAGGAAGACCTCTCGTCCCGTTGCCGAATCCGGCGCTATTGGATGGTCACCTTGCTCAGGCTGAACAGCGTGCCGGTCGGCGTCGGCACAAAGCCGGCGATGTTCTTCTGCTGCGCCGTGTAGCTGTAGGATGTGTAGAGCCAGATCCACGGCGATACCTCGGCGAGGTGCTTCTCGAACGCCGCGAAGATCGTCTTGCGTTTGGCCGGGTCGGTCTCGGCGCGACCCTGCTGCATCAGGCTGTCGAGTGTATCGTCGATATAGTTCGCCACCTTCTGCAGATTGCCAGCCTTGGTCCAGTAGCGGTTGTACATGGTGTAGGGGTCGGCGCGGCCGCCGTTGAGCGCGATCGCCATGTCGAAATCGCCCTTCAGCCAGGCGTCGACATAGACGTTGAGCTCCATCATCTTGATGTCGAGCTTGACGCCGATCTCGGCGAGCTGCGACTGGATGACCTGGGCTTCCGCCGCCGCCGTCGGCGGCTCGCCGGTGGCGCCGATCACGGTCGCCGAAAAGCCGTCGGCAAAGCCGGCCTCGGCCATCAGCTTCTTGGCCTTTTCGACATCGCGCTTGTAGCAGAACAACTGGCTCGGATCGGTCGCCAGCGCCGGGATGGTCAGCGGCCCGGTGACCTTGCCTTCGCCCAGCGCGGCGGTGTCCAGCACCTCCTGCCGGTCGATGGCGCAGGAGATCGCCTGGCGCACCTTGAGCTCGGTCATCGGCTTGCGCGATGGGTTGAGCTGCAGCACGTTATAGGCAAGCACCGGTACACGGTTCAATTGCAGGTTGGCTTCTTTCGGCACCAGCGTGGCGACGAGCGGGTCGTTGAGCAGGGCGAAGTCGATCTGCTTGGTGCGCATGGCGGCGAGGATCGCCGCCTCGTCGGGCAGCACGCTGATCTCGATGCCGTCGACGCCGGTCGCGCCGCCGGCCCAGTCCTTGTTGGCGCTCAGGACTTCCTTGGCGTTTGGGTCCCATTTGTCGAGCTTGAACGGGCCGGAACCGACCGTCTTCGTGCCGATCGATCCGGCCTTGATTTCAGCCGCCGGAACGATGGCCGCGTTGACGTCGCTCATCGCCGTCAGGATTGGCGCGTCGGGCTGCGAGAGGTGGAACACGACGGTCGCCGCATCAGGCGTGTCAATGCTGGCGATCGACAGGAAGTTGGCGCGGGCGGCGGCACCCGTCTTCTCGTCGAGGATGCGCTCGAACGACGCCTTGACGTCGGCGGAGGTTACCGCCGTGCCGTCCTGGAATTTCGCCTTGGGATCGAGCTTGAAGGTCAGCTCCTTGCCGTCTTTCGAGAATTCCCAGGAGGTGGCGATAGCGGGGATGATCTGCAGGCTGGCGTCGAGCCGCACCAGCGGCTCGTAGATGAGCTCCAAAAGCCGCAGCGACGAGAACGCCGTCTGCTTGTGCGGGTCAAGCCCGGTGGCGTCCTGCGACCAGGCCATGTGCAATGTCGCCGCCTGCGCCGAAACCGTGGCGATGCCGAGCATCGCGGCAAGGGTGATGCCCGAAAGCAGCCTTCCTGTAAGATGAACCATTCTCGTCTCCCATTATTGAACTCGATGCCTTGCAGTTTCCGCGGGCCGCTTCCAAGGCACACATGCTTTGGAGTATCGGCCCAGTCTATGCGGCTTGACGCCGTCTTGTCTAAAGCGGCTTCAGCCGTCTTGTCTAAAGCGGCCTCAGGCCGCTTCGTCGCTGATCGCCTTTCGCAGGAACCCTCCGGCCTTGGCCAAAGCGGCCCGCGCCGCTTCGACGTCGAGGCCGGTGATGGTGACCAGGATCGCCAGCTTGACGTCATTGCCGGTCCGGTCGAGCGCCTGCCGCGCCTGCGGCGCGGTGCAGCCGGTCGCCTGCATGACGATCCTGATCGCCCGGACGACCAGCTTCCTGTTCGACGGGTTCAGGTCGACCATCAGGTTCTGGTAGCTCTTGCCGATGCGGATCATCGAAGCCGTGGTCAGCATGTTGAGCACCAGCTTCTGTGCTGTTCCCGATTTCAGCCGCGTCGAGCCGGTGAGCACCTCGGGACCGACGACCGGCGAGATGGCGATCTCGGCGATGCCGGCAATGGCCGAGGCCGGATTGCAGGACAGCGCGACGGTCGTCGCGCCGATCTTCTTGGCATAGGTCAGCCCGCCGATCACATAAGGCGTGCGCCCGCTGACCGCGATGCCGACCACCACGTCGTCAGGTGTGAGCGTGATGTCCTGCAAGGCCTTGGCGCCCATCTTCGGGTCATCCTCGGCGCCTTCCGTTGAGCGCACCAGGGCGTCGGACCCACCGGCGATCAGGCCGACCACCATGCCTTCGGGCACGCCGAATGTGGGCGGGCACTCCGAAGCGTCGAGCACGCCAAGCCTGCCGCTGGTGCCGGCGCCGATATAGACAAGCCGCGCGCCTTTCTGGAAGGCGAGCACGATCCGATCCACCGCGGTGGCGATTTCCGGCAGCACCTTTTCGACGGCCGCCGGGACAAGCCTGTCCTCGTGATTGATCCTGCGCAGCACGTCGATGGTCGGCAGCAAGTCGATGTCGACGGTCCCTGGATTCCGGCCTTCGGAAACCAGCCGGCCCAGCTCAGACATCAACCGTTGCTCGGTCATCCCAATGCTTTCAAAAAATCTGCTGCGCGGTCCGGCATGGCTCGACCGGCAAACGGTGCAACAGACCGTGGTCCGTCACCGCAGGTTCTCCTGTTAACTTTTTAGAATTTGATATTCACATCGTCAATAGAAATTTGGAATATTTTATTCCTACTCTTGCCACCTATCCCTTGCATGCCGATTTCTTGGCAAGAATGATCGCTCCGGACACGGCGTCGCCGTCCGCGGGTTTCAGGCGGCGCCGGACGTCGGGGGAAAGCCAGGGCTCGAGCGGGCTGGCAAGGCCGCCCAGCAGGGTCACGCGCGGCGCACCTTTTTCGAACAGCACCCGCACCAGCGTGTCGATCTGCTCGGCGGCGCTTTGCACGATGCGGCGTCCGGCGGGGTCGCCTTGGTCGGCATGCCGCATCACCATGGGTGCAAGTGCGGCATAGTCCGTGGCGCTGGCGCGGTCCATCCAGGCGACGGCCTCCATCGGGTCGCCGGCGAAGCGCTGCATGAGTTCCGCCAGCAGCGCCGTCCGTTCGTGGCGGCCGTCATGGGCGCGCAGCGCCAGTTGCACGGCTTTCAGTCCGAGGTCGGCGCCGCTGCCCTCGTCGGAGATCGGAAATCCATAGCCGCCGGCGCGCAGGTCGCGGCCCTCGACAAAGCCAAGGCCGATCGAGCCGGTCCCGGCGATGACGATGGCGCCGTCCTGGCCCGAATGCGCGCCAAGGCAGGCGCCGACGCCGTCGCTGACGAAGTCGATGCTGGCAAAGGGATGCGCGATTGCCCGCAGCGCCTCCAGCGCGCCTTTGCGGCCGATGCCGGCAAGGCCGATGCCGGCATGGATGCGGACGGTCTCGGCGGGCGCGAAACCTGCTTCATCGATCGCCGCGCCGTAGGCTTTGGCAATGGAGCCCCATGCTGCCTCGATGCCGAGCCGCGTCGTCGCCGGGCCGGACAGGCCTTGTCCCAGCACCATGCCTTGCGCGTCCTCAAGACGGGCGCGGCAACCGGTGCCGCCGCCATCGACGCCGAGAAAATAATCCGTGTCGGTATTCATGCGCCCAGCCGCTCGATGTCGGCGCCGCACAGGCGCAGCTTGCGGTCCAGTTGCTCGTAGCCGCGGTCGAGGTGATAGACCCGGTTGATGATGGTCTCGCCTTCGCTGACCAGCGCCGCCAGCACCAGCGACACCGAAGCGCGCAGGTCGGTGGCCATCACTTGCGCCCCGTGCAGTTTCTCGCCGCCGCGCACCAGCGCCATGGTGCCTTGCAGCTTGATGTTGGCGCCGAGCCGCATCAGTTCGGGCACATGCATGAAGCGGTTCTCGAAGATGGTTTCGCGCAGCAGCGAGGCGCCCTGCGCGCAGCACATCAGCGCCATGAACTGCGCCTGCAGGTCGGTCGGGAACCCCGGATAGGGTTCCGTGGTGAGGTCGGCTGCCTTGAGCGGCCGGTCGCGCGAGACGATCAGTCCCCGGTCGCCCGGCCAGACGCTGACGCCGGTCGCCTCCAGCAATTGCACCACCGAGGCCATGTGTTCGAGCCGGGCATGCGTCAGCTCAAGCTGGCCGCCGGTGATGGCGGCGGCGATGGCATAGGTGCCCGCCTCGATGCGGTCCGGGATGATGTCGTGGCTGGCGGCGCGCCAGTTGGTGTCGCCCGCGATCAGGATGCGGTGCGTGCCTGCGCCCTCGATGCGCGCGCCCATGGCGCTGAGGCAAGCGGCGAGGTCAGCCACTTCCGGTTCGCGCGCCGCGTTCAGGATTTCGGTTTCGCCCTTGGCCGTGGTCGCCGCCATCATGGCGGTTTCCGTCGCCCCGACCGATGGCGACGGGAGCACGATGCGGGTGCCGGTCAATCCGTTCGGCGCCGAGGCGACGATCAGGCCGTTCTCTATGGCGATCCTGGCGCCCAGCGCGGCGAGTGCGGCGACATGCATGTCGACCGGCCGCGCGCCGATCGCGCAGCCGCCTGGCAGCGAAACCCGGGCATGGCCGAACCGCGCCAGCAACGGCGCCAGGACGAGCACCGTCGCCCGCATCTTCCGAACCGTGTCGTAGGACGTCTCCTTGGAAACGGCGGCACTGGTGTTAATGAGCGCGGCATGGGCGGACCGGGTGATTTCGGCGCCGTGAAGCCGCACCACGCCGAGCATGTTTTCGACGTCGGTCACATCGGGCAGGTTGGTCAGTTCGAGCGGGTAGGGGCTGAGCAGCGCAGCCGCGATCTGCGGCAAAGCGGCATTCTTGGCGCCTGATATGGTGACCGCGCCTTGCAGTCTCTGTCCGCCGAAGATCCGCAATCTATCCATGGCTGAAACCTTGAGGGTCACCCCGGCGACCTGCCTGGGAATCCCGGGCGGTGGCCCGGGTCGAGCTGAGAATTAATTCTGCGTTCTTGGCTGTCAATCAAAATTGGAATAATTTATTCCTCGTCTTGCAGGTCTGAAGAGCGAGGGGATTTCCGTGTCTATCTTAAGCAGGATCAATGCCAAGCTCGACGGCATGGCGCCCGGCGATCGCGAGATCGGCCGTTACATCGTCGACAACCCCAACCGGATGCTGCGGCTGTCGACGGCCGCACTTGCGGCCGAGATCGGCCGCAGTCAATCGAGCGTCGTCAAGTTCAGCCAGAAGCTCGGCTATGCCAGCTATCAGGAACTCAAGCTCGCCGTCAGCGAGGCCAAGGCGCAGGATTGGCAGGTGCCGGCCGGCGTCATCCACGGCTCGATCGAGGTCGGCGATGGCTTTCCGGTCATCCTGAAGAAGCTGATCGGCAGCAAGCTGCTGTCGATGCAGCAGACCGTCGCCGCCAACAGCGAGCGCATCATCTCCAGGACGCTGGAACTGCTGGATGGCGCGCGGCGCATCCATCTGGTTGGCGTCGGCGCTTCCTCGCTGGTGGCGCGCGATTTCTCCTACAAGCTGATGAAGCTCGGCCGCAATGTGCTGCATGACAGCGACAGCCACATCCAGATGGCCAACGCCTCGACGCTCGGGCCTGACGATGTGCTGTTCGCGCTCTCCTATTCCGGCGCCAGCATCGAAACCTTGCGCATCGCCGAGCTTGCAGCCAAGCGCGGCACGACCGTGATCGCCGTCACCGGCCTGCATGAAAATCCGCTGAGCCGGGTCGCCGACATTCGCCTCTACACCATCGCCGACGAGGAGCGCGCGCGCTCCTCCTCCATCACGGCGCGCGACGCGCAACTGACGCTGACCGACCTTTTGTTCATCCTGCTGGTACAGAAGCAGCCGGATGCCAACGACTATGTCCACAACAGCGAGGCGGCGGTCACTGTACTGAAGGCTGAGCGGTCGACGTAAAGGGCCTCAGACGCTTTCGAGATAGGTCTCGATCTCGAAATCGCTGACATTCAGGGCAAACGTATTCAATTCCTGGCGTTTGCAGGCGATGAAGGAGTCGCGCAGGATCGCCGGGAAGATCTCCGCCACATGCGTCCCGCCTTCAAAGGTCGCGATCGCCGACGCCCAGTCCGGTGGCAGCTTGGCCGGGGCAACGCCTTGCCCGTCCTTCCCCGCCGGCTCGCCCGGTGACATCTGCTTCTCGATGCCGATCAGTGCCGCGCCCAGGATGGCGGCAAGCACCAGGTATGGGTTGGCGTCGGCTCCCGAGACGCGATGTTCGATGCGGCGCGCGCCGGTCGGGCCGCCGGGGATGCGGATCGCGACCATGCGGTTCTCGTACCCCCAGGCGACCGCCGTCGGCGCGTAGGATCGTGGGCGCAGCCTCCGGTAGGAATTGAAGTGCGGCGCGAACACCAGCGTGCTTTCGGCCATCGCCGCCAGCAGCCCGCCGACCGCATGACGCATGATGTCGGAGCCCTGGTCGGTGCCGTCGTCGAACACGTTGCGCCCTTCGCCGTCGACCAGGCTGAAATGGACATGGAAGCCGTTGCCGGCGCGGTCGCCATAGGGCTTGGCCATGAAGCAGGCGGCAAAGCCGTGCTTGCGGGCAATGCCCTTTACCGTGCGCTTGAACAACACCGCATCGTCGGCCGCCCGCAAAGCGTCGGCGACATGGTTCAGGTTGATCTCGAACTGGCCGACGCCGTTTTCGGCGATGGCCGTGTCGACGGGAATGCCTTGTGCGCGGCAGGCTTCGTAGATGTCATGGATGAAGGCTTCGAAATCGTCGATCTCGTCGATCGACAGCGCCGCGTCGGAATCGAGACGCCGCCCGGTGACCGGTGAGACTGGTCCGACAGGCCGCTGCGATTGCGGATCGACCAGGTAGAATTCGAGTTCGGTCGCCGCGACCGGAGTGAGGCCGAGCGCCTTGTAGCGATCGAGGATGCGGGCCAGTGCCCGCCGGGGGTCGCCGAGATAGGGTGCACCGCTTTCATCGGCGAGCCAGAGCGGGACGAGCGCCGTCGGATGCGCCGTCCATTCCACCGGCAGAATGCCGCGTCCCGTCCATTGGCAAAGCCCATCGGCATCGCCGGTCGAGAAGACCAGGCTGTTGCCTTCGATGTCCTCGCCCCAGACATCGAGCCCGATCAGCGAATAGGGCATGCGCAGCTTGCCTTCCAGCGCCTTGCGGGCCTGCTCGACCGGTATGCGCTTTCCCCGCATGATGCCGTTGAGGTCGCACACCGCGGCCCTCAGGCTCTGGATGTCGCTTCGGCTTTCAAGCCAATTCAAAACGTCCGCAATTGCATCGCTCAATTTCCGTTACCTCTGGTTCCCTGCGGTGCCGCGCCTGAGGCGGCCACCCTATTTCACGACAAGACAGCTGATGAGTTCATGAAGGCATCTCCGACATCAGTCGGAAGAGTTTTCTTCATTTTTTCAAATCATTAGCCGGGATGTCGGGAGGCATTTCAGGAACCAATTGCGCGATTTGCGATCGCAACATAGCGACAAGACAGGGCAAAGCCAAGGGGCATCTGGTGACGGATCCAGGAACGTCGGCCTAGCTCCTCGCTTCCGGGAACATACCCTGCCGCAGGATGTGCGCGGCGCCCTCGTCGATATCGCGAACGATGGCTGCCCGCGCTCGCGCGCAGTCCTGTGCCTCGATCGCGGCAACGACTTCCTCGTGATAGTCGATATCCAGAATGGAGGAGAGGTCGTCCTCGAACCCCATGGCGAGGTTTCGGAGAAACGGGCCGACCTGCATCCACACCGTCTCGATCAGGAAGATCATCTGCTCGTTGCCGCAATGGCGATAGATCGAGAATTTGAAGTCGTGGTTCTTCCTGAGATAGTCGCCGATATCGCCCTTGCGGGCCGCCAGGGTCAATTCGGTGCAATGGCGTCGGATCGCCCGCAGATTGTTGCCGTTGATGAGTTTCGTCGCGAGTTCGGTCGCCGGGCCTTCGAGCAGCGTACGCACGGCGGTCAATTGCGAGAACCGCTCGGCCGAGATCACCGGCACCTCGACGCTGCCGTTCGGCATCGGGCTCAGCGCCCGCAATGCCTGCAGCCGCATGAAGGCACTGCGCACCGGCATGTCGCTGGTGCCCAGTTCCCTGGCGAGCTTGCGCGAGGTCAGCTTCTGGCCGGGCAGGAATTGGCCCGACATCAAGGCCCGCACGAGCTCCAGATAGACCTTCTCATGCAGAGGCACGGTATCGACGGCGGTCAAACCGAAATGTGTTCTGTCGGCCATTGGCGAGGGCGCTGCTTCATCCGTTCTGAAAAATGACCTGACGACACGCGCCGCGGACAAACTTTGGGCTAGGCACGGCGGAAACACCCAGGCCGCCGATTGATCAGGCATGATAGACGCTTCGATCGTTGCGCGGCAAGCCAACTGCTAGAGCCGGCGCGGTGCCGCGGGCGCCTACCTTTCCGGGGCTATCGATCCGGGGTCTACCGGCTCGTTTTCGCTGCCAGATGCGCCAGCAAATTCTTGGTGATCCGGCCGACGTCGTTCATGGCATCGCCCGCCGGCAAGGCGCCGCACCAGGCGACGGAACTCGCGCAGAAGATCAGGCCGCCCGAAGGCAGATGGCGCAGCGTCATCTCCGCGCAGCGGCGCCCGTCGCGCTCGCTGTCACCTCCTTCATACCAGCGGGTGGCGTCATGGACGAAGCTGTCCGGGAAACCGGTCGCGCGCGCAATGACCATGGTCTCGGGGGATGTGCCCAGATGCGGATCCGTGGCATCGACCTCGTAGCCGGCGGCGCCTCCGAGCACGATGCCATCGTCGCCGAAGGTCTCGCTGGTGACGCCGTCGAACAACCACGCGGCCGAGGGTTGACGGCTTTCCGGCGTGCGCGTGAAAGGCCGCGCGCCGTCGAACCCCATCAGCGAGATGGCGACGCCGGTCAGCGAGAACTCGCCGCGCCCGCTGGCGCGCAGATAGCCGCCCGGCTGGTTGGTGATCGACAGTGACTGTTCGGCGATGGCGCCGTCCCAGGTCCGGCCCGCCTCGAGCGGCGAGCGGCGCAGTTCCATCAGATCGTCGTGGAACGCGACCTTGCCGGCAAAGCCGTTGCCACCGAAATAGGCGATGCTGCCGCCCGCCGCCGCGAACTGGCGCAGCGCATGCTCCATCTCGACCGACATGTATTCGGGATGGCTGCCGGTGATGACCGCCCGGTAGTCTCTGAGGCCGGCAAGGCCCCGCTCATGCAGCTCGCGGTCGGTGATGAGATCGAAGGCAATGCCATTGCTGTGGCAGAAGCGCAGAAAATGCAGGTCGACCGGCAGATTGTGCGGACAGCCGCACAGCGGATAATTGTAGTCGTCGCGCAGCGTCGCCTTCGGCTTCCTGGTAGAACAGATCGACACGCCGCTGAGGTCGTTGTGGTAGTCGTAGAGCGACTTCAGGTTATTATCGATCGCGAAGCTGTGGCCGCGATCCTCGCACCTCCATTCGTAGAGATGCGCCGGCAGGAATTCATCCGCGTAGGCGAGGTAGGTGGCCGTCGGCACTAGGAACACCAGTGGCGCGCGGCGTGCCGACGAAGTGATGAAGAAGACGATATGCTCCGATCCTTGGTCGTGACCGACCTCGAAGGCATAGACCCCGGGCGGTGCCGCGGCGGGAATCTGCAATTGGCAGGAGGCGGGCCACTGCAACGCGCCCATGTCGTCGTCGTGGCAATGCACGGCGTCATAATGCGACGGCACCAGGCGGGGGTCGAAACTCGACCCATCCCAGCGCCGCGAGGTCATGCAGAAGGCGGGCTGGTTGATCGTTTCCAGGAAGAGGACGCGACCGGTGCCTGTCGAGGCGAGCGGACCGCTCGGCAGCAGGGTCGGAAACGTCCAGGCGACACGACCAGCCGCGGTTTGCAGCGAGATCGCAGAGAACTTCGCGTTGAGCGACCTGACATCGTTTGCCATGCTGGTGCCGAAGACCATGTCACCAGGCAGGGGCCGCCACGGCAGGTCGAATCCGTGATCCAGGTGAAACGGCGACAGGAGATCGTCCGAGTCGATCCGCAGCACGGTCGCGCCGTCGTTCGACGAAATCTCGACCTTGAGCCAGGTGTTTGCCGGCAAGGCTACGCCGCTATCGAGCGACTTGCCGTCGAGGCCAGATGTCAGCCGCCCGTCCTGCAAGCCGAGGCGCAGGTTGCCGCTCTCGAACAGCACGCGGGCGCCATCATTGCGGGTCAAGTACACTTCGAAGGCGACGCCTCCGATCTCGGTGGCCTTGGCCAGTTCGGTCGCCGCAACCCGGAGGAAGGATCCATGATCGAAGTCACGATGCGATACGGCACTTCCTGTCGGCTCGACGCGCCAGTTCATCGGCTCGGCCCCGGGTGTGTCGAGCCGCACGATCCTGATGTCGCGTACCTGCCGCGACGACGAGACATGAAGGCCGACCGATGTTCCGGCCGCCGTATGCCAGGGAACGGTATAGCCAGAGACGGCCATGGCGCCGTGATCGACGGGGCGTTTCATCGCCGCAAAAGTCCGTGCCGCGATCCCGGCGGCCGCAATCTCATGGATGGCAAACTGGACAATTCTTTCATACCTTTTTGGTTCTGGAGGGGGTATATACACCATCGGCTTTGATTGGTGGCGAAGTCCGCAGAGATCTCGCCCTGGCGATCGAAGCATCGGCAAAGGCGGGTTCTGCCCAGCCGTCTCCAGGCATCTGTCGTGGTGTCTGATCTGCGACGACACTATCGCGATCACCCAGGACCGGACAGTCGGTCGCGTGGGGTTCGGCCTCTTCATCACAAATCTTGACCTTCCCGCACTTGCACGTCCGGCCGCTCTCTGGCTTTTTGGGGTATCCATCCGAACGGACTGATTCGCGTCATGCCGCTCGATTGCAATGTCTACGGGCAGTCTGCTTGTGGGCCGTGAAGCGCACGCAGTTGGCGAAGGAGAAGCAGGCATGGCCGAGTTCAAGAAGCCGGAAATCTCCGAGATGAGACCCAAGATCACCGTGATCGGCGTCGGCGGCGGTGGCGGCAACGCGATCAACAACATGATCGTCGAACAGCTTCAGGGAACCGAGTTCATTGCCGCCAACACCGATGCCCAGGCGCTGACCATGTCGAAGGCGACGCGGCTGATCCAGCTTGGCGCGCACGTCACGGAAGGGCTTGGCGCCGGCTCGTTGCCCGAGATCGGCCGTGCCGCTGCCGAAGAATCGCTCGACGAGATCATGGATCATCTGGCCGGCACCCACATGTGCTTCGTCACTGCCGGCATGGGCGGCGGCACCGGAACCGGTGCGGCCCCGATCATCGCCCAGGCGGCGCGTAAGGCCGGCATCCTGACGGTCGGCGTCGTCACCAAACCGTTCACCTTCGAGGGCCGGCGCCGCATGCAGATGGCCGAAGAGGGCATCGAGCGGCTGCGCGAGGCCGCCGACACCGTGATCGTGATCCCCAACCAGAACCTGTTCCGCATCGCCGACGCCAAGACCACCTTCGCCGATGCCTTCGTCATCGCCGACCGGGTGCTCTATTCCGGCGTCAGCTGCATCACCGACCTCATCGTCAAGGAAGGCCTGATCAATCTTGACTTCGCCGACGTCAAATCGGTGATGCGTGGCATGGGCCGCGCCATGATGGGAACCGGCGAGGCGTCCGGCGACGGCCGGGCGATGAAGGCGGCGGAAGCGGCGATCGCCAACCCGCTGCTCGACGAAATGTCCATGAAGGGTGCCAAGGGCGTGCTGGTCTCGATCTCGGGCGGCAGGGACATGACACTGTTCGAGGTCGACGAGGCGGCCACGCGCATCCGCGAAGAAGTCTACGAGGATGCCGACATCATCGTCGGCGCCATCTTCGACAAGAGCATGGAAGGCCGCTTCAGGGTCTCGGTGGTGGCGACGGGGCTCGATCGTTCGCTCGGCGAGGGTGATGCCGATCCCGGCATCGCGCGCGACCACGCCGGCCAACCGCCACAGCGGACGCTGCAGTAGGGCTTGCTTGATCAGGATTGATTGGGCCCGGGACTAATTTAAGTCGGTCCGGCTGCTTTGCGCGGCCATTCTCAGGCTTGCCGCATGGCGACCGCCTGTAGCTTCGTCTCGACCGTGTCTTGGCTGAAGCCGCGCCATGCAGATGGCGGGTTCGTTCGAATCCGTTTCTAGAGCACGTCCGTCTAATCAGGATCACATTCGCTATGCGTCTGGCAGACCTCTCATGGCGACGAGAACGGGTTGGTTGCCATCAGAATTCGCGTCTGTTTACCTGAGCCAGCTATCGAGGTCCGATATTGTCGGCGATTCGCGGAGGGGAACATCAGTACCGGCAAAAATTCAACATCGACCGGCCATGAAGCGAGTGACGCAAGCTGGCTCGATCTTCATTTCGAGTCATCACGGCCGGAATACGAAGACGCACTTACCCAAGTTGGAATGCAACGTGGCTGGGACGTGCTCGATGCGGGATGCGGGGGCGGAAGCTTCCTTCCGCTCATCTGCGAGCTGATTGGCTCCAACGGGTCCGTGACAGCTCTTGATCTTGCGCCTGAGAATATTCAACGCGCCGAGGACTTGACTAAGGATGTCCCGGATCGGCCGAAGGTGCGCACCCGCGTCGGCAGCATTCTGTCGCTTCCTTTCAACCATGCTTCCTTCGATTGCGTGTGGTCCGCCAATGTTATGCAATATCTCACGCCGGCGGAATTTCAGCAGGCCACGGATGAGGTAAGACGCGTATTGAAGCCCGGCGGCATCCTCGCCGTAAAGGACTTCGATTCGACGCTTCTGCAGATGCTGCCTATGGATCACGGGGTATTTACCCGCTTCATGACGGCGCGATTGCAGACGTTCCGCGACAAGGGAGTGCTTGGCACCGATTGTGGTTCCTCGCTCCCCGGACTTTTGCGGGACGCAGGGATGGAGATCGTCTGGCGCAAAGGCTGGCTCGTTGAACGGTGGGCCCCTGCTGGCGAGCACACGCGCGATTATGTACGCGACTTAATCTCCTATTTCACGACTGCAGCGCCGGATTACGCCCTCCCTGAGAGCGATCAGCATTATTGGAAGGAACTGGCAGCAAATCCAGGGAGTCTGCTTGATCAGCCTGATTTCTGCTATCGCGAATTCTTCGTTCTGACGGTTTGCAGGAACGCGGCAATCTAAGAGCATGTCCGTTTTTTAACTAGGGTCATCTCCTGCAGCTGAATAGGGAATCCCAATCCCGATTCCGGTCGCCCGACCGCCACGTCGGCATTACCCAGCCAGCCGTCGCAGGCTTTGCCGTGCGGCGCCTGTTCGACCGCGCCAAGGACAGAAAATTGGCCGCCGAGCGGGCCCGCGCGCTGCTGCCGAAGATCGATGCCTGGCATCGCTGGTTCTACGAAGACCGCGACCCCAGGGAGTGAGGGGCTGGTCGCCATCATCCACCCCTGGGAATCCGGTCGCGACAATTCCATCGATTGGGACGATGCCTTCGAGCGCGTGCCGACCGAAGGCGTCGAGCCCTACACTCGTCGTGATACCTTGCATGCCGATCCGGCACATCGCCCGACCAAGGCGCAGTACGATCGTTATCTCTGGCTGGTGCAGCATTTTCGCGGGCTCGGTTGGGACAACGCGAGACTGCACGATGCCTCACCTTTCCAGATTGTCGATCCCGGCTTCAACGCCATCCTGATCCGCGCCGCCACCGACCTTGCCGATCTTGCCGAAGCGCTTGGCGAGACGGCGATCGCCAAGGCCAACCGCGCCCGCGCGCAAAAGGGCCTGGCGGCCATGGAGCGGCTGTGGAGCGACGCGCACGGCCAATACCTCTGTCTCGACCGTGTCGCCGGCACGCTGGTCGACAGCGCTTCGGTTGGTGGCATCCTGCCGGCCTTTGCCGCGATCCCGAAAGACCGCGCCGCTGCAGTCGCCGCGACCGTCGAACGCCTTGCCGGCACCGCGTTTTACGTCGTGCCGTCACATGATCCCGGTGATCCGCGCTTCGACGCCAAGCGTTACTGGCGCGGCCCGGTCTGGCTGGTGGTCAACTACATGATCGCCGACGGCCTTGCCGCCGCCGGCCACGGTCAGGTCGCATAGCGCATCACGCAATCCAGCCTCGACTTGATCCGGGAGAGCGGATTTGCCGAATACTACGACCCGCTGACCGGTAAGCCGCTCGGCGGCGGCCGTTTCACCTGGACGGCGGCGATGGTGATCGAGTTTTTGCGTGATGCGCAAGTGGGTGGTGCCTAAGCATGTCGGGGCGGGAACGCTTCGTCTCTTCAGGACGCCTTTTCGCCGACTAGATTAAATCGCTCGATCTCGCATTCGCGGCTGACCAGCGTCAGGATTTCCGTTGAAGGTTCGGTCGCATCGGACTGTCTCCATTCGAGATTGAACGAGTACACGAAGCGGTCGCGGCTGATGTCATGCTCCATCTTGGCAAGGCGTGCTCCATAGCCGAGCGGCCGCACCATCTCCTGCAGGTCGGGCGGTGAACTTTTTGGCCAGGAAACCGACAGGATCGCATGGTGGTCGCGCGGAACCTTGAGGTCCACCCATTTCAACACCTGAAGCGTCAGCAGCGTCAGCACTGTTGCAATTGCCGCAAGACCGAACTGCCCGCCGCCAAAGGCAAGCCCGATCATCGTCATGATCCACATGGTGGCCGCGGTGGTGACGCCGGTCACGAGGTCGCCGCGCCGCAGGATGGCGCCGCCGCCGATGAAGCCGACGCCGGTCAGCACGCCGAGCGGCAGACGCAGCACGTCCATGCGGGCGAAGAAATCCATTCCCTTGCCCGTCGTATCAAGCAGCAAGTTGGCCTGGATCATCGCAACAGCGGCCGCAAGGCCGACCAGGATGGTCGTCCGAAGCCCGGCGGTGTGGCCGCGCGCTTGCCGGTTGAGGCCAATGAGGAAACCAGCCAGCACCACAAGCAGCAGCCGTGCGACAAGATCGGGCCATGTCGGATGAAGCGGCATATCGCAGCAAAGCGGCTCGAACATCGTTCTGTCAGGCGGCGCCGGCGCTCCGCCTCTCCTGCTTCCCCGGGGGTTCTCGGCACCGCTCGGCGCCGATGTTCCTTGTGGCTCGCCGGCGCGCCGCGACTTCGGGCCGTCGATGTAAGAACCTCTTCACCCTCCCGAAGTTCCCGCTGGCCAACCGCCACGCCGATTTGAAAGGTGGCGCTTGACTTCGGTTCCGGCATGTGAAAAATTTTGCAGCAACTGATAAAAATATCACCGGGACGGAAACGTGGTTGGTTTTGGAAACGGGCTTTCGCGGGACGATGATGCCAGCATGGCGGCGCGCGCCGCGTGGCTTCATTACGCCGGCGGCCTGACCCAGTCCGAGGTCGCCAAGCGGCTGGGGCTGACCAGCCTCAAGGCCCACCGCCTCATCACCAAGGCCAACCAGGAAGGGCTGGTGAAGGTCTATATCGACGGCGAAGTGTCGGAATGCGTCGAGCTCGAGGACGAATTGTCCCGCCGCTACGGCCTCGATTATTGCGAGGTGGTCCCGGATTTCGATTCCGAGGATCTGCCGCTCAAGGCGCTCGGCATTGCCGGGGCGCAGTTCCTCAAGCGCGAGATCGAACGAGGCGAGCAGGCGCTGATCGGCGTCGGCCATGGCCGCACGCTCGCTGCTTGCGTGGAGTACCTGCCGCGCACCACCACCGACCGGATCCGTTTCGTCTCGCTGCTCGGCGGCCTGACACGGAAGTTCTCGGCCAACCCGCATGACGTCATTCACCGTCTCGCCGAGCGCACCGGAGCCGAAGCCTATGTGATGCCGGTGCCGATGTTCGCCAACACGGCGGAGGACCGCATCGTGCTGCTGGGCCAGAAGGGCATCAGCGAGGTCTTCGATCTCGCCAGATCCGCCGACCTGCTGTTGGCCGGCGTCGGTACCGCCGAGCGCGAGGCTTCGCTGGTTGCCACCGGCATGATCGAGAAAGGCGAGATGGAGGAGATCCGCCGCAATGGCGGCGTCGGCGAATTGCTCGGCCATTTCTTCGACGACGCCGGCAAGGCGGTCGCGACCACCGTTTCCAACCGGGCGCTGGCGTTGGCGCGCGAGGATATCGCCAGCCGCCGGATCGTTGCTGTCGCCGGAGGCAAGATCAAGGTTCGCGCCATCAAGTCGGTGCTGGAGGGGCGCTATTTGAAAGGCCTGATAACAGACGAGCGGACGGCGCGATCGCTCGTGGAAGAGACGCCGGTCGGGTAGCCGGCAACGGTTCAGTTGAAACTACCCTGTGGAGGAGAAGACCAAATGCATGAGAAAGAGAAAGACCTCATAGACGCCTTCCTGCGCGGACAAGTCGACCGTCGCGGATTGATCAAGGGCCTTGGGGCGATGGGCCTCGCCGCCGGCACCGCCGGCACGCTGCTCAACCTGGGCCAGACCCGCGCGCTTGCCGCGGACTTCGACTGGCAGGCGCATAAGGGCAAGACCATCAAGCTCTTGCTCAACAAGCATCCATATGCCGACGCCATGATCGCCAATCTTGAGAACTTCAAGAAACTGACCGGCATGAACGTCGTCTACGACGTATTCCCTGAAGACGTCTATTTCGACAAGGTGACGGCCGCATTGTCGGCGAGCTCGCCCGAATATGATGCCTTCATGACCGGCGCGTACATGACCTGGACCTATGGCCCAGCCGGCTGGATCACCGACCTCAACGAATGGATCAAGGATCCGGCCAAGACCAACCCGAACTATGCCTGGGACGACTTCCTGCCAGGCGTCAGGAATTCCTGCGCCTGGAACGGCAAGCCGGGCGGAGCCCTGGGATCGGAAGATGCCAAGCAATGGTGCATTCCGTGGGGGTTCGAGCAGAACAACATCACCTACAACAAGGCGATGTTCGACAAGGCGGGCGTCAAGGTCCCCGGCAATATGGACGAGATGGTGGCCGCTGCCGCCAAGCTCACCAAGGATGTCGGCGGCGGCGTCTACGGCATTGGTGTGCGCGGCTCGCGCTCCTGGGCGACCATCCATCCGGGATTCCTGTCGGCTTACGCCAATTTCGACCAGAAGGACCTGAATGTGTCGGCCGACGGCAAATTGTCGGCCGCCATGAACACCGCCCAGTCCAAGGCTTTCCACAAGCAGTGGGTGCAGATGATCCAGGAGAGCGGCCCGAAGGACTGGTCGACCTACACCTGGTACCAGGTGGGCACCGATCTGGGCGCCGGCGCCTCGGCGATGATCTTCGACGCCGATATCCTCGGCTACTTCATGAATGGCGGCGACAACAAGATGGCCGGCAAGCTTGCCTTCGCCGCCTTCAAGGCGAATCCGGAGGCCAAGGCACCAACGCCGAACATCTGGATCTGGTCGCTGGCGATGTCCAACTTCTCCAAGGACAAGGACGCCACATGGTACTTCATGCAATGGGCCTCCGGACCCGAGCATGCGCTGTTCGGCGCCACCAAGATGGATTTTGTCAACCCGGTCCGGCAGTCGGTCTGGAAGGATGAAGCTTTCCGCGAGAAGCTGAACAAGAGCTATCCGGGCTATGTCGAGATGTTCGACGCCTCGGCACCCGGCGCCTCGATCAAGTTCACGGCGCAGCCGCTTTTCTTCGATCTCACCACCGAATGGGCGGCGACGCTGCAGAAGATGGTGTCCAAGGAAGTGCCGGTCGACGAAGGCCTCGACAAGCTGGCCGAGAGCATCAATGGCCAGCTCAAGGAAGCCGGTCTCGGTTAAGTCGCAACGAGGGCCGGCCTGCTTGGCGGGGCGGCCCTCGGCATACCTTTTCATGTTTGCGATGCGGTGCCGAAAGGTGACCGCTATTTCGCCCGACCGGCCGCCTTGCTCCCTTGGGCGGCCGGCAGGGGCGAAGCGACAGCAACAACGGAGCAGCTCGATGACTGCGGTGGTATCGCAAAGGCTTAAGCCATCCGGCTTCAGGATCAGCAAGCGGGTGCTGCCCTATGTGCTCAGCCTGCCGGCCCTGCTGGTCTGCATCGGCATCCTGATCCCGTTCCTGACCTCGGTCGTTTACTCGTTCCAGCGCTACCGGCTGAGCCAGCCCTGGGCGCGGCAGTTCAACTGGGGCGACAACTACATCTCCTTCTTCACCGATCCGAAATTCTGGAACACGTTGAAAGTCTCGCTGCTCTATGCCGGCACCACCGTCGTGCTGGAACTGCTTTTGGGCCTTGCCATCGCCTTGCTGCTGCAGAAGCGCTCGACGCTGAACAACTTCATCTCGATCATGCTCCTGATGCCGCTGATGACGGCGCCGGCGCTGGCAGCGCTTATGTGGAAGCTGATGACCAATCCCGGCTTCGGCGTGCTGAGCTATCTCGCCAGCCTCATCGGGCTGCAGGATTTCCGCTGGGCCTCGTCGCCGTCGACGGCGCTGTTAACCGTCGTGCTGGTCGACATCTGGGTCTACACGCCTTTCATCATGATCCTGCTGCTTGCCGGCCTGCGCAGCCTGCCGACGCAGCCCTTCGAGGCGGCGGCACTCGACGGCGTGCCGCGGAGCTTCGTCTTCTTCCGCATCACGTTGCCGATGCTGACACCCTACATCCTGACGGCGACGCTGTTCCGCCTGCTCGATTCCATCCAGCAGTTCGATATCATCTACGCGATGACGCAAGGCGGCCCGGGCGACACGCTGACCGTCTTCCAGGTCGAGGCCTATCTCAACTTCTTCCAGTCGACCAATGTCGGCCGCTCGGCGGCGCTGATGATCATCCTGTGGGCGATCACCTATTTCCTCTCCAACATCTTCATCAAGAACTGGCTCAGGCTGCGCGAACGCGCCCGCGGCCAGGCATAGGAGGCGGCGATGGAACATACCTCGCTTCTCGAACGCATCCTGCGCGGCGTGGCACTGACGCTGGTGGTGATCTTCTTCATGTTCCCGATCGTCTGGATCTTCATGATGTCGTTCCAGACCAACGAGACCATCCTGCGCATCCCGCCGCAGCTCATCTTCGAACCGACGCTGGCCAATTACACCGCGCTGATCACCGGCAAGCTGATGACCGCCGCCGGCACGCTCGACATCGCCTTCATGCGCAACCTCTGGAATTCGGTGTTCCTGTCGGTGACCTCGGTGGCGGTTTCGCTGCTGCTCGGCGTGCCGGCCGCCTACGCCTTCGCGCGCCACAAATTCCGCGGCTCGGAGGACATCGCCTTCACGCTTCTGTCGTTCAGGTTCGCGCCGGCACTTCTGGTGCTGTTGCCGCTCACGCTCTATTTCCAGAAGCTCGGCCTGGCCAACACCTATATCGGGCTGATCTGGGTCTACCAGCTGATCTGCCTGCCGCTGATACTGTGGATCGTGCGCGGCTATTTCGAGGATATCCCGGCTGACATCGAATATGCCTACCGTATCGGCGGTCATTCCTGGTTCGCCACCTTCCGCAAGATCGCGCTGCCGCTCGCCGGCCCTGGCATTGCTGCGGCCGGCCTGCTCGCCTTCATCTTCGCCTGGAACAATTTCGTCTTCGCGCTGGTGCTGGCTTCGGCCGACAAGCAGCCGGTGACGGTCGGCGCGCTCGCCTTCATCACCTCATCCGGCATCCAGTACGGCCAGATTTCGGCGGCCATCGTCTTGTCGATCACGCCGACGCTGGCGCTCGCCCTTTACGCACAGCGCTATCTGGTCGAAGGCCTGTCGCTCGGCGCGGTGAAAGGATAGAAATGGCCAGCCTCGAACTCAGAAATCTCGTCAAGCGCTACAAGAGCCAGACCGTCCTCGACAATTTGTCGCTGACCGTCGCGGATGGCGAAACGCTGGTCCTGTTCGGACCCTCGGGCGCCGGCAAGACGGTGCTGCTGCGCCTGGTCGCCGGCGTCATCGATCCGGACGAAGGCAAGATCCTTATCGGCGGCGAGGACATGACCGATGTCGACGCGGAGTTCCGCGGCGTCGGCATGGCGTTCCAGAATTTCGCGCTGTTTCCGCATATGAGCGCGTTCGACAACATCGCGACGCCGCTCGAGGCCAAGCGCTCGTCGCAGAGCGCGATCAAGGCCGGCGTCGAGAGCGTCGCCAAACTGTTGAAGATCGGCCATGTGCTGAGCCACAAACCACGCGCTCTCTCCAACGGCCAAAAGCAGCGCACGGCCCTTGCCCGCGCTTTGGTCGGTTCACCGCCGCTGCTGCTGCTCGACGATCCCTTGCGCAATGTCGACGCCAAGCTGCGCTTCGAGATGCGGCTCGAACTGCCCAGGCTGCTCGCCGATCGCGGCGCCACCGTCGTCTACGTCACCCAGGATTACAAGGAAGCCATGGCGCTCGGCGACCGTATCGCTGTGATGTCGCAAGGCGTCATCAGGCAGCTCGGCACGCCCGAGCAGATCTATCGCGAGCCGGCCAACATCGAGATCGCGCGGCTGTTCGGCGACCCGACCATCAATCTGCTCGACGTCAAGCCCGCGCGCGATGGCAGGGGGGGCTATGTCGGCCTGTCCAATGTGCAGGTCCATCTCGCCGATGTTCCCGAGATCGCCATCGGTCGCGACTGCATCATCGGGCTGAGGCCGGAGGCACTGCATTTCGTTGGCGAAAACGAGCCCGGCGCCATTCCGGTGACGGTCGAGGCCGAGACGCCGCTCAACGAAAAGATCGTCACCCTGGTGCGCACCGTTCGCGGCCGTGAAATCCTGGTCTCGCGCCCGGCCGGAACGCCGGGCCGCAGCGAAGGCAAGGCCCATATCGTCGTCGACGGCAAGAGCGCCTTGCTGTTCGACAGGGCGAGCGGTGAGCGCATAGGCGCGAAGAACATTGTCAATCTGCGCAGCGGAGAAGCGGCATGAGCGCCAGCGCACTCACCATTTCCGGCGTCGACAAGTTTTATGGCCCGATCGACCGTGGCGTTCACGCCGTCAAGAACCTGACGATGGAAATCGGCAAGGGCGAGATCGTGGCGCTGCTCGGTTCGTCCGGCTGCGGCAAGACCTCGACGCTGCGCATGATCGCCGGTTTCGAGGAGGTCTCGCGCGGCACGATCGCGGTCGCCGGCCGCAAGGTACAGACCTTGCCGCCGGTCAGGCGCAATGTGGCGATGGCCTTCGAGGGCTACTCGCTCTATCCGCCGCTGACCGTGCGCGAGAACATGGCCTTTGCCCTCAAGGCCGCCCGGCTGCCCAGGAGCGAGGTCGATGCCAAGGTCGCCAGCATCGCCAAACTGCTGGAGATCGAGGACATATTGGAGCGCTATCCCGGCTCCATTTCGGGTGGTCAGCAGCAGCGCGCCAGTCTTGGCCGGGCGTTGATCCGGGAAGCCGACCTGCATCTGCTCGACGAGCCGATGGGGCAACTCGAACCGCAGCTTCGCGCGGTGCTGCGCGGCCGCATCAAGCATTTCATCAAGGAGCGCGGCCTGACCGCGATCCTGGTCACCCACGATCAGACCGAGGCCAACGCGCTTGCCGACCGCATCGCGGTGATGGAAGGCGGCGTGCTGCAGCAGTTTGACACGCCGGACCGGCTCAAGGAGCGTCCGGCCAACCTGTTCACCGGAACCTTCGTCGGCGAACCGCCGATGAACGTCTTCGAGGCCTTTGTCGGGACGGTCGGCGGCCGCATCAATCTGCGGCTGCCCGACGGGTTGTCGCTCGACTATGACAAGGACGCCTTCAGCGCTCCGGTTCGCGATCAACTGCTCAGCCGCGAGCGGGTCGTCATCGGCATCAGGCCCTACGCGGTCCGGCGCTCGAAAGAGGGTGTTCCGGCCAGGGTCTCGGCCAACCAATGGCTTGGCGACCAGACCCACATCGCCGCCGATTTCGCCGGCGGTTCGCTGGTGCTGGTCGAGCATGACCGCACCCGGCTCGACCTTGGCGCGCCCATCAACGTCAGCATCGATCCGAAAAACCTGCACGTCTTCGACCAGGCGAGCGGCATGGCCATCTCGCACGGCATGGAGCTCGCGTGATGCGCGACATACTGATCGGCATCGATGCCGGCACCTCCGTCATCAAGTCCATCGCCTTCGACACGAAAGGCCGCCAGATCGCGGCCGCGGCGACGCCGAACCATTATCTGACGCTGCCGGGCGGCGGCGCCGAACAGGATCTGGCGCGCACCTGGGCCGATGCCGCCACGACCCTGCGCCAGCTCGCCGACAAGGTGCCCGATCTCGCCAGCCGGACCGTCGCCATCGCGGTGACCGGGCAGGGCGACGGCACCTGGCTGATCGATGGCAAGGGCGAGCCGGTGGCCAAGGGCTGGCTTTGGCTCGACGCGCGCGCCGCCGGCGTCGTTGAGGAAATCCGCGCGCGGCCCGACGACCGGCTGCGCTTCGAAAAGACCGGCAGCGGGCTTGCCGCCTGCCAGCAGGGCTCGCAGTTTGTCTTCATGAAGCGCACCATGCCCGAAATGCTCGGCAAGGCTGCCACCGCGTTCCACTGCAAGGACTGGCTCTATTTCAAGCTCACCGGCGAACGCGCCACCGATCCGTCCGAAGGGACCTTCACTTTCGGCGACTTCCGCACCCGCGACTATAGCGGCGACGTGCTCGACGTCCTCGGCGTCGCCGATCTCAGGCACCTGCTGCCGCCGATTGTCGACGGCACGAGGCACAGCACCGGACTGTCGCCGGCGGCTGCCGCCATCACCGGCATGCTTGCCGGGACACCCGTTGTGCTCGGTTATGTCGATGTCGTCTGCACCGCGCTCGGCGCCGGCCTCCTCGATCGCGAGCGCAAGCCCGGCTGCTCGATCATCGGCTCCACCGGCATGCACATGCGGCTGGCCGAGACGCCCGACGATGTGCAGCTGAACGAAGCGGCGACCGGTTATACGATGGCGATGCCGGCGCCGGGCGTCTTCGCGCAGATGCAGTCCAATATGGCGGCGACGCTCAACATCGACTGGGTGCTTGGCCTTGCCTCGGGCATTCTCGCCTCGCAAGGCATAACCCGCAGCAATGGCGAGATGATCGCGCTGGTCGATGCCTGGATCGCGGCCTCGCAGCCGGCGTCGCTGCTCTATCAGCCCTACGTGTCTGAAGCGGGTGAGCGCGGACCGTTCGTCGATGCCAATGCCAGGGCGGGCTTCGTCGGCATTTCGTCGCGCCACGGCTACGCCGATCTGGTGCGCGCCGTCTTCGAAGGCTTGGCCTTCGCGGCGCGCGACTGCTACGCCGCCATGGGCCCGCTGCCACGCGAAATCCGCCTGACCGGCGGCGCCGCCAGAAGCCCGGCGCTGCGCAAGATACTGGGTGCGGCCATCGGCGCCGACACGCGCACCAGCGCGCGCGAGGAGGCCGGCGCCGCCGGTGCGGCGATGATCGCCGCGGTCTGCGTCGGCCAATACGCCTCCATGGACGAATGCGTCGGCGAATGGGTGACGCCGTTGCTCGGCGAGGCCGAACCGAGCGACCCGGACCTCGCCGCGATCTACGACAGGATGGCCCCTTCCTACATGCTGGCGCATCAGGCCTTGCGGCCGGTCTGGCGTGCCATGGCGACATCGCAGGAAAATTGAGAAGTCGAGTATGCCCAGGAAAATAGCGATCATTGGCGACAACTTCATGCTGCCGGAGGTGTTTCGCGCCAAAATCGAGAAGGTTGTCAGTGGCGACCTCGACATCAGGACCTTGCAGACGGCCTGGCCCGACGAGCCGATGGAGTTCGGCAATCCGGCGCTCGGCCTCGACAAGGTCAAGGAATATTTCGGCCATCCCGACGAGGTCGTCGACTTCATCGGCGACGCCGAAATCCTCGTCACCCAGCTTGCGCCCCTGTCGGAAGGCATGATGCGGCGCCTGCCGTCGCTCAAGCTGGTCGCGGTGTCGCGCGGCGGCCCGATCAACATCGACATGGCTGCCGCCAAGGCGCACGGCATCACCGTGGTCAACGTGCCCGGCCGTAACGCCACCGCCGTGGCCGAGTTCACCATCGGCGCCATCCTTGCCGAGACGCGGCTGATCCGGGTCGGCCACGAAGCCCTGCGCAAGGGGGAATGGCGCGGCGATCTCTACCGCGCCGACCGCACCGGCCGCGAACTCGGTGAAATGACCGTCGGCGTCGTCGGCTATGGCAATATCGGCACGAAAGTGGTGCGCCTGCTGCGTGCCTTCGGCTGCCATGTCCTGGTCAGCGACCCCTATGTGCAGTTGAGCGCCGAGGACCGCAACGCCGGCGTCGAACTGGTTGCGCTCGACGATCTCCTGTCGCGCGCCGACGTGGTCACGCTGCATTCGCGGGTGACCGGGGAGACACGCGGCCTGATCGGTAAGGAGACCATCGCCCGGATGAAGCCGGGGGTGATCTTCGTCAACACTGCGCGTGGCCCATTGGTCGACTACGACGCGCTCTACGAGGCGCTGGTTTCGGGGCAGATCGCCAGCGCCATGCTGGAGACCTTCGCGGTCGAGCCGGTGCCCTCTGACTGGCCGCTGCTGCAGCTGCCCAACGTGACGCTGACGCCGCATATCGCCGGCGCCTCGGTGCGCACCGTGACCTATGCCGCCGAGCAGGCCGCCGAGGAGGTACGCCGTTACCTGGCCGGCCTGCCTCCGGTCAATCCGTGCTGAGAGCGATGGCCATGATGCGAAAATCCGGCAGCGGGGCGACGGCAAGATGAGCGTCGGCCCTGACATCGTCGATCTCTTCGTCATCGGCGGCGGCGTCAACGGCGCCGGCATCGCGCGCGACGCCGCCGGCCGCGGGCTTTCCGTCATCCTGTGCGAAAAGGACGATCTCGCCGAAGGCACCAGTTCGCGCTCGGGCAAGCTCGTCCATGGCGGTCTGCGCTACCTCGAGTATTATGAGTTCCGCCTGGTGCGCGAGGCGCTGATCGAGCGCGAGGTGCTGCTGGAATCGGCGCCGCACATCATCTGGCCGATGCGCTTCGTGCTGCCGCACAGCCCTGACGACCGGCCGGCATGGCTGGTGCGGCTCGGCCTGTTCCTCTACGACCATCTCGGCGGTCGCAAGCGGCTGCCGGCCACCCGGACGCTTGACCTGCGCACCGCGCCCGAGGGAGCGCCGATCAAGGACAGTTTCAAGCGCGGCTTCGAATATTCCGATTGTTGGGTCGACGATGCCCGCCTCGTCGTCATCAATGCGCTCGACGCCGCCGAACGGGGAGCGAAGGTC
The DNA here is from genome assembly GCF_006440535.1 of Mesorhizobium sp. B2-5-13. Classification (NCBI taxonomy): domain Bacteria; kingdom Pseudomonadati; phylum Pseudomonadota; class Alphaproteobacteria; order Hyphomicrobiales; family Phyllobacteriaceae; genus Mesorhizobium; species Mesorhizobium sp. B2-5-13. The sequence continues at coordinate 180,933 of NZ_VFUI01000004.1, read as the reverse complement.
TTCACCCGCACTGCCTGCACCGCCGCCCGCCGCGAGGGCGGCCTCTGGGTCGTCGAGATGCGTGACGTCAGGACCGGCATCAAGACCAGTGTGCGGGCCCGCGCGCTGATCAATGCCGCCGGTCCCTGGGTGAATGACATCGTCAATCGCGTTGCCGGCCAGAATTCCAGGCGTAATGTCCGCCTCGTCAAGGGCAGCCATATCGTCGTGCCCAAGTTCTGGGAGGGAAGGCAAGCCTATCTCGTCCAGAACAGCGACAAGCGCGTCATCTTCATCAATCCCTACCAGAACGATCTCGCGCTGATCGGAACCACCGACATTCCCTACGAAGGCCGGCCGGAGGATGTGATCGCGGATGAGAGCGAGATCGACTACCTCATCAAAGTGGTCAACCGCTATTTCAAGCGCGGCCTTGCGCGCAACGATGTGGTCTATTCCTTCTCCGGCGTCAGGCCGCTCTATGACGACAACGCCGACAATCCGAGCGCGGTGACCCGCGACTATATTTTCGAACTCGACGCGCCGGACGCGCAGGCGCCGCTGCTCTCCGTCTTCGGCGGCAAGATCACCACCTTCCGCAAACTGGCCGAGCACGCGCTGGACAGGATCGCGCCATTCTTTCCCCGCCTGGGCAAAGCCTGGACCGCAAAGGCGCATTTGCCCGGCGGCGATATCGCCAATGCCGATTTCGAACAGTTCCTCGGCGACCTCGCGAATGAGTATCCATGGATGCCGGCATCGCTGCTCAAGCATTACGGCCGGCTCTACGGCACCAGGACGCGGTCCGTGGTCGGCGGCGCCCGTTCGCTCGCCGCACTGGGGCGGTGCTTCGGCAAGGATTTCTTCGAGCGCGAGGCGAACTACCTCTTTGAACAGGAATGGGCGGAAGACGCGGCCGACATTCTCGAACGGCGCACCAAGCATGGCCTGCATCTGTCCGCCGAGGAGAAGTCGGCCTTCGAGCATTGGTGCGCGACCCGGCAGGCGAGGGCAGGCTGATGGCGCTCACTGCCCCCTATTCGGCGACAGCGTTGAAGGGATAGCGACCTTGGCCTTCACGCTCTCCCTCAACACCAATCCGCTGGTCAACCGCTTCGCGGAGCCCGACGATCTGATCGACACCATCGCCTATGGCATCGGCATCAGGGATGTTCAACTCACGCACGAATTCGTCAATCCGGGCTGGCCCGCGGCGACGATCGTCAAATTCGTCCGCCTGTTCCGCAACGCCTTGAACCGCACCGGCGTGCGCGTCACCTCCGGCATGACTGGTCCCTACGGCCGGCTCAACCATTTCGGCCATCCCGATGCCGATGTGCGCCGCTACTATGTCGACTGGTTCAAGACCTTTGCCGATATCTCGGCCGAGCTTGGCGCTAGCGGCATGGGCACGCAGTTCGCCATTTTCACGCATCGCGACTTCGACGACGCCGCCCGCCGCGCGCGTCTGTTCGACATCGCGCTGGACTGCTGGCGCGAGGTCGCCGAACACGCCCGGGCGGCAGGCCTGACCTACCTGTTCTGGGAGCCGATGTCGGTCGGCCGCGAGTTCGGCCACACGATCGAGAATTGCCGGATGCTGCAGGATGCGATCGATGCTGCCGGCATGGCCATTCCACTGGAGATGATGGTCGACATCGACCATGGCGACGTGACCTCCTCCAACCCGGCCGATATCGATCCCTATGCCTGGGCCGAGGCGTTCCCCCGCAAATCACCGATCATCCACGTCAAGCAGTCGTCGATGAACAAGGGCGGCCACTGGCCGTTCACGTCAGCCCACAACGAGGACGGCCGCATCACGCCTGAGAAGCTGCTGGAGACGGTGCGCCGCGGCGGCGGCTCCGACAACGAGATCTGCCTCGAACTGTCGTTCCGCGAGCGCGAGCCGGTCGACCATCAGGTGGTCGCCATGATCCGCGAGTCGGTCGACTATTGGGCGCCCTTCATCGAGACCGGCAGGCCTGGCCTGCTGCCGAAAGCCGGATAGAAATCGGACAGGAGCCGATGCGGCTCCTGTCCATGAAATGCAAACCGGATCGAACTCAGGCGAATTTCGGATCGAGGCTGCCCGATTTGTAGCGCTTGGCCATTTCCGAGACCGGCAGCGGCTTGATCTTCGGCGCATTGCCGGCGGTGCCGAATTGCTCGAAGCGCTCCTTGCAGAGCTTCCTCATCGCCGCCATGGCCGGCGTCAGGTATTTGCGCGGATCGAACTCGCTTGGGTTTTCGGTCAGCACCTTGCGGATCGCGCCGGTCAACGCCATGCGGTTGTCGGTGTCGATGTTGATCTTGCGCACGCCATGCTTGATGCCGCGCTGGATCTCTTCCACCGGCACGCCCCAGGTCGGCTTCATCTGGCCGCCATATTTGTTGATGATCTCCTGCAGGTCCTCCGGCACCGAGGATGAGCCGTGCATGACCAGGTGCATGTTCGGCAGCCGGCGGTGGATCTCCTCGATGACATTCATGGCCAGAACCGCGCCGTCGGGCTTGCGCGAGAATTTATAGGCGCCGTGGCTGGTGCCCATGGCCACCGCCAGCGCATCGACATGAGTGTCGCGCACGAACTGCTCGGCCTGCACCGGATCGGTCAAGAGCTGGTCGTGGCTGATCGCGCCTTCGACACCGTGGCCGTCTTCCTGTTCGCCGCCGCCGCTCTCGAGCGAGCCCAGCACGCCGATCTCGCCTTCCACCGACACGCCACCCCAATGCGCCATATCGACCACACGCCGTGTGATACCGGAATTATAGGCATAGTCGGCCGGCGACTTGCCGTCTTCCTTCAGCGAACCGTCCATCATCACCGAGGTGAAGCCGTACTGGATCGCGGTGACGCAGGTAGCTTCGTTGTTGCCGTGGTCGAGATGCATGCAGACCGGGATGTCGGGATGGATTTCGACCAGGGCGTCGATCAGCTTGGCCAGCACCACGTCATTGGCGTAGGCGCGCGCACCGCGGCTCGCCTGCAGGATGACAGGCGACTTGGTCTCCTCCGCGGCCTCCATGATGGCCAGGCCCTGTTCCATGTTGTTCATGTTGAAGGCCGGCACGCCATAGCCGTATTCGGCGGCGTGATCGAGCAATTGTCTCAGTGTGATGCGAGCCAACGATTAGTCTCCCGTATCTGGTTTCAAACCTGTGGTTGCGGGCTGTCCGCGCATCGTTCAGCCCACCGATGCTTCTGGCCGGAATTCCGCGCAACCGCAACCGTGACAGACCGTCCCGGCAGCAATTCTTGTTACAGCGGCGCGATAAAAGCCGGCGAAATATCTCAGTGAAATATCTCATTATCACAAAAATTATGGTACATGCGCGGCAATGTCTGTTATGTCTGAGTTCGATCAAGGAGCCAGGCTTCTGCGTTGGCGGGTCGGCGAGAATGAAGAGCGACAACAGACGGCAAGGCATCATGGACTTCCTGGTGGACGCCGGCGCGGCCAGCGTCGACGACCTCGCCTCGCGTTTTGGCGTCTCCAGGATGACCGTGCACCGCGACTTGGACGAGCTCGAGGAGAGTGGCTTCCTGCGCAAGGTGCGCGGCGGCGCCTCGATACAGCCGAGCAGCCTCTTCGAAAGCGATTTCCGCTACCGGCAGAAGCAGGCGACTGGGGAAAAGCAGCGCCTTGCGGCGGCGGCCGCGGCCATGATCGAACCCGGCCAGACGGTCATCATCGACGACGGCTCGACGGCGGGCGGTATCGCGCGACATCTCGCGGAACTCAGGCCGCTGACGGTGATCACCAACAATCTCGCCGCCATCCAGGATCTGGCCGGTGCCGGAGGCATCAACCTGATCGCGCTCGGCGGCCAATACTCGAAGAAATTCCATGGCTTCTTCGGCCTGCTTGCCGAGGCTTCGCTGCGATCGCTGCGCGCCGATGTCGCCTTCCTGTCCTCATCCGCCATCCACGGCGCCTCCGCCTTCCATCAGGACCAGGAAGTGGTGCAGGCCAAGCGGCTGATGATGGCTGCGGCGACCCGCAAATACCTGCTGGTCGATCACGGCAAGTTTGGCCGTAGCGCGCTGCATTTCCTGACCGATCTCAAGGCATTCGAGGCCGTCTTCACCGGACGCGAGCCGGAGCCCGGGATGCGCGCGACGCTGGATGCGGCCGGGGTTTCGCTGACGGTGGTCGCCGACAAGGATTGAGGATCAAGGAGAGTACGAGTGGTTTACTGGGTCGGTACAAGCTGGAAGATGAACAAGACGCTCGCCGAGGCGCTTGATTTTGCCGGGGCGCTGGCCGGCTTCGTGCCGGGTTTCGACGATCGCATCCAGCCTTTCGTTATTCCGCCTTTCACGGCGGTGCGCGAAGTCAGGCAGGCGCTGTCGGCGACGCGCATCAAGGTCGGCGCGCAGAACATGCATTGGGCCGATGCCGGCGCCTGGACCGGCGAGATCTCGCCGGTGATGCTGAACGATTGCGGCCTCGACCTGGTCGAACTCGGCCATAGCGAGCGGCGCGAGCATTTCGGCGAGACCGATCGCACGGTCGGGCTGAAGACGGCGGCGGCGGTCAAGCATGGATTGATACCGCTGATCTGCGTCGGCGAGACGCTGGCCGAGCGCGAAAGCGGCAAGGCCGATGCGGTGCTCACCAATCAGGTCGAGGGTGCATTGCAATTCCTCGAAGGCGAGGCGAAGGTGGCAAAAATCCTGTTCGCCTACGAGCCGGTCTGGGCGATCGGCGACAAGGGCATTCCAGCCAGTTCCGACTATGCCGACAAGCAGCAGGCGCTGATCAAGAAGGTCGCCGCCGGTCTGCTGCCGTCCGCGCCGCCGGTGCTCTATGGCGGCAGCGTCAACCCTGGCAATGCCGCGGAACTGATCGACCGGCCCAACATCGATGGCCTGTTCATCGGCCGCTCCGCCTGGCAGGCCGAAGGCTACATCGACATCCTGCGCCGCGCATCAGCCGCGATCTGAATCAATCGAACTGGAAAGGACAAAAAATGAAAATAGCCATTGGAGCCGATAGCGCCGGCAAGCCGCTGCTCGACGTCATCGCCGCGCATCTGGCAACCAAGCCCGGCCTCACCGTCAGTGATCTCAGCCAGGCCGGTTATTATGCCGACCTGTCGCAGAAACTTGCCCAGACGATCGTCGACGGCGAAAACGACCGTGGCATCCTGTTCTGCGGCACCGGCATCGGCGTCTCGATCTCGGCCAACAAGGTGCCGGGGATCCGCGCGGCACTTACCCACGACACCTACTCGGCCGAACGCGCGGCGAAATCCAACAACGCCCAGATCATCACCATGGGCGCCCGTGTTATCGGTCCGGAACTGGCCAAGGCCATTGTCGACACGTGGCTGGCCTCGGAGTTCGACGAGAAGGGGCCCTCGGCCGGCAACGTCCAGGCGATCAACAGGCTCGACGCGGCAAAGGGCTAAGAGAGACTGTCGCGCATGGCCCTGATGACGGTGACGGCCGAGGCCGCGCCTGGGTCCATATGCCCGAGCGACCGCTCGCCAAGCCGTGACGAGCGGCCCTTGGCGGCGATCATGTCCTTGGTCGATTCCGCGCCGCGCTTGGCGGCGGCAAGGGCTGCCTGCAGGCTTTCAGCAAGGTCTTTTCCTGCTGCATTGCTGGCGCCGGCCGCTTCCGCCGCCGGTTGCCAGGCGTCGACCATTGTCTTCTCGCCGATCTCGGCCTTGCCGCGATCCTTGATGCCTTGCGCCATGGCCTGCAGCAGCGCGACGAACTCGGCATCCGCGAGCGTCGCCTTGCCCTTGACGGCGGCGGCGGCGCGCATGAAGGCGGTGGCATAGAGCGGACCGCAGGACGCGCCGACGGCATTGAGGAACGATTTCGCCGCCGTGTTGAGGAGCGCGGTCGGCTCGGTCGCCGCAAGGTCGAGCAGTGCCAGCGCATCGCGCACGGCGTTGAACCCGAGCGCCATCGCAATGCCGTGGTCGGCGTCGCCGATGACGCCGTCGAGCTGGCAAAGCCGGTCCCTGTCGGCTTCGATCGCCACCGCGATGGCATCTAACATTCTTTTCAGCTCGGAGGCGGCGATGGTCATGGAGCGCTCCTCAGCCGGCACGGAACATGGCGCAGTCGCAGGGATGGTCGAGCATCGTCTGCAACTCTTCGTCGAGATGGAAAAGCGTCACCGAGGCGCCGGCCATTTCCAGCGACGTGCAATAATTGCCGACCCAGGTCGCGTGGACGGAAACGCCGATTGCATCGAGCCGCTGCTTGACCCGACGGTTCATGATGTAGAGCTCCATCAGCGGCGTCGATCCCAGCGAGTTGACCAGCACCGCGACCTTGTCGCCCCGCTTCGGCGCCATCTCGGCGAAAATCTTGTCGAGCATCTCGTCGGCAATCTCATCGGCGGTCCCGAGCTTGCCGCGCGCGATGCCGGGTTCGCCATGGATGCCCATGCCGATCTCCATCTCGTCGGCGCCGATGTCGAAATTCGGCCGCCGCGTCTGCGGCAGCGAGCAGGGCGACAGCGCCACGCCCATGGTGAAGGTGTGGTCGTTGGCCTTGCGCGCGATGCGTTCGCATTCGTCGAGCGAGAGCATGAGGTCGCAGGCCGCACCGGCGGCCTTGAATATGAAGAAATTGCCGGCGACACCACGCCGCTTCTGCCGCTGGTCGCGTGGTGCCGAGGCGACGTCGTCGGTGGTCAGCACGGTTCGCACCTCGACGACGTCCATGCCGGCCATCTCGGCCGCCATGTCGAAATTCATCACATCGCCGGCATAGTTGCCGTACATGAACAGGACGCCGGCACCGCCGCTGACCGCCTTGGCGCATTCCAGGATCGGATCCGGTGGTGGCGAGGCAAAGACGTTGCCGATCGCCGCCGCGTCCGCCAGCCCCTTGCCGACAAAGCCGAGAAAGGTCGGCTCGTGGCCGGAGCCGCCGCCGATCACCAGCCCGACCTTGCCGGGCCGTGCGCCGTCGCGGGCGATGATCGAGCGCGGGCTGCCGTCCACGCTTGTGAGATGGCGAGGATGCGCGGCCAGGATCCCTTCGAGCATTTCGTCGACGGCGCGGTTGCCGTCGTTGATGATCTTCTTGGTCTGCACCGGCATCCTCCCGAACTCGGCATTTTCCTGGTCTTGTTTATGCACATTGTCGCCCCAAAACCGCTGCGGTTTTTTTTGGGCGACATGCATCCGATACTACCGGCTGTTGCCGGGATTTCCACCCGGCTTCAGTGCTTCAGGCCGCGATCTTTTCCCGCGCGGCGAGGATCTGCACACAGGCGTTGGCCGCCTCTTTGCCCTTGACCGTGAAATGCTCGAAGAAGAAGCGGTGATGCTCGGCGCTGTCGTGAAAATTGTGCGGCGTGAGCACCGCCGACAGGACCGGCACGCCGGTCGACAGCTGCACGTTCATCATGCCGTCGATGACTGCACCGGCGACGAAGTCGTGCCGGTAGATGCCGCCATTGACGACGAACGCCGTGCCGAGGATCGCGGCGTAGCGGCCGGTCCCGGCAAGCGTCTTGGCATGCAGCGGAATCTCGTAGGCGCCGGGCACGTCGAAGACGTCGACGGCAAAGCGTCCGCCGCCGATCTCGGCCAGCTCCGCTTCGAAGGCTTGCACGCACTGGTCGACGATGTCGGCATGCCAGCGCGCCCTGATGACGGCGACGCGGGTTGTTTCATAGTCTTTGTGGGAATGCTGATTCATGGGTCCATCCTTCCGTTTCGAACCAGAATCAGGACGCACGATACGAAATCCGGCCCGCCGAGGCGGTCCGTTTTCCGTTTCGTTCTCTTTCATCCGGACTCTAACCGTCGGCTCCGGAATCACACCGGATCTGCTGACCTTTCCGATGCCGGAAAGCGCTCGCGGGCTTCGGCCGAAGCCGTTACCGCCGGTGGGGACTTTCACCCCGCCCTGAGAACATTAACGCGCTCTGTATGAAGAGCAGGGGTGCCGCTGTCAACCGCGCGACAGGCCGCTGGCCAATCACGTTCTGTCGGCTGGAGCAATGCGATGATGGCTCTACCGGGTGCGCCACGCTGCAGCCGAGGCGGCAACCAGCATCAGCACCGCCGCGACCATCGCGCATGTGGCAAAGCCGAAGCCGGAATAGAGCGGCCCGAAGCCTGTGGTGCCGACGAACACCGCGAGGTAGGTTACCGCGCTGTTCAGGCCCATGATCGTACCCCGCCGTGACGGATCGAGCGCCGACAGGCGCATCACCAGCACGTTCAGGCCGAAATGATTGGCAAGCCCCCAGGCGGCCATCATGGCGAGCGTCAGGCCATAGCTGTCGCTGGTCGCGGCGATCGCCACGTGGATCATGGCGACGAGAAGATAGGCGAAAGGCATGACGCGCCTCGCGCCAAGGCGATCGATGATGCCGTCGAAGAGCGCCGCCGTGCCGAACCCCGTGCCATAGGCGAGGGCCGCCAGACCGTTGGCGCTGACCGCCTGTCCCAGTCCGCTGTGAAGATGATCGCCGAGATAGCCATAGACACCGTAGAAGGCGGTCATGAAGGCGCCGCAGGCGACCAGCAGTGGCACGATGCCGGGAATGCCGAACGCTTCGAACGGCGAGGGCGCCGGCCCGGTCTTCCTGACATCCGGGAGCGACGATGCGCTGAGACCGCCGAGCGCCAGGGTGGCAAGCAGCGCCACGGCGGCGAAGACGGCGCGCCAGTGCACGAGATCGGCAAGCACCGCCGACAACGAAACGCCGGCCACCATGCTGAGTGTCCATCCGGTCAGCACCACGCCGATCGTGCCGCTTTCGCGGCCGGGCGGAGCAATAGCCGCGGCACTGGCGTAGATTGCCGGCATCGCGACGCCGGCGGCAATGCCGGCGACAAGCTGCGCGGCAACCAGTGCGGCCACCGTGGGCGCAGCGGCGCTGGCGACCAGGGCCAATGCCAGCAGCAGCAAGGCTGCCTGCAGCATCCGGCGCGCGCCGACCCGGTCGATATGGCGTGCCAGGAACAGGGCGCTCGCCGATGTGCCGAGGCCGAAGGCGGCCGCCGCCGTCATCACCGTGGGAACGCTGGTCGCGAACGATACGGCCACCGCCGGAGCGATCGGGCCCAGCACCAGCGAATTCGAGCCGATCACGGCGATGCATCCGGTCAGGAGATAGGCAAGGGCCGGAATGGGCGGCCTGGTGTCCGCGTTCAAGGTTGCAGCTTGATCATTGTTCGACATATCATCATAATGGCCGTATTAAATTCCGTGACAATCGGGAATATCGGCATGGATGCAGAAACAGATGGCATTCAGCGGAACAGGCCGGCGGCCCGGGATGTCGACGCGACCGACCGAAAGATATTAGGCGTTCTGGTCGACGACGCGACCGTCAGTTACGCCGAGCTCGGCGAACGTGTCGGCCTGTCGCCGCCGGCAGCGCATGAGCGCGTCAAGCGGCTTCGGCGCAGCGGCGCCATCCGCAACACGGCCGCCATCATTGATCCCAACGCGGTGAGAAAGCCGCTGCTCACCTTCGTCCACATCGACACCAGCGGCTGGGGCAAGACCCCGGAACTGATGGCGATCTCGGAATATCCCGAGGTCGAGGAGATCCACACCGTAGCCGGCGACACATGTGTCCTGCTCAAGGTGCGTACCGAGGACACCAAGGCGCTCGAAGGACTGCTATTGCGTCTCTACGAGACACCCGGCGTCACCTCGACGCGCAGCTACGTGGTTCTGGCGACCTACCTCGAACGGCCGGTGCAGCCCGGCATCACGGCGCAATGGCCGACGCCGAAGCACATGGGCAAGCCGCTCTACTGAAGCAATTCCAGGAAAACTGTGCTGCGGTTTCCGTTGGGGATTGCGTGAAAACAGAGAGTTGGAGCGGCCGGCGATTCCAGCTGGACCGCTCTAACGGATGACGCAGCTCGGTTCTGATTATCCCCGCTCGGGGAACATCGCCTTCAGCCCTTCGCGCGATGCCTTGGCGATGCCGCGCTCGGTGATCAGTCCGGTCACCAGCCGTGCCGGCGTCACGTCGAAGGCGGGGTTCCTTGCCGGCGTCGCTTCGGGCGAGACACGCACCTGGGCGATCTCGCCCGTGGCGGTCTTGCCCCAGACCAGCGATACCTCGTCGCCCGAGCGCTCCTCGATCGGGATTTCGGCGAGGCCGTCGCCCACCGTCCAGTCGATGGTGGGAGAGGGCAGCGCGACGTAGAACGGCACGTCGTTGTCGGCTGCGGCGAGCGCCTTCAGATAGGTGCCGATCTTGTTGCAGACATCGCCGTCGGCTGTCGTGCGGTCGGTGCCGACGATGACCATGTCGATCGCGCCGCGCTGCATCAGATGGCCGCCGGCATTGTCGACGATCAGCGTGTGCGGCACGCCATGGCCGGCCATTTCCCAGGCGGTCAGTTGGGCGCCCTGGTTGCGCGGGCGTGTTTCATCCACATAGACATGGACCGGAATGCCCGCTTCCACAGCGAGATAGATCGGTGAGGTGGCTGTGCCGTAGTCGACAGTCGCCAGCCAGCCGGCATTGCAGTGGGTGAGGATATTGACCGGCTCGCCCGGCTGCTTGCGGGCCGCGATGTCCTTGATGATGGCGAGACCGTTCTCGCCGATGGCGCGGTTGAGCCCGACATCCTCGTCGGCGATTTCACTGGCGCGCCGATAGGCGGCAGCGGCGCGTTGTCCGGCCGGCAACGGCCGCAGGAAACGCCGCATCTCGTCCAGCGCCCAGCGCAGGTTGATCGCCGTCGGTCGTGTCTCGTGCAGTGTTTCCCACACGCTGTCGAGCGCTTCGTCGGACGGATCGTGCGCCATTTGCATGGCGACGCCGTAGGCCGCGGTGACCCCGATCAACGGTGCGCCGCGTACCCACATGTCGCGGATCGCGGTGGCGATGCCGGCGACCGTGCCAAGCTTCTCGATGCGGAATTCATGCGGCAGCCAGCGCTGGTCGATGATCTCCACCGAGCGGCCGTCGTCGCTGAGCCAGATGGTCCGATAGTGGCGGTCGCCGACGTTCAAATGCTGTTCTCCTGTTCGATCAGCGCGGCCAGATTGTTGACCTCGTCGATGCTGTGAATCTGGCGCCGGTTGACGGCGATGTGGCGGCCGAATTTCAGTGCCTTCGCCTCACAACTGGCGCGCAGATCTTCATCGGCAATGGTCTCGAAGTCGGCATTGTGGGCGAGGCCGAGGATGCGCCTGTGCACCTCGATGCCGGCAAAGCCGAGCAGATCGGTCCAGATCTGGTGCAGCACATGATCGAGCGCCTGCTCGGCGCCCAGCCTGTCGCCCTGATCCTCGAACAGGCTCTTCTGGTAGAGCATGCCGGTGCGCTCGGTGCGCCACAGATGCGAGAACTCGGTGCGGAACACCGCCCATGTCTCGACCACGACATTGAGCAGATAGGCACGCATGGCGTCGCGCATGCCCTTCTGCTCATGCCCGCGTTGCGAGAAGAACGACATCCAGAAATTGGCGAGCAGCATGCCGACGTCGAACGCCATCGGACCGTAGAAGGCGAATTCCGGATCGATTATCCGCGTTTCCTGATCGGTGACCATGATCGAGCCGGAATGCAGGTCGCCATGCAGCAGCGTCTCGGCATTGGCGGTGAAGAGATGCTTCAGCCGCTGCGCCTCCACCTTGAGGTCGCGATCGGCCCGCAGTTCGGCCACCAGACCGTCGAGCTGCGGACTGGTGTGGCGGTTCATCTTGGCGTCGAAATACGGGTCTGAGAACACCAGGTTCTCGGTGATGTCGCAAAGCTCGACATTGTCCGCGAACAGCGCCAGGTCCGCCTTGCGCTCCTTGGTCACCATCGACAGGTCGGACCCGCGGAACAGGGTGCGGGCCATGAACAGGCCGATATCCCGGGCAATGTTCGGCAACTGCCGGCCTTCGATCAGCGCCCGCCGCAGGATGATGTGCGGCGACAGATATTCCATGATGATCAACGCCTGGACCTCGTCGAAGTAGTAGATCGCCGGCACCGAGCCCGGCGCGCGCGCCTCCTGCCGGGTCAATGCGTGGTATTCGAAGAAGGAGCGCTTCAAGGGGAGCGGCCAGCTGTCGCCGACGAGCCGGACATAGGGCAGGGCTTGCTTGACGATGGCGCCGCCGCTGGCGCCTTCGATGATGAACACCAGGTTCAGATTGCCGTCCCCGACCTCGCGGACCTTCCAGGCGCTCGCATCCTTGCCGATCTTCGCGCACAGCGCTTCGTTCGTGCTGAGACGTGTTGCGAGCGTCTCCACCGACAATGCTTCGAACGGCAATTTCCCAGTCATCCTTGTCCCTCCCGCCTGTGTGCTCCCATCATAAGGGAGCCTTGACGGCGAGGCCAAGCTAGGAAGCCGTCTGGCAATTGTCAATCGTGTTGACAATTGCCGATATTGACCATAGCGTCATGGTCAGGGAGGAACGCATGGTCGGCAATGCCGTGTTCCGCGTAGAGGGACTGAGGAAATCCTTTGGCCGCAACGAGGTGCTTGGCGGCATCGCGCTGGACCTCCATGCCGGTGAGGTGACCGTGCTGATGGGCGCCAACGGCGCCGGTAAATCCACCCTCGTCAAGATCGTCAGCGGCGTCTACGAGCGTGGCGGCGGCACGATGACGCTTGCCGGGCAGGATTTTGCGCCGAACACGCCGGCGGAAGCGATCCGCGCGGGTGTCGTCACCGTGCACCAGAACATCAATGATGGTGTCGTCGCCGATCTCGACGTCGCCACCAATCTCACCCTCGACAGGCTGAGCGGCAAAGGCTCGCCGACCCTGTTCAATCCCGCTCGCGTGCGCCGCGAAGCCAAGGCGGTCGCCGACCGCATGGGGCTGGATATCGATTTGAAGGCGCGCGTCAGTGACCTTTCGCTCGCCGATCGCCAGATGGTGGCGATTGCCCGGGCGCTGGCACACCAGCCGAAAGTGCTGATCCTCGATGAGCCGACCTCGTCGCTCTCCAGCGCCGAAGCCGACAGGCTGTTCGCGCTGGTCGACCGGCTGCGCGAGCAAGGCGTGGCGATCCTCTATATCTCGCACCGCATGTCGGACATCAGGCAGCTTGCGGACCGCATCGTCTCGATGCGCGACGGTGTCGTCTCGGGCACCTTTGACACCAAGCCGCTCGACTATGAGGGCGCGGTCAACGCCATGCTCGGCCGCAAGATCCATCTCGACCGTGTCGTCGCCAGGAGTTCCGCCAGGGCGGTCCTGACGATCGAAGGCCTGCGGATCGCGCAGGGCGCCCGGCCGATCTCGCTGACGCTTGGCGATGGCGAGGTCGTCGCCGTCACCGGTCTCGTCGGCGTCGGCAAGACCGCTCTTGCCGAGACGCTGTTCGGCGTGCGCCGACCACTCGCCGGCACCATGACGATGAACGGCAAGCCTTACGCGCCGCGCTCGGCGGGCGACGCGATCGCGGCCGGCGTGTTCCTCGTCGCCAAGGATCGCGCCACCAGCGGCATTGTCGGCGGCTTCAACATCGAGCGCAATGTCAGCTTGCCTTTCCTGAAGCGTATGTCGAATTTCAGCGTGCTCAAGCGCCGCCTCGAACGCGCCACCGCGCGCCGGCAGATCGAGCAGCTCGGCATCGTCTGCCGCTCCGAGAAGGATGAGATGTCGGCATTGTCTGGCGGCAACCAGCAGAAGGTGATGGTCGCCCGCTGGATGACCCAGAATGCCGCACTGTTCATCCTCGACGAGCCGTTCCAGGGCGTCGACATTTCGGCCCGGCGCGACATCGCGGCCAAGCTGAGGGCAAGCGCCAATGGCCGCGCCACGCTTTTGTTCGTCACCGAACTCGACGAAGCGCTGGAGACTGCCGACCGCATCCTGGTGATGTCGGAGCACACGATCGTCGGCGAACACCGCAACGTCGATGTCGATCTAGATCGCCTGCTGGCCGAGGTCGCGGGCGGACCGCTGCACAGCGCTGCCTGAGCGTGGCGGCCGATGGAATTGGATTGGAGAAACCATGGATTGGAGTTGGGTAAAAACCGCAGTGGCGCCGGGGTGCGCAGAATGACGCTGCGCGACCACGCCATCCGCTATGGATTCATCGTGCTGTTGTTCGGATTGGTCGCCTATTTCGCGATCGCCGCCGACGGGTTCGTCTCGCCGCAAAGTGCCGTCTTCATCTTCCAGTCGGTCGCCATCACCGGCGTGCTGGCGCTTGGTGTTACTGCCACCCTGGTGGTCGGCGGCTTCGACCTGTCGATCGGTTCGGTCGCGACCTCGGCCATGATGGCGGCGGCCTATGTCATGGTGGTGCTGGAGCAGAACGCGTTCGTGGCGGTCATCGTATGCCTATTGATCGGCGCCATCGTCGGCCTGATCAATGGCTGGCTGATCGTCTACATGCGCGTGCCGGACCTGCTGGCGACGCTCGGCATGATGTTCCTGCTGGTCGGCCTGCAGCGCATCCCGACAGAAGGCCGCTCTATCGCCACCGGCATGACCATGCCCGACGGCTCGGTCGCCAACGGCAAGTTCTCCGATGCCTTCCTGGCGCTTGGCCGCCACCGCTTCGATTTCTTCATCCCGAACCTCATTCCGGTGTCGGTCGTCGTGCTTCTGGTGCTGGCCGTGCTGATCTGGTTCTTCCTCGAATACACCCGCTTCGGCCGCATGATGTACGCCGTCGGCTCCAATGAGCGCGCCGCCGAACTCGCCGGCGCGCCTGTCAAGGCATACAAGATCTGGGCCTACGTTATTTCAGGAGTTTTTGCCTCGATCGGCGGCATTTTGCTCGCCGCGCGGCTTGGACGCGGCGACATCGCCTCGGGTAATAATCTGCTGCTCGATGCGGTTGCCGCGGCGCTGATCGGCTACGCGGTGCTTGGCGCCGCGAAGCCGAACGCCTTCGGCACCGCCATCGGCGCGCTGTTCGTCGGCATCTTGCTGCAGGGCCTGACGATGATGAACGCGCCCTACTACACGCAGGATTTCGTCAAGGGCGTGGTTCTGGTCGTCGCCCTTGTCTTCACCTTTGCCCTTTCGGGCAGGGGCAGGAACTAGCATTCGGCCGGATAGGATTTTGGGTTCAACAAAAGTGGAGGAAAACAAGGTGAACATCACAAGAAGACTTCTGGGGAAAGTGGCGCTCGGGCTCGCCGGCGCAACCATGCTGATGCAGGTCCCGGCATTGGCCGCCGATAAGCCGGCGCCGTTCGACAAGCCCGGCGTCAAGATCGCGCTGGTGCGCTACCTCTCGACCGGCGACTTCTTTCAGGCCTATCTGTCGGGCGTCGAGGCGCAGTCGAAGGCGCTCGGCATCGACCTGCGCGTGCTCGACAGCCGCCAGGACGCCGCCCTTCAGGCCGACATGGTCGATCAGGCCATTGCGCTCGGCGTGCAGGGCATCATCATCCAGCACGGCCTGACGGAATCGATGAAGGACGCCGCCCAGCGTGCCGTCGACGCCGGCATCAAGGTGGTCGCCTTCGACGTCAATGTCGAAAACCCCAAGATCCCGCAGATCGAACAGTCGGACAAGGACTTGGCGCGCCTAGCGCTCGAACAGGCGGTCAAGGACAACGGCGAAAGCTGGAACGCCGGCTATGTCTATGTCGCCGGCATCGCGCCGCTCGACCGCCGCAACGAAACCTGGGTCGACGTGAAGAAGAAATATGCCGGCATCAAGGAAGCCGCCATGTTCGGCACGCTCGACAATCCGATCGCCAACTCCGTCGCCAACCAGGCACGCTCGGTGCTGTCGGCGCACCCCGACATCAACGTGATGTTCGCCCCTTATGACGAATTCGCCAAGGGCGTGAAGATCGCCGTCGACGAAGCGAGCCTGAACAAGAAGATCAAGATCTATTCGGCCGACATTTCGACGTCCGACATCGCGGCGATGCGCGAGCCCGATAGTGCCTGGGCGGCGACCGCCGCGACCAACCCGGCCGTCGTCGGCCAGGTCTCGGTGCGCGCCCTGGCGCAGTTGCTCGCCGGCGAAGATCCCGGCCACAACGTCATCGTGCCGCCGACGCTGATTACCCAGAAAGAGTTGATCGACAAGGACATCAAGAACATGGAAGGCCTGTCGGCCAAGCTGCCGCAGTTCGCCCACGCCGACGTCGCCATGCCTGCCTGGATGCCGAACCCCAACGCGAAGTAGCGTTCGGCACAAATTCTCACTGATTATCGAGTTGAGACGAAATGAAAGCCGCCCTGCAGCAAATCGCTGCGGGCGGCTTTTTCGATGACGTTCACTCGTTGAACAGGTCGGAATGAGAACCGGTACGGGCAAGCTGCAATTCGTCGCCGACAACGCGGTAGATCAGGAGCCAGTCTGGTTCGATATGCGCGTCACGAAAGCCTTTCCAGTCC
Organism: Mesorhizobium sp. B2-5-13; assembly: GCF_006440535.1. Classification (NCBI taxonomy): domain Bacteria; kingdom Pseudomonadati; phylum Pseudomonadota; class Alphaproteobacteria; order Hyphomicrobiales; family Phyllobacteriaceae; genus Mesorhizobium; species Mesorhizobium sp. B2-5-13. The sequence continues at coordinate 164,674 of NZ_VFUI01000004.1, read as the reverse complement.
CCTTTCAGGGGATGATCCTTGTACGCCACCGGCAGTTCTTGTCCGGCGATGAGCCTAACAGATCGCGCAACTTGCCCAGGTCCTTGCCACGCCTTTCCACACGCTTCACATCCCGGCGAAATTGCCCGGAGCGAATGGGGACTGGCACGCTTAGATCCCCAAATCCTTGAACAACTCATCAGCCGAGGCAAGGCGTTTGCCTTTGATTGCTGCGATCGTTCAGCAGCAAGCCTACCGCAGCGCCGCGGCAATGTTGCCGCCGTCGACTGTCGTCACATCCGCGGTCGTCCGGTCGGCCAGGGCGTGATGCAGGAAGGCCTGCGCCACATCCTGCGCCGTCACTTCCTGGCCGAGCAGATTGCCGGACATGTAGTCCTTCTCCGACACGCCGCGCGCGCCCGAGCGGCTGGCGATCATCGCGTCCGTCAAAAGACCCGAGCGGATGCGGTCGGCGTTGACGGCATTCGAACGGATGCCATGGGCGCCGTAGTCGAGCGCGTATTGCCTGGACAGGAACAGCGTCGCTGCTTTCGGCACGCCATAGGCGCCGAACTTCGGGCCGGGGTTGACCGCCTGCTTGGAGGTGTTGAACAAGAGAGCGCCGCCGGTGCCCTGTTCGAGCATGATGCGCACGGCGTTCTGCGCCGCCGACTGGTGGGCGAAGAAATTGAGCTCGAAGCTCTTGCGCAGCAGCGCATCGTCAAGCTCGCCGATGCGGCCCTCCCATGCGGCGCCCGCGTTGGACACCAATATGTCGACGCCGCCGAACACGGCGATCGCCTTGTCGAATGCGGCGCGCATCTGGTCCGGGTCGGTGATGTCGGCGCCAACGCCGATCGAATTGTTGCCGGCTTTCCCAGCGGCATCAGCGGCCTTTTCGGCGTCGAGATCGACGACGACGGCATGAGCGCCATTGTCGGCGAAAAGTTTTGCGGTCGCCGCACCAATCGCACCGGCGCCACCGGTGATCAGCACCACCTGTCCGGTCAGTGGCTTCGGCTTGTTGGAGGCAAGCTTGGCCTGTTCCAGCGACCAGTATTCGAGCGGGAAAAGCTCGGCCTTGGACAATGGGTGGAAACGCCCGACCGCCTCGGCGCCGCGCACGGCCTCGATCCACATCTCGCCGACGTCCGATGCGATCCTGGCGTCCTTCAATGTGCGGCCATGACCGAACATGCCGAGCCCCGGCACCAGCGTCAGCCGCGGCATGGGATCGAGCATGGTGCGCTTGACGTCGTCGAGCGCGTCATTGGTCTCGAAATAGGCACGATAATCCTTGGCGAAGGCATCGACATGGCTCTTGATCACCGCCTTGTAGTCATCGACCTTGTCGGCGTCGGGCGCTGGCACCGCCATCGGTCCGGTCTTGATGCGGATCGACAGATCTGGCGTCGACACGCCACGTTGTGCATAGTCGGCGATCTCTGCCGAATTGATGAAATCGACGATCGCGTCCGAGGTACGGAAATCGCTGATCATGCGGTCGAAGCGGCCCTCGCCGCGTGGCGCCGCGACAGCGCCGCGCAGCATGGGCGCGACCACCGCCGGTGACGCGAGCCTGGCCGGCAATGCCGCCTTGGCCGGCTGCGGCTTGGCGTGCTTGGCCACATAGTCCTCGGCGACGTTCACATAATGGATCATCCGGTCATAGGCCTGCCTGGCATCGTCGCCGAAAGTGAAGATGCCATGCTTGTCGAGGATCAGGCCTTCTACCGTAGGGTCGGCGTCGAAGACGTCGGCAGCCGCCTTGGCGAGGTCGAAGCCTGGCATGATGTAGGGCACGTAGCCCATCTTTGCTCCGAACACCTTCGCCACCAGCGGTTTGCTGTCTTCCTGATCGACAATGGCCAGGATGGCGGTCGAATGGGTGTGGTCGACGAATTTGTGCGGCAGGAAGGCATGCAGCAGGGTCTCGACCGATGGGTTGGGCGAGGCGGGGTCGATCAGGTTTGCCCGCTGCAGGGCGACCATGTCCTCGTCGGAAAGCCTGTCCAGCTTGCGCGCCTTGAGCAGGGCGCCCATCTTGACGGCGGGCAGGCCCTGCGGCTCGATGACGGCCATGTCCCAGCCGCTGCCCTTGACGCACAGAACGTCCCACTCGTCGCCGACGAGGTCGGTCGCCTTGATCTTGCAGGAGGTGTTGCCGCCGCCATGCAGGACCAGCTGTGGCACGCCGCCCAGAAGCCGCGTCGTGTAGACACGCAAGGCCAGGTCGTGGCCGACGCCCTTCTTCGCATAGTCGGCAACGAGTTTTTCAGCCGCGTCGTCGTTCCACAGGTTCTTCATGTTCGCTTCGTCCAGTTGCTGTTTTTGATGGTGAAACAGGAATGCCGCGACGCCTTGATGACAATGCGTCGGCAAAGGGTTGGTTTTCAGGATGCCTTTTCTGCTGACGCTCCGGCATGATCGAGCAGCCGCTGCGCCATATGCGCGCCGACCACCAGATGCGTGCAGAGGCCGCCGGCGATTGCCGCGAGCAGCGGCTCGAACTTGCTGTCTTCCTGCACGACCATCAGCCGCTTCCCGATGACGCGCAGTGAAGCAAGCCCCGCCGAGATGACCCGCCGGTTGTAGCTGCAGTCGAGCAACTCGCCACCGGCATCGATGATCTGCCCGGCAATGACACCGGCGGCACCTTCCTTGCGCAGTGCCGCCATCTCGGCTGCCGTCAGCGCACCGCATTTCACCAGGTGGCTGTCGGCATCGACCGCGCCGATGGAGTAGAGCGCAAGATCGCAGTCGCTGATCCCGGCAAGCTGATCGCGGATCACGGGCTCGGCGCGCAGGCCTTGCGCCAGTTCCTCGGTCGACAGCACCAGAGGCGCGTAGAAATTGAGGCCCTTGGCATTGAGCCGCCGCGCGATTTCCATGGTGCACTGGTCGGGCCGGTAGGAATAGGGCGCGCCGAGATTGCCACAGAGCTGCACCACGGTGACGTCCTGCAGGTCGGCATAGGACATGATGTCGGCGATGGTGTAGACGGTGCGGCCCCAGGCGACGCCGATGCGGTCGCCCTTCCTGACGAGTTCCAGGAAAACGCTTGCCGCCAGCACCGCGATATCGGTCGAGGGATCGGCGAGGTAGGCGTTTTCCGGCGCGATCCAGACGGCGTCGAGCTTCAGGGCATCTTCCAGCCTGCGCGCCATGATGTCGTCGGTGAAGAGCTGCGTCGAGGTCGAGATGTTGACGATGCCTGTCTCGCGCGCCTTGCGCAGATACATGGCGACGGAAGCGCGCGAAATGTTGAGCTGATTGGCCACTTCGTCTTGGCGAAGCCCATGGGCATAGTAAAGCCAGGCCGCCTTGTGGATGAGCTGTTCTGCCGGTCGGATCGCCATGCCGCCTCCTTGCCTGACATTAGTCACGGCTCTCGACAAAAGTCAAATTTGGATGAGCAGGGAGGGATCTTCTGCCGGCGCGGCGCAATCGAGATCACCGTTCCAGCAAGTCGGCGCAGTATAGCATTCTCGGCCCTTCTGGGGGATAGCGTGACGACGAGCGTAAGGTTAGAAAGCTCGAAAAGACTTTGGGGAGAACGGGATGGCCAGTCCCTACGAACAGGATCTCGACAGGAACGCCGCCAACCACCAGCCGCTGACGCCGCTCACCTATCTGGAGCGCGCTGCAAAGACTTATCCCGACCACATCGCCATCATCCATGGCGGCCAGCGCATCAGCTATCGTGATTTCTGGCGCCGCTCGCTGAAGCTCGCTTCGGCGCTGCACAAGCACGGCATCGGCAAGGGCGATACGGTGACGGTCATGCTGTCGAACACGCCGCCGATGCTGGAGGCGCATTTCGGCGTGCCGATGACCAAAGCGGTGCTGCACTCGCTCAATACGCGCCTCGACGCCGCGGTCATCGCCTTCCAGCTCGATCATGCCGAGACCAAGGTGCTGATCGTCGATCGCGAGTTCTCCGGAGTCGTGCGAGAGGCGCTCGATCTGGCCAAGGTCAAGCCGCTGGTCATCGATTACGACGATCCCGATTACGCCGCTGACGCGCCCTATCCGAAAGGCGAGCGGGTCGGCACGGTGGACTATGAGGCCTTTGTCGCCAATGGCGACGAGGAGTTCGCCTGGTCGATGCCGGACGACGAATGGGACGCGATCTCGCTCAACTACACGTCGGGCACGACAGGCAATCCCAAGGGCGTCGTCTACCATCACCGTGGTGCCGCGCTGATGGCCTACACCAACACCATCCATGCCGGCATGGCCAAGCACGCGGTCTATCTCTGGACGCTGCCGATGTTCCATTGCAATGGCTGGTGTTTTCCCTGGACGCTCGCGGTCCAGGCCGGCACGCATGTCTGCCTGCGCTGGGTGCGGCCGAAGCCGATCTATGACGCCATCGCCGACCACGGCGTCACGCATCTGTGCGGGGCGCCGGTCGTCATGTCGGCGCTGATCAATGCCAGGGAGGAGGACAAGCGTGCATTTGCGCAGACCGTCACCTTCAACACGGCTGCCGCGCCGCCGCCCGAAGCCGTGCTGTCGGGGATGGCCGATGCCGGCTTTGCCGTCACCCATCTCTACGGATTGACCGAAACGTATGGTCCGGCTGTCGTCAACGAATGGCATAATGGCTGGGACGCGCTCGACAAAGGGGCGAGGGCGGGCAAGAAGGCACGGCAGGGCGTGCGCTACGCTGCGCTCGAAGGCCTGACGGTGATGGACCCAGAGACCATGGCCGAGACGCCCGCCGACGGCGAGACCATCGGCGAGGTCATGTTCCGGGGCAACATCGTCATGAAGGGCTATCTGAAGAACCGCAAGGCGACCGACGAGGCTTTCGCCGGCGGCTGGTTCCACTCCGGTGATCTCGGCGTCATGCATCCCGACGGCTATATCCAGCTCAAGGACCGCTCCAAGGACATCATCATCTCCGGTGGCGAGAACATTTCCTCGATCGAGGTCGAGGACGCGCTCTACAAGCATCCCGCCGTCGCCTCCTGCGGCGTCGTGGCGCGCCATGACGACAAATGGGGCGAGGTGCCTGTCGCCTATGTCGAGCTGAAACCGGGCAAGGTGGCGAGCGAGGCAGAGATCATCGAGCACTGCCGGACGCTGCTTGCCCGCTTCAAAGTGCCGAAAGCGGTGATCTTCGCCGAGATACCGAAGACCTCGACCGGCAAGATCCAGAAATTCCGGCTGCGGGAAATGGCCAAGGTCGCCTGAAGCCCTCCGGCGGCCTTTCGAGAGAATTATTTTCAGTGGCCCGCATCCTGAGGGCGCCTTGTGACGTCTATGGGATGTCACCATCTGTCACCAATCGTACGCGTACATCGAATCCGCGTTGACACAGCGCTCTTTTCGATTTACGAGTGATGAAAATCGAAATTCGTCACTCGTTATTTGACAGAGAGCTATGTCCGAAGCCGCCAACATCGTCGCCGACGTCGCCCGACAGGAAAATGTGACGCGCATTCTCGATTGCGCCGAGCGCCTGTTCCGCCACTATGGTTACGGCAAGACCAATGTCGCCGACATTGCCCGCGAACTCGGCATGTCGCCAGCCAACATCTACCGTTTCTTTGCCTCCAAAGTCGAAATCCACCAGGCCGTCTGTGGCCGGATGCTCGGCGCCAGCTACAAGATGGCCTACGAGATCATGCACCTGCCGGCCAGCGCCGAGGAGCGGCTGCGGCGTTACGTGCATGCGCAGTACAAGATGACGATGGAGGTCATGCTCGATGACCAGAAGGTCCACGAGATGGTCATCGTCGCCCTCGAGCGCGACTGGGGCGTCATCGACAAGCATGTCGACAGCATCCACGATCTCTTCGCCGAGGTGATCCGCGAGGGCATCGAGGCCGGCGAGTTCAGGAAACAGGACCCGGTGACCGCGTCGCGCTGTTTCGGTGCCGCCACCGTCATCCTGTGCCATCCGCAGATGGTGGCGCAGTGCCTCGCCAAGACCAATCGGGCGATGCCCGACGAACTCATCGATTACGCAATCAGAGCCTTGAAATAGCCGCCGCCAGCCGGTGCCGGTGTCGACAGTCCGTCTCCAGTCGGGAGTATCAAAATGTTTTTGCCCAGTTCCATCCTTCGCAAGCTGCCAGCTGCCGGCCTGATCGTCGCATCGCTTGGGCTCGCCGGCTGCTCGCAGGAAAAAGCGGAGGTGAAGGACATCATTCGCCCGGTCAAGGTCGTCGAGATCGCCCAGGCCCATGACACCCGCACGCTGTCCTATTCCGGATCGGTGCGCGCCCGCACCGAGAGCACACTGGGTTTCCGGGTCAACGGCAAGATCACCGAGCGTCTCGTCGACATCGGCCAGCGCGTGGCGCCTGGCGATGTGCTGGCCCGCATTGATCCCTCCGACTATGACCTGTCGGTCAAGAGCGCGCAGGCCGCGCTGGATGCCTCCGAACGGCAGGTCGAGACCGTCGAACTCGCCCGCAAGCGCGCCGAGCAGCTTTTCGCCAAGAACTTCGCGCCGAAATCGCAGCTCGAACAGGCAACGCTGACCTATGACCAGGCCGTCGCCACGCGCGACTCTGCCCGTTCGACGCTTGCCCAGGCCAGGAACCAGGTCGGCTATACCGACCTAAAGGCCGACAGGGACGGCATCGTCACGGCGGTCAACGCCGATGTCGGCCAGGTGGTCGGGTCGGGCACGCCGGTGGTCACCGTCGCGGTCGATGGCGAAAAGGAAGTGCTGATCGCGGTTCCGGAAATGGAGATCGCGCAGTTCAAGCCGGGCAAGGACGTCAAGGCGGGCTTCTGGTCCGATGCCGCTCTGGCGCTCGACGGCAAGGTTCGCGAGGTCGCCGGCAGCGCGGATCCGCAGTCGCGCACCTTTGCCGTCCGCGTCAGCCTGCCCAACGACCCGCGCGTGCTGCTCGGCATGACCGCCAATATCGAGGCGTCGGCGGCTAATGAAAAGCAGCTCGTGTCCATCCCGCTGAGCGCGCTCGCCGAGAAAGACAGCCAGTCGATCGTCTGGACGGTCGATCGTGGCGCCGACACGGTTCATGCCCGTCCGGTCAAGGTCGCCAAGTTCGCCGCCGATGGCGTGCGTGTCGCGGAGGGATTGAAACCGGGCGATATCGTGGTCGCCGCCGGTACGCAGTTCATGACCGAGGACCTAAAGGTGAAACTCGCCGGCGGCATCACACAGCAGTCCGCCTCGGCCGAGGGCGGGGACGCCAGCCAGCTGCGCTGACGACAGACAGGTCGGCCGCGCGTTCCCGCGGCCGCAGGTTTCCGGGCGGCGTGCCCGAAAGGTCGAGACGTCAAGGCCGATGTACCCCCGCATCGACCCTCGCGTCCCACCGCGATGAGTGTCTCTCCGCTCGAAGAGCGACGCCGCCCGGAAATCAGTATCGAACGCAGATGATTTCGTTTCGCGCGCCGCGCTTCTTCGTAGCACCTTCCTCGAAGCACCAGGGCGCCGGCAACCAAGCAAAGTGGACCACCACCGATGACGACCTCCACTGAAGAAAAGCGGCCCTTCAATCTCTCTCGTTGGGCAATCGGCCATCCTTCGATCGCGCGCTTCCTGTTCGGGCTGATCATCATCGCCGGCGCGCTCGGCCTGATGCGCATGGGCCAGAAGGAAGATCCCGACTTCACCTTCCGCGTCATGGTCGTGCAGGCGATTTGGCCGGGCTCCTCGATCCAGGAGATGGAAGACCAGGTCGTCAACAAGATCGAGCGCAAGCTGCAGGAGACGCCGCATCTCGACTTCGTGCGTTCCTTCACCCGCGCCGGCAGCGCCATCATCACCGTCCAGATCAAGGGTGACGCCAACGCCGCCGAAGTGACCGATGCTTTCTATCAGGTGCGCAAGAAGGTCGGCGACATATCGGGCGACCTGCCGCAGGGTCTGCTCGGCCCCTATTTCAACGACGAATTCGGTGACACCTTCATCACGCTGCATTCGATCAGCGGCGACGGCTTCTCCTATCCCGAGCTGAAGAAGTTCGCCATCCAGGCGCGTGATATGCTGTTGACGACGCCTGGCGTCGAAAAGGCGGTCATCATCGGCGACCAGCCGGAAAAGCTCTACATCGATGTCTCGTCCAAGGCGCTGGCCGAACGCGGCCTGACGCTGACCGACGTGCAGAACGCGATCAAGGGCCAGAACAATGTCGACCCTGCTGGTTCCGTCGACACCGGCGTCAATTCGGTGCGCATTTCGGTCGAAGGCGATGTCGCCAAGGCCGCCGACATCCGTGAACTGCGCCTGCGTGCCGGCGGCCAGGTCACCCGGCTTGGCGACATCGCCACCGTCACTTCGGGGCTGGAAGATCCCTTCCAGCGCAAATACCGCTTCAATGGTCACGACAGCGTGCAGCTTGGCGTCGTCATGGCCAAGGGGTTTAAAGTCACCGACGTCGGCAAGGATGTCGAGGCGACCTACAAGCACTTCGAGGAAGCGCTGCCCTATGGCGTTTCGGTCGACCAGATTTCCGACCAGCCGGGCGTCGTCACGGACGCGGTAGCCGAATTCATGCATGCGCTCGGCGAAGCGCTGCTGATCGTGCTCGTCGTCTCGTTCCTGTCGATCGGCTGGCGCTCGGGCCTGGTGATCGCCATCGCCATACCGCTGGTGCTCGCCGCCACCTTCGCCATCATGTACGAGATCGGCATCGACCTCCAGCGCATTTCGCTGGGCGCGCTGATCATCGCGCTCGGCCTGCTCGTCGACGATGCCATGATCGTCGTCGAGATGATGGAGCGCAAGCTCGAGGAGGGGCTGGTCAAGATCGAGGCGGCGAGCTTCGCCTATTCCTCGACCGCCTTCCCGATGCTGACCGGCACGCTGATCACCACCGCCGGCTTCATCCCTGTCGGCTTTGCCGCTTCGACGGCTGGCGAATATGTGCGCACCCTGTTCTATGTCGTCGGCATCGCGCTGATCGTGTCGTGGTTCGTGGCGGTCTATTTCACGCCGTGGCTCGGCTATATGATCCTCAAGCAGCGCAAGCATGCCGGCAGCCATCACGACGCCTTCGACACCAGCTTCTATCGTCGGCTGCGTGCCACGGTCGGTTGGGCCGTGCGCCATCGCATCATCGTCCTGGTGATGACGCTGGTGACTTTCGGCACCAGCCTGTGGGCGTTCCAGTTCATCCCGCAGAATTTCTTCCCGCAATCGTCGCGGCCGGAAATTCTCGTCGACCTCTGGCTGCCGGAAGGCACCAGCATCAAGGAGGTCGAGACGCAGGCCAAGGCCCTGGAAGCCAAGATGATGGACGACAAGGACAAGCGTTTCATCGCCACCTACATCGGCGAGGGCGCCCCGCGCTTCTTCCTGCCGCTCGACCAGCAACTGCGCAACCCGAACTTCGCCCAGTTGCTTGTCATGGCCAATGACGAGCCGGCGCGCGAGCGGCTGATCGTCAAGCTGCGCACGGTTCTGGCGCAGGATTTCCCATCGATTCGTGCCAAGGTCGACCGCCTGTTCCTCGGACCGCCAACCGGCTGGCCGGTGCAGATGCGTGTCATGGGTCCGGACCGCCAGGAGGTGCGCCGCATCGCCGACCAGGTGAAGGCGAAGTTCCGGCAGGATCCGCTGCTCGGCGCCGTCCATGATGACTGGCTGGAGCCCGTTCCGGCGATGAAACTGGTCATCGACCAGGATCGCGCCCGTGCGCTCGGCGTCACCTCGCAGCGCATCCGCCAAATGCTGCAGGCCGCGATGTCCGGCGCGCCGCTCGACGATTTCCGCGACGGCGAGGAGACGGTATCCATCGTCGCCCGCGAGCCGGATGCCAGCCGCAGCCTGCTGTCCTCGGTCGACTCGGTCTATATCCCGACCGATTTCGGCGGCTTCGTGCCGCTGTCGCAGGTCGCCAAGGTGGTGCCTGTGCTGGAGCAAGGCATAGAGTGGCGCCGCGACCGCCTGCCGACGATCAGCGTTCGCGCCACATTGCCCGACGGCGTGCAGTCCAACGACGTCGTCACCAAGATGTACAAGGACTTGCAGAGCCTGCGCGACGGCCTGGCGCCCGGCTACAAGATCGAGATCCAGGGCGGGGCCGAGGATTCGGCCGAAAGCCAGGCTTCCATCGCCGCCAAGGCGCCGATCATGCTGGCCGTCATCGTCGTGCTCCTGATGATCCAGCTGCAGAACTTCGGCAAGGCGATGCTGGTGCTGGCGACCGGCCCGCTCGGTATCATCGGTGCTGCCGCCGCTCTGCTGATCAGCGGTGCGCCGTTCGGCTTCGTCGCCATCCTCGGCGTCATCGCGCTGCTCGGCATCATCATGCGCAACTCGATCATTCTGGTCGACCAGATCGACCAGGACATCGCCAGGGGCATGGACCGTTCCGAAGCGATCATCGGCTCGGCGGTGCGCCGCTTTAGGCCGATTGTGCTGACGGCGATGACGGCTGTGCTGGCACTGATTCCGATCTCGCGCGGCGTGTTCTGGGGCCCGCTCGCCTATGCCATGATGGGCGGCATTCTCGTCGCCACTGTGCTGACCATCCTGGTGCTGCCGGCGGGGTATGCGCTCTTCTTTGGACGGGAGCCCAAGAAAGCCAGGACCGACGAGCAGGCGCCAGCAGAGATCGAAGGCGTCGAACAGCCGCAACTGGCGTTGGCGGCGGAATAAGACAAAACCGGCCGGTCGAATTTGCGACTGGCCGGTTTTCCCTTAATGCAACAGTGGCTTGGGCCGTTTGGCGGTCAGACCATCAGATGACGAATACCCAATTGGCGATGAGCATGACCGCCACGCCGGCGACCAGCGTCAGATAGGGCAGCATGCCCGCCTTCCTGACCTTTAGATCGGCCGAGCTCATGCCGAGATCGGCCAGCATGTGATCGGGGAATTTGCCCTTGTCCTGGATGTAGTGGCGGAAGCAGAACACCGGGATGATCAGCGCAGCGGTGATCAAGCCGGCCCACAGAGCCATCGGGTTCCAAACCTTGGCGCCTGCGCCCATGAAGATGGCGTTGACATAGGCGAAGATCGCCCCAATCCCCAACAGCCAGCTAGGCGCTTTCCATGGCCGTGCGATATGGCCGTTGTCGATGCGGTGGATCCAGCCGGCGTTGAGGTTGAGGAAGTTGAAGATGATGTAGCCGCAGTTCGACACGGCGAGGATGAAGAAGAAGCTCGTCGCGTCGGCCGAGGCGATAGCCAGCACGATCAGGTTGAAGCAGAGGTCGGTCCACATGGCCCGCGTCGGCGCACCGTGCTCGTTGACGTGGCTGAGATAACGCGGCAGCCAGCCGTCGACCGAGCCTTGATAGAGCGTGCGCGAGGAGCCGGCCATCGCCGTCATGATGCACAGCACCAGCGCCAGGATCATCAGCATCACCAGAAGGCTGTGAATGATCTTGCCGCCGCCGACCATGCCGGCGAGTGCATCCGCCACGCCGGAGCCGTCGACGATCGGCGTTGCCAGCATGCCGTTCAGGCCCAGCACGCCCTGGAAGGTGAAGGGCACCAGGATGAACAAAAGCATGCAGAGCAGGCCGGAATAGAAGATGGCCTTGAACGTATCGGTGCCGGGGTTCTTGAACTCCGACGTGTAGCAGACGGCCGTTTCGAAGCCATAGGTCGACCACGCGGCGATGAACATGCCGCCGAGCGCCAATGTCCAGCCGGCGATGTTCCAAGAGCCGGGTTCGGGCGCGTAGGCGGCGGCCAGCGGCACCAGCGGCGAAAAGTTCGACCAGTCGATCTGGCCGGTGAAGATCGGCACCACGCCGACGATCAGCATCGGGATGATGACCAGCAGGCCGATATATTTCTGCACGCTGGCGGTGCCCAGGATGCCGCGATGCTGGATCGAGAAGATGATCAGCATCAGCACCGCGCCAATGAAGAAGGTGGCGTTGAGCGTGAACGAGACCGGTCCCAGCGTATGGCTCCACAGCGTCCAGTTACGGATCGCTGGTGTCGCGGCGGCCGTCACCGCGGTGATGGCGTCGGCGGGAACCGTTCCGGCATGCGCGGCGATGTAGGCGACGACATCGGGCGAAGTTTCGGTGAACAGCGGCACCGGCGCCAGCGCGTTGAGGATATAGGCGGCGGCGATCGAGCAGCCGAGCGACAGCACCGGCGACCAGGCGAACCAGTTGCACCACACCGACAGCGGCGCGATGAACTTGGAATAGCGCAGCCAGGCGGTGGCGCCATAGATCGAGGCGCCGCCGGATTTGTTCGGGAACAGGCCGGCGATCTCGGCATAGGTGAAGGACTGCAGGAAGCCCATGATCATGGACACCGTCCAGATCAGGAAAGCCAGCTTTCCCGTCGTGCCGGCAATGCCGCCGATCGAGAACAGCACCAGCGCCGGAACGCCACTCGCCACCCAGAAGGCGCCGCGCCAGTCGATATGCCTGAGCAGCTTGCTTTCGGCAGGCTGGTCCAGGACCGTACTTATCGTGCTCATGTCGATGAGTTCCCCTTTTTCGATGTTCCCCGCCAGCGATGCCTCGGCTACGCGAAGCTTGCTCCCCGGCAAATGATCGTTCCGGCCGCAGTGTTTCCACTCAGTCGTATTTTTTTCTTAACAGTGAAGATTGATCCGGCGCGCTTTCACGTCAAGCGATTTGTGAAACCATGCACATCACGCTTGCGCGCGCGGATGAAAAAGCATCCGGCGGGGTGGCCGGCGGGCGCTTTGAGAGCCCAAAAAGGGCAGTCGTCAGGAACGTGGTCTGGTCTTTTGCGGATCGTAGTGGGCAAAGGCGACGACCCGGGCCGGCAGCCGCTTGGCATGACCATCGAGCTTGCCGATCTCGACCTCCGTGCCGATGGCCGCGTGGGTGATGTCGAGCCGCGCCAGCGCGATGTTTTTGTTCAGCACCGGCGAGCGCATGCCCGACGTGACGACGCCGATCTGGGCGCGGCCGATATGGACGCAGTCACCATGGCCGACGGCGACATTGCTGTCTATGTCGAGGCCGACCAGCTTCGTCTGAGGATGGTCCTTGCGCCGGATCAGCGCCTCGCGGCCGATGAAATCGTCGGTCTTGGACTTCAGCGGCACGGTAAAGCCGATGCCCGCCTCGAATGGATCGGTCTGGTCGGAAAACTCGCAACCGGCGAAGATGAGCCCGGCCTCGATGCGCACCATGTCGAGCGCCTGCAGTCCCATCGGCTTCAGCCCATGCGGCTGGCCGGCTTCCCAGATGGCGTCGAACACCTTTTCGGCGTCGCGCGGATGGCACCAGATCTCGTAGCCGAGTTCGCCGGTATAGCCGGTGCGCGAGACGACGATGGGAATGCCATTGCCGCCGCCGATCCTGGCGACCGCGAAGCGGAACCATTCGAGTTCCTCGATCGAGGGCTGCAGCGGGGAGGTCCAGATCACCTGTTTCAGGATGTCGCGGCTCTTTGGCCCTTGCACGGCGATGTTGTGCATCTGGTCGGTGGACGAGCGCACCAACACGTTGAGGCCGAGCTTTGTCGCCGTCTCGCGCAGCCATTCGCCGGAGAGATCGTCGCCGCCGATCCAGCGGAAATTGTCCTTGCCGAGCCTGAGCAGCGTGCCGTCGTCGATCATGCCGCCATGCTCGTAGCACATGGCGGAGTAGACGACTCGGCCGACGCCGAGCTTCTTGACGTCACGCGTCAGCGTGTATTGCAGCAGCGCTTCGGCATCCGGACCGGTGACCTCGAATTTGCGAAGCGGCGACAGGTCCATGATCACCGCATCCTGCCGGCAGGCCCAGTATTCGGCGATAGGCCCTTCTTTGGCGAACGAGTTGGCCAGCCAATAGCCCCTGTACTCGACGAAGTCGCGCGTGTGTTTGGCAAAGCTCGAATGAAAAGCTGTCTCGCGGGTCATTTTGGGTTCCGAATCGGGCGTCATGCGTCTGGCGATCGCTCGCGAGAATCTATGCTGGCCGGAATAGGTCCGCACATGGATGTCGGTCAGGTCCCAGCCATTGGCCGGCGTCGTGTCGTCAGGACATGCGGAGGAGACGCAGACGATGTCGGTGAGCGCCCTGAGCAGAACATAGTCGCCGGCTCGCGACCATGGCTCGTCCGACACCATGACGCCATGAGCGTCGATCGCCGTGTTGAAGAAAAAGTTGATCGCCATCCAGCCGGCGCGGGGATTGACGCCCTTGCCGGTGAGCGCGCGGTTGAAATTCTCCGAGCAGTTGGTGTGGCCGGGATAGCCGATGTCGTCGTAATACTTCGCCGCACAGGCGAGCGCGAAGGCGTCGTGCCGGCCGCACGTGTCCTGCACCACCTCGACCAGCGGCTCCATGTCCTGGTCGTAGTATTTCGAATGCAGGCCGGGCATCGGATAGCTCGCGCCCATCAGCGTGCGCGTTGTCGTGACGTCGAGCGGATGGTCGAGCCCCTTGTCCAGCTTGCGCGCCGAAAAACACTGGAAGTCGGTGCACTGGCGCCCGTCGACATCGATGATCTGCAGATAGTCGCCCGCCTTGACGAAATAGGACTCCGCCGTCGCCGAATGGACGCGCAGATCGAGCACCGGATCGGCCAGTGGATCGGCAAGCCGGGATTCTGTTTTCAGGCGGATTGTGTTGCGCCGCACGATGACGCTGAGCGGCGTCGCCGTGTCATGGCCGTCGACCAGCATCGGCCCGCCGGGCGCGGCAATCAGCATCGCACCATCGCGCGCTATCGCGAATGCCTGCTCGGCACCGGCCGGAGTGGTGCCGCCAAATACGCGCACAGCCTTGGCCTTGTCGAGCTGAACCTGACGGCGTTCGAGGCCGCGGCGCACAGCCGAAAGACTGTCGTCGTCTTCGGTGAGCAGTGCCTTGATGCCGGCGGCACTACTATTGGATTTGTCACCGAGAATGTCGGGGTCGGTGACGCCCGACTTGTCCCAGGCCAGCAACTCGCAGGCCTGGCCGCCCTCGACATTGCGTACCGTGATCGTATCGCCGGCCTCGACCTCGATCAGCACCGCGCCATTGCCCTGTACGGTATAGCGCTCCATGCCGGCCGGCAGCGCGATCTGGCCCGGCCTCAGGATGAGGCTTGGCCTGGGCGGTCCGGCTGTCACGGCGGGGTAGGGCGACTGGCTCATCTCAGCCTTGCGGTTCGAGAAACAAGTTTGCCTGTGCGTGAAATTATTTTAGCAGCAAGAATAGCAGCGGAGCGGAGTTTGGCAAGGCGGAGGGTGGCGCTTCTTCCTTCTCCCGCAAGGGGAGAAGGACAGGTGCGCCATGCTACGCCAAGTCCTCCGAACGCCCGATCTCGACACCATACTCGGCACCCGAGTCCAGCATAGTACGCCACAAGCTCTCGGCGAACGTCGCGAACACCAGGACGTTGAACACCGCCTGTCCGTCCCGCGCATCATTGCCGCGCCACAGCGTGACGCTGGTGTGGTCCATCGAGGTGGCTGCCGCGGTTCCGACCGGGAACGCCGCTGGATATAGATCGATCGACGACAGTTTGGCGAGCAGGGCGCGCGCCTTGTCGCCGGAAATGCGGATCAACACCCGCGCATGCGACTGGTCCGACAGCGAAGCCGAGGCCGCGAAACCTGGAGCCAGCGACTCCACCTGATGTCTGCCGCCTTTCGACAGCACGAAGAACTGATCCGGTCCCGACCAGATGAGCGTGGCTTCGGCTGCTCCAGCCGTCTTCGGTGTTTCCGGAACCGCTACGCCGAAATGCGCGTTAGCGGCGCTCGCCATCTCGGCCGCCTTGCCGCGTCGCGCCATCACCTGGACCAGATCGAAATTGCGAATTTCGGTCAGGGTGACGCCGGCCTCGCCATGCGCGCCATACGGTCCCGAAACCAGCACGCGATCGAGCGGGCTGCGGGTTTCCCAGGAAAACTCAGCCACGCTGGCGCCCTCCATCCGGATCGTAGAACACGGGGTTGCAAATCTCGACGTCATAGTTTTCGCCGCGCAGCGGATCGTGCGCATGCACGATCTCACCGATGCGCTCGCGACCGCGTTCGACAAGCCCAAGCCCGATCCATTGGTTTGATATCGGCGAGAAGCAGACCGAGGTGACGTAGCCCTGGTCGTTATCAGGCCCGGCTGTCTGCCCCTTCGGAATGATGTGCGCGCCGGAGCGTAGCCGTCGCGTTTTGTCGGTCGGCTTGATGCCGACGACGACCTGCCGATCCGCAGCAACCAACGCCTCGCGGCCGGCCATCACGCGGCCGATGAAATCTTTCTTGGTCGACATCATCTTGCCGAGGCCGAGATCGGCCGCGGTGGTCGTGCCGCTGAGTTCCGGTCCCGCGACATGACCTTTTTCGATGCGCATGACGCCGAGCGCCTCGGTGCCGTAAGGCGTCACGCCGAACGGCTGGCCCGCGATCATCAGATTGCGGGCCATCGCCTCGCCGTAGCGCGCCGGCACCGAAATCTCGAACGCCATTTCGCCGGAGAAGGAGATGCGGAACAGCCGCGCCTTGACGCCGCCGCGCAACGCGACTTCGCGTGCGCCCATGAAGGGGAAGCCTTCGTTGGAAAGGTCTTCCGAAGAATCGACGATCTCTTTCAACAGGTCGCGGGTTTTGGGTCCGGCGATCGAAAATTGCGCCCACTGGTCGGAGACCGAAGTCAGCTGGACATCGAGTTCAGGGAACAGCACCTGCCGGCAGAATTCGAGATGCTGCATCACCAGTCCGGCCTTGGCCGTGGTGGTGGTCAGGAAATAGTGGTCCTCGGCCAGACGCGACGTGGTGCCGTCATCGTAGACGATGCCGTCCTCGCGCAGCATCAGTCCGTAGCGCGCTTTTCCCACCGCAAGATTGGAGAAGGTATTGATGTAGACGCGGTCGAGGAAGGCGCCGGCGTCGGCGCCATGCACGTCGATCTTGCCAAGCGTCGAGACATCGCAGAAGCCGACGCCGGAGCGCACTGCCTTGACCTCGCGGGTCACCGATTCCAGCCAGTCCTTCTCGCCGGCGCGCGGATACCATTGCGCGCGTTTCCACAGACCGGTGTCGACGAAGATCGCGCCCTGTTCGGCGGCCCAGTGATGCGACGGCGTCAGCCGCGTCGCGTGAAAAGTCTCGTCGCGATGATGGCCGGCGAAGGCGCCTATGGCGACCGGCACATAGGGCGGCCGGTAGATTGTCGTGCCGGTCTCGGGAATGGATTTGCCTGTGACCGCCGCCATGATGGCGAGGCCGGCGACGTTCGAGGTCTTGCCCTGGTCGGTTGCCATGCCGAGCGTGGTGTAGCGCTTCAGGTGCTCGACCGATTCAAAACCTTCGCGCTGCGCCAGCTCGATATCCGATGCGGTGACATCATGCTGCTGGTCGACAAAGGCTTTGCCCTTGCCCGCGACATGCCACAGCGGCGTGAGCGAAAAGGCTTGGTCGTCGGCCACCGGCGTGGAGCCTGTACCATTGCCGTGTCCGGCATCACGTGCCGCCGCCGCGCCCGCCGCAAATCCTTCGCGCAGGCAGGCGCCAAGTCCGAAGGCGCCGTTGGCGGCACCCGCGGCAACCATGCCGGGCGGCGCGCCGTCGGGCACGAAGGCGGCGATGTCGTCGCGCCATTTCGGTCGTCCGCGATGATAGGAGGTGAGCCCGACCGCCGGGTTCCAGCCGCCGGAAACGGCAAGCCCATCAGCTTCTACTTCGGCACGCGCGCCGCCGGTGAGTGCGACGGAAATCTTGCGCACGCCATTCTTGCCGCCGTCGATGCCGCTGACGGTGCCATGCAGGACGGGAAAGCCGCTCTTGCTGGCCAGCGAGCGCTGCTCGGGCGCGATTTCCGCGCGCGCGTCGATCACGGCGGCGATCTGCAGCCCGGCGCCGAGTGCCGTCTCGACCGTGCGCCAGCCATCCTCATTGTTGGTGAACAGCGCGATGCGCTTGGCCGGCGCCGCGGCGTAACGTGCGATATAGCTGCGCATGGCGGACGCCATCATCACGCCCGGCGTGTCGTTGCCGGCAAAGACGATTGGCCGTTCGAGCGCGCCCGCCGCGACGACGCAGCGCTTGGCCACGATCCGCCATAGCCGCTGGCGCACCTGGTGCTCCGGCGGCGAGGGCAGGTGGTCGTTGACGCGCTCGATCGCGCCGTAGGTGCCGCCATCATAGACGCCGAACAGCGTCGTGCGCGTCATGATGCGCACATCGGGCATGGCGGCAAGCTCACTGAGCGTGCGCGCAATCCATTCGGCGGCAGGCAATCCGTCGATCATGCCGCCATCGGCAAGCAGCCGGCCGCCGAGGACAAAATCCTCTTCGCACAGGATGACGCGGGCGCCGCTGCGGCCTGCTGCGAGGGCGGCCGCGAGGCCAGTCGGGCCAGAGCCGGCGATCAGCACGTCGCAATGCGCCCAGGCCTTGTCGTAATGGTCTGGATCGGCGATGCCCGCGGCGCGGCCAAGACCGGCGGCACGGCGGATCGCCGGCTCATAGATCGCTTCCCAGAACTTCGCCGGCCACATGAAGGTCTTGTAGTAAAAACCGGCGACGAAGATCGGCGCGAACAGCTGGTTGACCGACATCACGTCGAAGTCGAGCGACGGCCAGCGGTTCTGGCTGGCGGCGTCGAGCCCTTCATAGAGCTCCGCCGTCGTCGCCTTGGTGTTCGGCTCGCGCCGTGCACCGCCGCGCAATTCGACCAGCGCGTTGGGCTCTTCCGAGCCAGCGGTCAGAATGCCGCGCGGGCGGTGATACTTGAACGAGCGGCCAACCAGCTTGACGCCGTTGGCAACCAATGCCGAGGCAAGCGTGTCGCCTTTGAAACCGGAGAAGCTCTTGCCGTCGAAACTGAAGTTGAGCGGCGCCGAGCGGTCGACGAGACCGCCGTCGGCGAGGCGATTGGGTTGAAAGGAAGTCACGATGCACGCCTCACAATCGGAAGGTCGGCGCCGCCCTTCATCGCCCTGTCGGGCACTTCGCCCCGTATAGTGACGGGGAGAAGGCGGCTGGCCGCGATGCTGGCTCTCTTCCTGCAACGCTGGCGATTGGCGAAACCGGCGATGGCAGCGCCCCTCTCCCCGTCCCTATACGGGGAGAGGATGCCGGCAGGCAGGTGAGGGGCAGCGCCGAGTTCGATAGGAAACCTCATTTCGCGACCTGCCTAGCGCCGGCACCTGCCGCTGGTTCGACCGCCGAAATCTCGTGCGTCAGCGTGTTGCGGGTGACTTTCAGCCAAGCCCGGCAACCGCCGCCGTGATACCAGTTCTCGTCCATCACGCCGGCGATGTTGTCGCGCAGATAGACGTAATCGTAGACCTCATCTTCCGATGCTCCAGGTGCCGGCCGCACCGGCTTGGCGTCGCCGAGATAGGTGAATTCGCCGAGTTCGCGTTCTCCGCAGAAGGGACAGGTGATGCGCATGGTTCCAGCCGCCTTCAGTGCAGGTTCGGTTGGGCGCCCTGGCCCTTTTCGTCGATGACAGCACCAGACCGGAACCGGTCGAGACGGAAGCGGGCGGCCTCCTCATGCGATTCATCGCGGGCAAGCAGATGGGCGAAGACAAAGCCTGAGCCAGGTGTCGCCTTGAAGCCGCCATAGCACCAGCCGGCGTTGAGATAGAGCCCGTCGACCGGTGTCTTGTCGATGATCGGCGAACCATCCATCGACATGTCCATGATGCCGCCCCATTGGCGCAGCAGGCGCACGCGGCCGATCATCGGCATCAGCGCCATGCCGCCCTCGCAGACATCTTCCATGACAGGCATGTTGCCGCGCTGGGCGTAGGAATTGTAGCCGTCGATGTCGCCGCCGAAGACCAGCCCGCCCTTGTCGGACTGGCTGACATAGAAATGGCCGGCGCCGAAGGTCATGACACCGGGAATGAGAGGCTTGATCGCCTCCGAGACGAAGGCCTGCAGCACATGGCTTTCGATCGGCAGCCGCAGGCCGGCCATTGCCGCGACGCGAGACGAAGAGCCGGCTACTGCCATGCCGACCTTGCCGGCGCCGATCCTGCCGCGCGACGTCTCGACGCCGGTCACCTTGCCGTTGGCGTCCCTAACAAAGCCGGTAACTTCGCAGTTCTGGATGATGTCGACGCCGAGTTCGCTGGCAGCGTGGGCGTAGCCCCAGGCCACGGCGTCGTGCCGCGCCGTGCCGCCGCGCCGTTGCAGCAGCCCGCCCTGCACGGGAAAGCGCGCATTGTCGAAATTCAGGAACGGGATCATCTTCCTGACCGCCGCCAGGTCGAGCAGTTCGGCGTCGATACCGTTGATGCGCATGGTGTTGCCGCGCCGCGCATAGGCGTCGCGCTGCGCGTCGGAATGGTAGAGGTTGATGACGCCGCGCTGGCTGACCATCGCGTTGTAGTTGAGGTCCTGCTCCATCCGCTCCCACAGCTTCATCGACAATTCGTAGAAGCCGGTATTGCCGGGCAGGCCGTAATTGGAGCGAATGATGGTGGTGTTGCGGCCGGCATTGCCGGAGCCGATCCAGCCCTTTTCCAGCACCGCGACATTTTTGATGCCGAACTCGCTGGCCAGGAACCAGGCGGTGGCCAGCCCATGGCCGCCACCGCCGATGATCACGACGTCATAGCGATCCTTCGGCGCGGCGTCGCGCCAGGTGCGTTGCCAGTTCTTGTGGCCGGAAAGAGCGGCGCGGGCGAGCGAGAAGATCGAGTATTTCATAAAATCATTCCAAGGCCGCTCGCCCTACGCGTTGGAGGTCAGATATCCAGCGTGTGGTCGCGCTCCCACTGCGTGAAGTGCGAAGCATAGGAATTCCATTCCTGGTGCTTCAGCTTTAGGTATGCCGACGAAAATTCCTCACCCAGCGCCGCCTTGAGCGATTTGTCGTGGTCGAACTCGCGCAGCGCGTCGAGCAGGTTGAGCGGCAGTTTCGGCGCATCTGTGACGGTATGGCCGAGCTGGTACATGTCGATGTCGTAGCGCTTGCCGGGATCGGCCTTGGAGCGGATGCCGTCGAGGCCGGCGGCGATGATGACGGCCTGCAGCAAATACGGGTTGGCCGCGCCGTCGGGCAGGCGCAGCTCGAAGCGGCCCGGCCCCGGCACGCGCACCATGTGGGTGCGGTTGTTGCCGGTCCAGGTCACCGTGTTCGGCGCCCAGGTCGCGCCCGAAATGGTGCGCGGCGCGTTGATGCGCTTGTAAGAATTCACCGTCGGATTGGTAATCGCGGCAAGCGCCGAAGCGTGCTTCATGATGCCCCCGAGGAAATTCTTGCCCTTGGCCGAGAGGCCGAGTTCCATCGACTTGTCGGCAAACACATTGGTCTTGCCGGTCTCGTCCCACACCGAGATATGGGCATGGCAGCCATTGCCGGTCAGGCCCTGGAAGGGTTTGGGCATGAAAGTCGCGCGCAGCCCATGCTTTTCAGCGATCGACTTGACCATGAACTTGAAGAAGGAGTGCTTGTCGGCGGTCGGCAACGCGTCGTCGAAGGCCCAGTTCATCTCGAACTGGCCGTTGGCGTCCTCGTGATCGTTCTGGTAGGCGCCCCAGCCGAGCGCCAGCATGTGGTCGCAGATCTCGGCGATGACATCGTAACGGCGCATCACCGCCTGCTGGTCGTAGCAAGGCTTCGAAGCCGTGTCGTATTCGTCGGAGATCGCCTTGCCGTCCGGCGAGATCAGGAAGAACTCGGCCTCGACGCCGGTCTTGACATGCATGCCGTCGGCGGCTGCCTCGGCGATCAGCCGCTTCAGCGTGTTGCGCGGCGCCTGGCCGACCTCCTTGTCGTCCATGATGCAGTTGGCGGCGACCCAGGCGACTTCCGGTTTCCATGGCAGCTGGATGACCGAGTCCGGATCCGGCACCGCCAGCATGTCGGGATGCGCCGGCGTCAGATCGAGCCAGGTGGCGAACCCGGCGAAGCCCGCACCGTCCTTCTGCATGTCGGCGATCGCCTGCGCCGGCACCAGCTTGGCGCGCTGGCCACTGAACAGGTCAGTGTAGGAAATCATGAAATATTTTACGCCGTTCTCTTTGGCGAATGCGGCGAGATCGTTCCCCATTATAGTTCCTCGCTTATGTCTTTGGATGTGTTCTAGAAGCCGTTCTTTCCCGGTATCCAGTTGGTGCCGGCCAGCGGCACGCCGGCCATGGCGGCGGCCTCGATCGTCAATGCGACGAGGTCCTCGGGTTCGAGATTGTGCAGGCTGTTCTTGCCGCAGGCGCGGGCGATGGTCTGCGCCTCCAGCGTCATCACCTTCAAATAGTTCGCCAGCCGGCGCCCGGCGGCCACGGGGTCGACCCGCTTCATCAGTTCCGGATCCTGCGTGGTGATGCCGGCAGGGTCTTTGCCCTCATGCCAGTCGTCATAGGCGCCTGAGGTGGTGCCGAGTTCGTTGTACTCCGCCTCCCAGCGGGGATCATTGTCGCCGAGCGCCACGAGTGCCGCCGTGCCGATCGACACCGCGTCGACGCCGAGCGCCAGCGCCTTGGCGACATCGGCGCCGTTGCGGATGCCGCCGGAGACGATCAGCTGCACCTTGCGGTGCATGCCGAGATCCTGCAGCGCCTGCACGGCTGGCCTGATACAGGCGAGCGTCGGCTGGCCGACATTTTCGATGAACACTTCCTGCGTCGCCGCCGTGCCGCCCTGCATGCCGTCGACCACCACGACATCGGCGCCGGCCTTCACCGCGAGTGCCGTATCATAGTAGGGGCGGGCGCCACCGACCTTGACGTAGATCGGCTTTTCCCAGTCGGTGATTTCACGCAATTCGAGGATCTTGATCTCAAGGTCGTCCGGGCCGGTCCAGTCGGGGTGGCGCGAGGCCGAGCGCTGGTCGATGCCTTTCGGCAGCGTCCGCATCTCGGCGACGCGATCGGAAATTTTCTGGCCAAGCAGCATGCCGCCGCCGCCGGGCTTGGCGCCCTGGCCGACGACGACTTCGATGGCATCGGCGCGGCGCAGGTCGCGCAGGTTCATGCCATAGCGCGACGGCAGGTACTGATAGACCAGTTGCTTGGAATGACCGCGTTCTTCCTCGGTCATGCCGCCATCGCCGGTTGTAGTCGATGTGCCCGACAGCGTCGCGCCGCGCCCGAGCGCTTCCTTGGCCGGGCCGGATAGCGAGCCGAAGCTCATGCCGGCGATGGTGATCGGGATCTTTAGTTCGATCGGCTTCTTCGCATGCCGCGACCCCAGTACCACTGACGTGTCGCAGCGCTCGCGGTAGCCTTCTAGCGGATAGCGCGAAATCGAGGCGCCGAGAAACAGAAGATCATCGAAATGCGGCAGCTTGCGTTTGGCGCCGGCACCTCTGATATCGTAGATGCCGGTCGCCGCGGCGCGGCGGATTTCGGAAAGCGTGTAGTCGTCGAAGGTCGCGGATTTGCGCGGCGTCGTCGGCGGGTTGCGATAGGTCATGCTGCCTCAATACGCGTCGGCGTTGTCGATATTGAAATTGTAGAGCGTGCGCGCCGAGCCGTAGCGCTTGAACTCCGACGGCTTGACGCCGGTCACGCCGGCGCGATCCAGCAGATCCTGCAGCAACTCCAGATGCTCGGGCCGCAACTCCTTGGCAATGCAGTCGGCGCCCAGGCTGTCGACCTTGCCGCGTACGAAGAGCCGCGCCTCGTAGATGGAATCGCCCAGCGCGTCGCCGGCATCGCCCAGCACCACGAGATTGCCGGACTGCGCCATGAAGGCCGACATGTGGCCGATATTGCCGTGCACGACGATGTCGATGCCCTTCATTGAGATGCCGCAGCGCGACGACGCATTGCCTTCGATGACCAGCAGCCCACCCTTGCCGGTGGCGCCGGCATACTGGCTGGCGTCGCCCTTGATGACGATGGAACCCGACATCATGTTCTCGCCGACGCCCGGGCCGGCCGAACCATGCACGGTGATCGTGCTGCCCGAATTCATGCCGCCGCAGTAATAGCCGACGCTGCCGCGCACATCGATGCTGACGGGCTGGTCGACGCCGACGGCGACCGAATGGCTGCCTTTCGGGTTGAGCACTTCCCACGCCGTCTCGTTCGAGCCGGGAGCCAGATTGTGCAGCGCCTGGTTGAGTTCGCGCAGCGACAGGACGTCGAGGTCGAAGACGCGCGCATGGCTGTCGCGCATTGCCTTGGAGGTTGCCGGCATGAACTCAATGCTCCCAGAAATAGACGGTTGCGGGCTCCGGTTCCCAGACCCTCGCATTGTCTATGCCGGGCAGTTTGGTCAGCGCGCGATATTCCGAGCCGAAGGCGACATACTGGTCGGTCTCGGCCATCACGGCGGGCTTGCAGGCGATCGGATCGCGCACCACGCCAAAACCGTTCTTGGTGCCGACGACGAAGGTGAAGAAGCCGTCGAGGTCGGAGAGCGTGCCTTCCAGTGCCTCGCCGAGGTTCTTGCCATGGGCCATCTGCGAGGAAAGGTAGGCGGCCGCCACCTCGGTATCGTTCTCGGTCTCGAATTTCATGCCTTCGCGCACCAGCTCGCGGCGGACATTGTTGTGGTTGGACAACGAACCATTGTGCACCAGGCACTGGTCGGCACCCGTCGAGAATGGATGCGCGCCCATCGTCGTCACCGCCGATTCCGTCGCCATGCGGGTGTGGCCGATGCCATGCGTGCCGGTCATCTTGCGGACATCGAAGCGATCGACGACAGCTTCGGGCAGGCCGACTTCCTTGTAGATCTCCACCGCTTCGCCGGCGCCCATGATGCGGATGTCGGGCCTGAGCGACTGGAGGGCTTCACGCGCCGCGTCGACCTTGTCGGGCGTGGTCCTGACCACCGCGTGTGTCGATTTGACCGCAATGCTCACCGGCGCTCCGAGAGCCTTGGCGAGTTCGGCGTCCAGACCGCGGAAATCGCGTTCCGGCTTCGGCGACTGGATGGTGATCTTGGCCTCGTTGCCTGATGTCGCGCCATAGATGGCGATGCCGGCGCTGTCAGGGCCGCGATCGCTGAGCGATACCAGCATCTCCGACAGCATAGCGCCGAGCTTCGGCTCCAGCGCCTTGTCCTTCAGGAAAAGTCCAACGATTCCGCACATGTCAGCCTCCCGACGTTTGTGACTAGAGATGATGTACCGAATGAAATCCTGGAATTCAATGGGATGAAAAAAATTTTCCTCTGATTACGTATGCGGCTCAATGCCACTCTGCGTATTATTGCCCTGCGGTCGGGCATTATGAGCCCATTTGGCGGTACGGATGCGGGCGATCTTGTAGGCGTCGAGGATCGACAGCGCATAGATCAGAAAGCCGCCCGCATGACGGCCGACGAAGCTCGCATCCGGCGGCGAAATCTTGGCGGTCACCCAGGCCAGGATGACCATGAAGAAAAGGAACTGCAGTCCGCGCACGGGTACGCCAAGAATGACATGACCGCTTGCCGGCAGCACGATTGCGGCGCCCATGACGAGATAAGGGCTCACGGGTGCCGGCGATGTGTTTGAAGTGCTCATGCCACCTGCCGTTCGCCTTGGTTGATGGCGTCCCGCAGCTTCGAGAGAGAAACGAGCAGCCGCTCGATCAGCGTCGCATCGATCCGCGTGTCACCGAACGCTGCTTGCCGGAAGACGCCGTAGCGCGCCCGCTCTGCCTCGGCCAGCAGCCACACGATGCGCACTCCGTTTGGCGTGATCAGCAGCTCCTTGGCGCGGCCATCCGCAAAGGTTTCAAGATGACCGGCGATGATGCCTTGCGGGAAACGCGTGCCTCTGCGATCCGTCCGCAGCACCGCTTCGGCTGGAAATCCCGGAGCTTTCGGCAGCGTATGGTCCAGATGATCGAAATTGGAGAAGGTCGTCGGTGAGCCCGGCCGCATCATCATATCGAAAATGGCGGGTACCGCGACCTTCTCGGTGATCGAAACACTAAGCCAGCGCGCCGGCAGCTTCCGCGTCGCCAGCGTGTCGACAATGGTGCGCAACTGGACGCGTTGGCCGTTCCACGAACCTTCCCAGGTGATGACGCCGGCGGTGCCGTCCGAGACATTGGCCGCGTCCGCGACGACGGTGCGAATGCTGGCATCGTCGTCGGCGAGCGCTGCCGAGGCCCTGTCGCGGCTGCGGCGTGCCAGCCACGCAAAATGAAGGACGAGAGCCAGGACAATTGCCCCGGCAAGCAGTGCTGATGTCACTTCGGACATTTTTTCGTGCAAGGCCTGTCCAGATCCTGGGCGGGCCTACTCCCATCAATAGCCCTGCGGCTTCGGCCACGGCATGGTGAACTGGTCGCCCCGCCGCACGAATTTGTAGCGGTAGAAATGGAACCACAGCGAGATCAGGAAATAGAAGGCGACCATGGCGATCAACTGCGAGCCGAAGCCGAGGAAGATGGCGAAGAAGGTCACCACGCACAGGCAGAACAGGACGATTGCCGGCAGCGGATGGAAGGGGTGCGTGTAGCCGCGGCGGATCGAGCCCAGCGGCCACTTCTTCCTGAACATCATGATGTTGATGCTCATGAAAGTGTATTGCAGCACGCCCGACAGGATCGAGAAGGTGATCGCCTGGTTGAGATCGGCGATGAAGGCGAAGGCCAGTGCGATTGGCAGCAGGAACAGGATCGACCGGTAGGGCGTGCGGTATTTCGGATGGACCGCCGAAAACCAGCTCGGCAGATAGCGGTCGCGGCCGAGCGAGAACCAGGCGCGCGCCGCGTCGTTGATGCAGCCATTGGCGGAGGCAAGCGCGGCGAGCAGCGTCGCTATGAACAGAAGGTTCTCCAGCAGCGGGCTGCCGGTCAGCTTGCCGGCGTCCCAGAGCGGATAATAGGTAATGCCGAGATATTCCCAAGGCATCAGCGAGGCGCAGACATACCAGGTCATGGCGGCGGCGATCAGAAGCGTGATCATGCCGGCCATGGTGCCGTAGGGCAGGGAACGTGCCGGCGAGCGCACTTCCTCGGCCGCCTGCGTGGTGCCTTCGATGCCGAGATAATACCAGATGCCGAACTGGAAGGCGGCGATGACGCCGATCCAACCATAAGGCAGCGCGTTGCCTGGAGTGACCAGTTCGTTGAGCTTCAGCACCGCGCCTTGCGTCCACGGGCTGACCGAGAAGAACAGGACGACGATCGAGACATAGGCGATGGCCGTTATGACGAAGTTGACGTTGAGCGTCATCAGCACGCCGCGATAGTTGAGCCAGGCCAGAACCACGATGGTGGCAGCGATGAAGGAATTGTGGGTCAGCCCTTCTACACCCGCCTTGGCGACGATGGTGTCGCCGAGCAGGATGGCGTCGGAGACTTCCAGCATCGTATAGGCAAAGACAAGGAACAGCGCGACGTTGAACGCCATCAGCGGGCCAACGATGTGCTTGGCCTGCGCATATTGGCCGCCGGCGGCGGCCACCGTCGACGTCACCTCGGAATCGATCATGGCCACCGAGGTGTAGAGCAGCCCGACGACCCAGCACACGATCAGGGCCGCCAGCGCGCCGCCCTTGTCGGCCGAGAAATTCCAGCCGGTGAACTCGCCGACCAGAACGATGCCGACACCGAGCGCCCAGACATGGGCCGGGCCAAGCACCCGAAGCAGCGATACCCGATCGCCGTGAATTGTGGTGGTGGTTTCAAGCGCGACCGTCATCGATCAATCCCCACTCAGATCCGGTGTTTTTCGGAAACGGCTTCAAGCTCGCCTTCGCGCGACGAGGTCAGAACGTCCTCGGAGTAGTTCGTATCGACCTTGAACCAGTCGTAGAGCATCCAAAGCGCGAGCACGATCGAGATGCCCCAGCATGCGTAAGAGAGTGCCACCCACATGATCGTGTCCCCAAATTCTTCGTCGTCAAACTCTATTTGTCGTCGAACTTTTCGTTGATGACATCGCGATATTCGCGGTCGGATGCCCGGAACAGGAACACGAAATAACCGATCAGCACGGCCGCCATGATGATCAGCGTCGGCCAGTCGATGATGTAGTGGAACCGGTTCTGGATGACGTCGTGCGCGGTCTCCGGCGTATAGCCGAGCTTTTCCCAGATCGACGCCATGGTCGGATTCTGCCCGAGCGCTTCCCAGGTCTTGGCATCGAGCGCATCGATGGATTTCGCGGCACCGGCAAGACCAAGCTTCAGCGGCAGCCACAGCGCCACGAAGATGGCGACCACGACAATGGCGATATCGAAGACTTGCCCGGCCTTGCTCTGCTCCGGCGGCGTATAGCGGGACATTGTTTCTCCCCTCAGGACTTGCGGTTGCGGGACGCGTCGGCGTTCTTGATGTCGAGCCCGTAGATGAACTCCTTGTCTTCCTTGTAGTGTTTGACCATCGCCAGGATGGCTGCCGTGTTGAAGATGAGCACCGCGGCGGCGGCCAGAGCAACGACGGCCTTGATGCCGCCCTGCGGAATGTATGGCCATGTCATGAAGAGGACGAAGAGGATCGTCGCCCACAGGCAGACGATCAGGAGCGCGGATCCGCGCAAGTCGGAGCGGTACAGCGCCTCGATGCGCTGCTGCAGGTCTGACATCGGTTTTCCCCTTCTTTGCCGACGTCCGGTTCCGAATCCACCGCCCGCCGCTCTCTTTCAAGAGAGTGAAATTTTTTTCATAAGTTCCGCCCGAATCTCGGACTTGTCAAGACCAATTTACGTGGCGTTAACCGCTCGTTTCGAGTGAACAATTTTGCCTGACAATGAAATTATTTGCTTCAAGGGGATTGCAGGCTTCCCGCGTTTGCGGTCAATATTCCATCCAAAGCTCCGGCCTCAGGCAAAGGAGCAGGGAACAGCAGGATTTTCGAACGGAGGACGAGCGGATGACGGCATCCTGGAGATTTTCAACCCTGGCGGATCGCCATCGCGCTCTGGGGTCGAAACTCGAAGACTGGAGCGGTATGGGCACCGCCTGGACCTACGACAAGGATGCCGATGAGGAATATATCGCCATCCGCACCAAGGCCGGGCTCATGGATGTTTCCGGCCTGAAGAAGGTGCACATCACAGGGCCGCACGCCTCGCATCTCATCGACCTCGCCACAACGCGTGACGTCGAAAAAATCTATCCCGGCAAGTCGGCCTATGCCTGCATGCTGAACGAAGCGGGAAAGTTCACCGACGACTGCATCCTCTACCGCACGGGACCGAATTCCTGGATGGTGGTGCACGGCTCGGGCACCGGCCACGAGGAACTGCAGCGGGCGGCGATGGGCCGCGACGTGTCGCTGCGCTTCGACGACAATCTGCACGATTTGTCGCTGCAGGGGCCGGCGGCGGTCGATTATCTGGCCAAGCACGTGTCCGGCATCCGCGACCTCAACTATTTCCATCACATGCAGACGCAGCTGTTCGGCTTCCCCGTCATGATCTCGCGCACCGGCTATACGGGCGAGCGCGGATACGAGATCTTCTGCCGTGGCCAGGATGCCGGCACGATCTGGGACAGGATCCTCGACGAGGGCAAGGGCGCCGGCATCATTCCGTGCCGCTTCACCACCCTCGATATGCTGCGCGTCGAGAGCTACCTCTTGTTCTACCCCTATGACAATTCGCAGAAATACCCGTTCGAGAACGAAGGCCCCGGCGACACGCTTTGGGAACTCGGGCTCGACTTCACCGTCAGCCCCGGCAAGACCGGGTTCCGCGGCGCCGAAGAGCACTATCGCCTGAAAGGCAAGGAGCGCTTCAAGATCTACGGCGTCCTGCTCGACGGCAGGGAACCGGCCGATGAAGGCGCTCCGATCTATCGCGACGGCAAAAAGGTCGGCGTGGTCACCTGCGCCATGTATTCGCCGCTGGTCGAGAAATCGATGGGCATCGCCCGGCTCGACGTCGACTGCGCGGTCAAGGACACCAAGCTCGAAATCCGTAACAAGAGCGGTCCCATCAAGGCGACGGCGCAGCCCTTGCCGTTCGACGATCCCAAGAAGACCAAGCGCACGGCGAAAGGCTGAGGCATAATCGACGAGGGGTTTCGAGGCACAAAGACAGAATGGCAGCCAAGACCATCATCAGCCGGCCGATTTACGGGACCTTGTCTCCGCAGCCCGGCACGCATCATCTTTTCCTAGCGGATGCGGAAGGCGCGCTCGCGA
The DNA here is from genome assembly GCF_006440535.1 of Mesorhizobium sp. B2-5-13. Lineage (NCBI taxonomy): Bacteria > Pseudomonadati > Pseudomonadota > Alphaproteobacteria > Hyphomicrobiales > Phyllobacteriaceae > Mesorhizobium > Mesorhizobium sp. B2-5-13. The sequence goes on along the minus strand of NZ_VFUI01000004.1, from coordinate 134,841 downwards.
TAACGGACATGGCCGCCAGGGCTCCGGGCGGGTTCTTCGACGGGGCCGAAATCGTCTTTATTCCCGGTCCTGACGGCCAATACGTTGCCGCTCTCGAAGCGTTGAAGCCGGCGCAACTGCACATCGCGCCGTCCTTCGCCAGTCTGCTGCCACGTCTGAGGCAGACGCTGACCAACGCGCATATGGGTCTGCGCCTCTATCTCGCCGGCACCGAAGGGCTGATCGGCCAGGCCATGCAGGTGGCGCTCGAAGCCGGCATCGATCACACCTCCATGCAGACCGAGCATCGCGGCTCGCTGGCAAGGCGCATGCAGTGCGTGCACTGCAAGGGCATCACCGAGAATGTCACGACGCAGCCGGCGACCTGTTCGCATTGTGGCCTGCTTCTGTTGGTACGCGATCACTATTCAAGGCGCCTCGCCGCGTTCCAGGGCGTCTGCATCAATGCCGAAGATCGCAGTGAAATTCCTCCCATGGAGGAGATCTTTCGATGAGCACCGGAACCACCAAGCTCGACGTCGTCGTCGGCGATGTCGTCCCGGTCAACGACTTGGTCACCCGTTTCCATTTTCGCCGGCGTGATGGTGAGCTGTTGCCGACCTTTTCCGGCGGCGCCCATGTCGTGGTCGAGATGCGCGATGGCGAGCGCACAAGGCTCAATCCCTATTCGCTGATGGGCTCGCCGCTCGACACGCGCGAATACACCATCTCGGTGCGCCGCGACGATGTCGGTCGTGGCGGCTCGCTGTTCATGCACAGGTCGGTCAAGCCGGGCCTGGAGATGGTGATCAGCTATCCCGTCAATCTGTTCTCACTCGATCTCAGGGCCAAAAAGCACCTGATGCTGGCCGGCGGCATCGGCATCACGCCGTTCATGGCCCAGACCGCGCAACTGGCGGGCGAAGGCGGCAATTTCGAACTGCACTACACCTGCCGCACCGCCTCGCTCGGCACCTATGCCGACGTGCTGCGGGAGCGCTACGGCCGTCGAGTCAGGCTCTATCACGATGACCGCGAGGAGCGCATAGAGCTCGACCGGATGCTGTCCTCGCAGCCGCTCGGCACGCATCTCTATGTCTGCGGCCCCGCCGGCATGATTAACTGGGTGCGCGAGCGGGCTGCCGCGCTCGGCTGGCCGCCGGAGACAGTGCACTACGAGCATTTCGCGGCGCCGCAGCCCGGCCTGCCGTTCGACGTGACGCTTGCCGTCAGCGGCAAGACCATCCGCGTCGGCGAGCAGCAGAGCCTGCTCGAAGCCATCGAAGCCGCCGGCGTCGATCCGCCCTATCTCTGCCGTGGCGGCGTCTGCGGCCAATGCGAGACCAACGTCATCTCTTGTGACGGCAAGTTCATCCACAACGACCATTGGCTGAGTGAGGAAGACCACCGTTCGGGCAGGAAGATCATGCCGTGCGTATCGCGCTTCGAAGGCCGGTCGCTGGTGCTGGAGCGATAGAGCATTTTGCAGCCAAGTTAGTACACTTGGCGTCGCAGAAATGCGGCTAAAACAAAGAGATAGAGCGGGCATCCCCCTCTAGGAGGAAATCATGGGCATCACCTTTCGCAAGGAAACGTTCCGCGACGACTTCACCTTCAGGAACAGCCCTGAGCACATCAGGCGGTTTCCGTTCCCGTTCCACGAAGACAGCTACATGTACGCGGTCAACATCGAGCCGCATGTCGTCGGCCCGAAAGGCTCGGTGCTGGAGAACCTGATCGACGTCGACGAGCACTATGTCGCCGAGATGCAGGACCGCGCACTGGTGCTGGCCGAGGATCCGCTGCGCTGCCAGTCGCTGCCGCACATGACGCTCGCCGGCTGGGACCTGCTGGAACTTTTGATGGAGCAGCAGGCGCTGGGCTATCCCGAGCATTTCACGCTGACGCGCGATGGCGACCGCTGGCGCTGGATCAACCGGCCGCTCGGCATCGACGACACCTTCACCTTCGGCGACACCTCGACCTTGCCTTACGGGCCGATGGAATACATCACCCGCCAGAGCCAGGGCGATTTCTGCATACTCGACCAGCGCGACGGCAATCTGTGGATGGATGCCGGCATGGTCACCACCCAGGCCGACTGGTCGCTCGATTTCGACATCGGCATGAATTTCTTCGAGTGGCACGCCCCGGTGCCGCTGGCGCATGAGAAGGGAATTTTCGTAAGGGCGCTAAAATTCCTCACCAACATCCAGCAGGGCAAACCGGCCAGGCGCCTGAACTGGACGATGACCATCAATCCGCGCCTCGATACCAGCCCCGAAAATTATCACAAATGGGGACCGGACCGCACGACCGTGACGCCCGAGAATGTCGGCGACAAGGTGCATCTGCGGGTCGAACTGCAAAGCTTCTGGCGCCTGCCGCGCTCCAACGGCATCGTCTTCCCGATCCGCTGCTACCTGATCAAGATGGACGAGTTGGTGACGCAACCGAAATGGGCACGGCGCCTGCACCGCGTGATCCGCGATCTGCCCGAGGAACTGGCCAATTACAAAGGCCTGACCCGGTATCGGTCGACGCTTGTCGAGTGGCTGTCGAAGCTGGATGATGGGAGTGCGACGAGCCCGGGGTTTGGGCCGGAATAAATTGCTGGTATTGGCGCTGCTCTCCACGTAACCAATCTCCCCCACGACGAGGGGGGAGATCGGCCACTTACCCCGCACTATTCTGCGGATAGCAAATAATCGACAAATAGCGCATCGGCAGCTTCGTCAGTTGTTCGGGCCCGTGCGGTGCGTCGGCGTCGAAGAACAGGCTGTCGCCAGGTTTCATCGGATAGAGGTTGCTGCCGTGCCGGTAAACGACCTCGCCCTCGAGCATGTAGAGGAACTCCATGCCCTCATGCTGGAAAGTCGGGAACACGTCGGAATCCTCGGTCAGCGTGATCAGATAGGGCTCGACGACGACGCCGCTGGTGTTCGAGCCGATATGGCCGAGCAGATTGTATTGGTGGCCGGCGCGCGTGCCGCGGCGTTCGACATCGAGGCCTTGGCCGGCCTTGACGAAGACAGCACTTCGCTCCTCCTCGAAGCGGCGGAAGAAGGCGGTGACGGGAACGCCGAGCGCCCGCGACAGCGCCTGCAAGGTGGTGAGCGACGGCGAGGTGATGCCATTCTCGATCTTCGACAGCATGCCCAGCGAAATGTCGGTGGCAACCGCGAGATCCGCGACGGTGATGCCGAGCTTCTTGCGGAAGGCCCGCACCTCGCGGCCGATTGCGACCTCCAGCACTTTTTCGCGGGTGTCGCGAATGGCGTGCGGGTTTTGTGTCAGTGGCGCGCGGATGGTCCTGCCGTCCGCCGAGACTTTCGGTGACGGTTTTGCCTTTGCGCTCGCGGGAGCCTTGGTATCCGAAATTGCCTTTGCCATGTGCCCCCCGATCGTCAGGATTTATTTCACTCAAGGTGAACATGTCAGGTGCAGGTACAGAGCGCAACCGCAACGGCAAGTCATCTTATGTCGCACACGGCAGTGCAGCCATCGCGGCTGCCGCAGGTTTTTCGCCAGGAATCCGCTGTGCGCAAATGCCGTTCCCGCAGATGTCTGTTGACAGCACCAAGCGGCCAATTACTGTCACTGCCAGTGAAATTTGTTTCGCTGGGGAAATCAAAAAGAGGAGGCCCGGAATGAACACTCGCGTTGCCGTTATCGGAGCCGGACCGTCCGGTCTGGCCCAGCTCAGGGCCTTCAAGTCGGCCGCCGACAAGGGCGCCGACATTCCCGAGATCGTCTGCTTTGAAAAGCAGTCCGACTGGGGCGGCCTGTGGAACTACACCTGGCGCACCGGCCTCGACGAACATGGCGACCCCGTCCACGGCTCGATGTACCGCTACCTCTGGTCGAACGGTCCGAAGGAATGCCTGGAATTCGCCGACTACACGTTCGAGGAGCATTTCGGCCGGCCGATCGGCTCCTATCCGCCGCGCGCCGTGCTGTGGGATTACATCAAGGGCCGCGTCGAGAAGTCGGGCCTGCGCAAATGGGTGCGCTTCAACAGCCCGGTGCGCATGGTCACCTTCTCCGACGAGACGAAGAAATTCACGGTTACCGCGCATGACCGCACCAATGACGTGACTTACTCCGAGGAGTTCGACAATGTCGTCGTCGCTTCGGGGCATTTCTCCGTGCCCAACGTGCCCTATTTCGAAGGCTTCTCGACCTTCAACGGCCGCATCCTGCACAGCCACGATTTCCGCGACGCCATGGAGTTCAAGGGCAAGGACATCCTGATCATCGGCCGTTCCTATTCGGCCGAGGACATCGGCTCGCAATGCTACAAATACGGCGCGAAATCGATCACCTCCAGCTACCGCTCGAAGCCGATGGGCTTCAAATGGCCCGAGAATTGGAAAGAGGTGCCGCTGTTGCAGAAGGTCGTCGGCAAGACAGCGCATTTCAAGGACGGCACGACCAAGGATGTCGACGCCATCATCCTGTGCACCGGCTACCTCCATTCCTTCCCCTTCCTCACCGACGATCTCAAGCTCAAGACCGCCAACCGCATGTGGCCGCTGGACCTCTATGAGGGCGTCGTCTGGGAGAAGAACCCGAAGCTTTCGTACATCGGCATGCAGGACCAGTTCTACACGTTCAACATGTTCGACGCGCAGGCCTGGTTCGCGCGCGACGTCATCATGGGCCGCATCAAGTTGCCCTCGGCGGAGGCGATGGCGGCGCATGGCGCGAAATGGCGCGCCCGCGAGGAAACGCTCGAGGACGCCGAGCAGATGATCTGGTTCCAGGGCGACTACACCAAGGAGTTGATGGACCAGACCGACTATCCCGGCTTCGACGTCGGGGCGGTCAACCAGACCTTCATGGAATGGGAGCACCACAAGGCGGAAGACATTATGAGCTTCCGCGACCACGCCTACCGCTCGCTGATGACCGGCACCATGGCGCCGCTGCACCACACGCCCTGGCTGCAGGCGCTGGACGATTCCATGGAGAGTTACCTTGAGGTGAAGGGCGTCGCGGCGGAGTAGCCGCGGCGCATCTTCCTGATTATCCGAGCCTTGCCCGCGCCTTCGCCGTCCAGGCATTGAACAGCCGGTCGGCGACGATGCCGATGAAGGCGATGGCCAGGCCCGCGACGATGCCGCGGCCGGAATCGGCTTTCGACAATGCGATGAACACTTCCTGGCCGAGGTCGCGCGTGCCGACCATGGCGCAGATGATGATCATCGCCAGCGCCATCAGGATGGTCTGGTTGACGCCGAGCATGATCTCCGGCAGCGCCAGCGGCAGTTGCACCCGAAAGAAGGTCTGGCGCGGCGTGCAGCCCGAAACCTTCGCGGCCTCGATCAGCGCCGGCGGCACCTGCCTGATGCCGTGGTTGGTGTAGCGGATTGCCGGCACCACGGCGAAGGCAACCGTGGCGATCATCGCGGTGACGTCGCCGACACGGAACAGCATCACCACCGGAATGATGAAGCAGAAGGACGGCAGCACCTGCAGCGTGTCGATGACGGGCGTGACGATCTTTTCGAAGCGGTCGCTGCGCGCCGCCGCAAGCCCGATTGGAATGCCGATCAGGCAGGCGATGAAGGCCGATATGCCGCAGAGATAGACCGTCGCCATGGTCTTTTCCCAAAGGCCTGTGATGGCGCCGAAGGCGGTGAGTGCCGCGACAAGCGCGGCCAGCCGCAAACCTGAGAGCTGGTAGCCGGCAAGGCCGAGCAGGAACACCGCGCCCAGCCACGGAAATCCCTCGCAGAAGGCGCGCACTGGATTGAGCACATTGAGGATCAGCGCCACCCGAAACGCTTCGATGATGTCGAAGAAGTTGATCGTCACCCAGTTCACAGCCGCTTTCCACAGTGGCGCGGTGGTGAAGGTGATCGCCTTCGGCACGGCCGCGAAGGCCGGCACGAACAGGCCGAGCAGCGTCGTGACGACAAGGATGGCGATGGCCAGCGTCAGATTGGGGTAGCGCCGCCAGAAACGCGGGCTCGCGGACGACCGGTGGATATTGCCTGTTGCCTGCTTGTGGGCGATGGCCTGGCTCAGCCGGTCGAGCGCGATGGCGAGCGCGACGATTGCGAGTCCGGCTTCCATCGCTTCGCCGACCTTGAGCGCGCGCAGGGCGAGCAGCACGTCGTAGCCAAGCCCGCCGGCGCCGATCATCGAGGCGATGATCACCATGTTGAGCGCCAGCATGATCACCTGGTTGACGCCCACCATCAGCGTCGGCCGCGCCGACGGCAACAGCACGCGCCACAATTTCTGTCGCGCCGTGCAGCCGGCCATTTCGCTGAAATCGTCGATCTCGGACGGCACCCGCGATAGGCCCAGCATCGTTGCCCGCACCATCGGCGGCGTGGCGAAGATGGCGGTGGCGATCATCGCCGAGACCGGGCTGTTGCCGAACAGCAGCAGCATCGGGATGAGATAGGCGAAGGTCGGGATGGTTTGCATCAGGTCGAGGGCAGGGGAGACGACGAACCGCTCCGCCCACGGCTTGCGCCACGCCCAGATGCCGGCGAATAGCCCGGTGACGATGCAGAACGGCACGGCGATCGAGATCAGCGCCAGGGTCAGCATGGCGCTGGTCCACTGGCCGAACAGCGCGATGTAGAGGAAACAGCCGCCAACCAGCAGGCCGAGTTTTCTGCCGCCGGCCGCATAGCCGGCAAGGAACGCCGCCGCGCAGACGCCAACCCAGGACAAACGCGGCAACGCGAAAGCGTCGGCGCCATGGCCGAACTTGAAATTCTTGGCCAAGAGATTGAGCGCGAAGTCGAGCGGCACGCCGAGCATCGCGGTGACCGAGCGGGTCAGCCAGGACAGGTTCGACTTGATCCAGCCCATCAGCGCGCTGACCCAGTCGGCGACGGGGACGACCGCCTCTAGCGGATAGTTGACGGCCCATGGCAGTTTGTCCTGAAGCAGGAACACCACCAGCACGGCGGCAAGCGCGAGCACCCAGATCACCATCCACCGCTGAATTGGTGGCCTTGTCTGGCTGGCGCTTGCCGTCACCGTCATGCGCCGGCTCGCTCGATGCCGGCCAGCAGATCGATCACCGCTTGCGGCGTCACTTCGCCGATCGGCGTGCCGGTGCCGTTGATCACCGCGAACGGTTTGCCGACGGCAACGATGCTGGCGGAAAAACTCGCTATCTTGGCCCCCGGCGCCACGGTGCCGCCATGCTCGGCGCCGTCGCAAGCGCGCATCAGGCTACGCGCCGAGATCACCTTGGCGCGGTCGACGTCGCGGGTGAACTCGGCGACATAGTCGGTCGCCGGATTGACCACCAGTTCTTCCGGCGTGCCGATCTGGATCACCTCGCCGTCTTTCATGATGGCGATGCGGTCGGCGAGACTGATCGCCTCGTCGAAATCATGGGTGATGAACACAATGGTCTTGTGCAGCATGGTCTGCAGCCGCATCAACTCATCCTGCATTTCGCGGCGGATGAGCGGATCCAATGCAGAGAACGGCTCGTCGAGAAACCATATCTCGGGCTTGGTTGCGAGGCTGCGGGCGATGCCGACGCGCTGCTGCTGGCCGCCCGACAATTCGCGCGGGTAGAAATGTTCGCGCCCGCGCAGGCCGACGAGTTCGATGACCTCGCGGGCGCGCGCCTCGCGTGTCGAACGATCCTGCCCCTGGATGCTGAGCGGGAAGGCGATGTTGTCGAGCACGTTGAGATGCGGCAGCAGGGCGAAGTTCTGGAACACCATGCCCATGCGGTGGCGCCTGAGTTCGATCAGTGCGGCATCGGAAATCTTGAGCAGGTCCTTGCCTTCGAATTCGACCTTGCCATGTGTCGGCTCGACCAGCCGCGACATGCAGCGCACCAGCGTCGATTTGCCGGAGCCCGAAAGCCCCATGATGATGAAGATCTCGCCCTGCCGGATTTCGAGATCGACGGCGCGAACCGCACCCACCAGCCCGGCCGCCGAGACGTCAGCCATGCTGGCCTTGCCGTCGCGCTCGCGGATAAAATCGGCGGCGTTCGAGCCGAACAGTTTCCAGACATTACGGCAGGCAAGTTTTATCGGGCGGGGATTCTTTCCCGCGTTCGATGCCTGTTCACTCGCTTCCGTCATTCAGTCGTCCTTCTGGAGCATCGGGAATTGAGACCCGGCCGATATCAGCCGGGTCTCCCTTTTCCAGTCGGAGCGATCACTGCGCCCAGGCTTTCCAGTCTGCCTCGTGGGCGGCGATCCAGGCGGCGGCAACGTCTTCCGGTGTCTTGCCGTCGAGGTCGATCTCGCCGCTCATCTTGTTCAACTCGTCGGTATCGACCGTGTAGGCCTTGGCCACCTTGTAAGCGACCGGCCATTTGTCCTTCATGCCGTTCCAGGAGTATTTCCAGATCTCGCCATGCGGCTTGCCGCAGTCATATTTGGCGTCCGGGTTCACGCCCCATTTCGGGTCGTTGTAGCATTCGGGCGTGTATTCCGGAAATTGTACCCATTCGCCCTTGTATTTTGCGGGCGCCCAATGCGGCGAATAAATCCACAGCATGATCGGCGCCTTGCGCTGATAGGCGGAATCGAGTTCGGCGAACATCGCCGCATCGGTGCCGGCATGGATGACGGTGAAGGGCAGTTTCAGTGCCGCGACGCGTTCGTCGTCAAAACCTTCCCAGGTCACCGGGCCGCCGAGGTAGCGCCCCTTCGGCGCCGTTTCGGCGGTCGCGAACGATGCCGCGCAGGTGGCGTCGAGCAGCGCGTGCCAATCCGGCAAGGTCGGGCACTTTTCCTTCATGTATTCGGGAAACCACCACTCTTCCTTGGCCTTGGGCCCGAGCTTGCCCAGCCTTTCGGTCTGCCCCGTGGCGTCGGAAGCCTTCATGGCTTCGCCGGCGGTGGTGTCCCAGAACTCCAGGCCGACATCGATATCGCCATTGGTGAGGCCGGTTGTCAGGCTGGAGAGATAGTCGGCGGTCGGGTATTCGACGGTATAGCCGAGCTTTTCCAGGATGCCGCCGAGGATCTTGGCGTTGAGGTTGACGCTGGTCCAGTCGAACAAGGCAATCTTGATCGGGTCGTTGGATTCCGGTGCCGCTGCCTGCGCTGTTGGCGTCAGCACACTTGCCGCGGCAAGTGCAAAAGCTCCCATTGAGAATTTCGAAATCACACTGCGAATTGGCATTGCTTGGTTCTCCTTCAAGCTGTGACGATTGTTGGTGGTTCCCTTTTTGCGTCTTTTCTTGATTGTGTTGGAAAGGCCGGCTGTTGCGCAAGGCCGTTATCGCCGGCGCAGGCGCGGCGATGCTCGATTTCGGTGATGACGGACGCTGCCGAGGCGGGCAGTCTCATGGCCGATCGATCGCCGCGACGGCGATCCGCGGATCAATTGCCAGTCCTGCGGCGCCCTGCAAGGTGCGAGCCATCAAGGTCCCATGATCCCGAGCATTTCCGGCGGAATTGCTCTCGACTATAGCCCTGGCAAGCCCTGTCTCGCCAGCGCTGTTTCATAGGATGAAATTATATATACCAACGTTGATGCCGCGCAACGACTAACGCCACGCTCGCGCCGGAATCTCAGACCGCAGGCGAAGCCGGCGGGACATGGCTCGCATGTCCCGTTACCAGCAGACGTAGCCGCCATCGACGATCAGGTCGAGGCCGGTGACGAAGCTCGACGCCCGGCTGGCCAGGAACACCGTCGGCCCGACCATTTCCTCCGGCGCCGCCATGCGTCCCATCGGCGTGTCGCGTTTGAAGATCTTCACCTGTTCGGCCACCTCCGGCCGTTTGTTCATCGGCGTCAGCGTGTAGCCCGGGCTGACGACATTGACGCGCAGCCCACGATCGGCCCATTCCATGGCGAGGCTCTTCGACAGATGAATGACGGCGGCCTTCGAGGAATTGTAATGCGCCTGCGTCAGCCCGCGATTGACGATGGTGCCCGACATCGAGGCGATGTTGATGATCGAGCCCTTGCCCCGCGCCAGCATCTTGCGCGCTTCGGCCTGGCAGGACAGGAACACACCGGCGACATTGACCTCGTGCACTTTCCGCCACTTTTCCAGCGGCAGTGTCTCCGCTGGTTCCGAGCCGGCAATGCCGGCATTGTTGACGGCGACGGTCAACGCACCGAGTTCGGCTTCGATGCGATCAATGGCCGCCGCGAGATCGCTGTCCGAGGTCACGGTGCCGGTCAGCACCAGCGCCCGGCGGCCGAGCGCGGTGATCCGGTGAGCGGTTTCGTCCAGCCCGCCGTTCGACGTATGGCCGAAACAGGCGACATCGGCGCCTGCCTCGGCCAGCCCGATCGCGATTGCCTGGCCAATGCCGCTGCCGGCACCGGTGACCAGCGCGACATCGCCCTCCAGTTTGAAAAGATCCATTGCCTTGCCTCCCTTATCAAGGGAGGTTATGCGCATTGCCGTCCTTTGATCAATCTCATCAGAAATCGCAAGCCTTTGGGCGCCGGTCACTGGACCAGGCCCTGAGCGGCACGGGCTTGAACTTGCCCTTGATCGGCTTGCCGTCTTCAAGGTCCTTGGAGACGATGCCTACGCCTGTGAGATAGTTGATGTCGCAGCCGCCGAGCGTCGTCTTGACGCCATCCGACGTCTGCTGGTTCCAGTCCCAACTGCGGCTGTAGCCACCGACCAGGAATTGGCCCCGGCGATAGACGATCGTCATGGTTTCTTCTGTCGACTTGCTGGCGCCGCATCCGAAGCAGGACGTTATCGCCAGTGATCCCTTGCCCTTGGTTTCAAGGTCGAGCACCCGATCTTCCGTCAGTCCTTTCCTGACGAAATCGGGGCGACGCGAGGAATCGAGCTTCTCCTCGCCGGTTGCTGCCAGGTAAATATAGAGATCGGCCGGCGCACCAAGCTCCTGCACCACCCTCGCCCGATCCATCTTGCCGTCCTGGTCGATATCGAGCTTGAGCTCGAACGCTGGCGGACTTTCGGCAAATGCCACTGCGGGCAGCGCGACGCCGTTGGGAGAGCACATCATTGATGATGACGGCCGCCGCCGGCGTCGGCGGCGTGGCCTTGATGCTGCAGGTATTCACCGGCCGACCTCGAAAAACGGCTTGCCGAGCAGGTCGGGAACGACGTCGATGCCAAGGCCTGGCCCGGCGGGAATGCCCATGCGGCTGCCGGTGACCGGCGGCGCGTTCGACGCGGTGCGCACCGTCACCCATTCATGAAAGGCAATCGCGTGCAGCCGGCGCTCCTCCGGCGTCGACAGCGACAGATGCGCCATGGCGGATGTGTCGATCTCGGCGCCGCCGGTATCCTCGACCGTGATCATGAAGCCGAGGTCGACGGCGACGTCCCGGATCAGGCGGGTCTTGGTGACGCCGCCGAGCCGCGAGATCTTCAGCGTCAGTCCGTCGGCCGCGCCGAGGCGATGGATTTCTAGCATCGCCTCGAGCGAAGTGACGGATTCGTCGAGCACCATCGGTTTGTCGAGCATGCGGCGCACCGACATGTTCTCGTCGATGGTCGTGCAGGGCTGCTCGAACGTATAGTCGATCGCCCGCGTCGCATCGGCGAACTGCCGCGCCTGGTAAGGTGTCCAACCGGCATTGGCGTCGCAGAAAATGACAGTGCCTTTCGGCACCGAGGCGGCGACCGCGGTGACGCGTTCGATGTCGTCATGGACATTGCCGCCGACCTTGACCTGCAGCCGGCTGAAACCGTCCTCGACGATACGCCCGGCAAGTGCGGCCATTTGATTGACCGTGCCATGGGTAACGACCTTGTAGAGTTCCGCCGTGTCGCTTTCCTTGCCGCCAAGCAGCGTCACCAGCGGCACGCCGGCGGCGCGCGCCGCCAGATCCCAGCAGGCCATGTCGAGCGCTGATTTGATGTAGGGATGGCCCTTGAACACGGTGTCCATCAGCCGGCCGATGCTGGCCAGCCCGCACGGGTCCTGGCCGACAAGATGCGGTGCGATCTCCGGCACGCCGGCCCTTGTGCCGGCGGGGAAGGCGGCCGAGTAGAAATTGCCGAGCGGCGCCATCTCACCCCATCCGGTGATGCCGCTGTCGGAGGTGATGGAGACGATCACGGCGTCGAAGCAGTCGGCCACGCGTCCCTTGGACATGCGATAGGGGCCGTCCACGAAGGGCTGCACGACATGAAAGGCTTTGATGGTTTCGATCTGCACGTGGGGTATCCATTATCCGCGATGAGGGAAGGGGTCAGGCGCCTTTCGACGGACGCCTTTCGAGGCCGCGCGCATAGGCAAGAAGCTCTTCGAAATCGAGGTCGATATGCTCGCGGGCATGGCGCTGGGCGGCACGCATGTCGTCGCCCTTGAGCAGCGCCACATAGGTTTCATGGATATCTTCGGCCGGCACGGGCTCGTTTCGCGCCTGCTGGTGCAGGGCGAAGTACATCTGCAAACGGCTGGTCAGCCTTTGCCAGGTTTCCAGGAGCACCGAATTGTCGGCCCATTCATGGATCAGACCATGCAGTTGCAGCGCGGTTTCGATCTGCCTTGTGGTGTCGCGGTCGCGGGTCGCCTGTTTCACCGCCTCATGCCGCCGGTCAAGCTCTTCGAAGAAACGCTGGTCGCGCTGCTTCCACGTCCGTTCGATGGCGAACTCGTCCAGCACCTTGTTGAGCGAATAGGCGTCGTCGATGTCCTTGGCGGTGACATTGATGACGAAGGTGCCGGCATAGGGGATGCTGGTCAGGATGCCTTCCTGCACCAGCTCGCGCATCGCCTCGCGCAGCGGCGCACGGCTGACCCGCATCTGTTCGGAAATCCTGAGTTCGTTGAGCTTCTGGCCGGGCTCGAGCTGACCAGTCAGGATCGCGCGCCGCAGCAGTGCCACGATTCCGGCGCGGCGCGTCGTGTCGGTAATCGGGCTGAACTCCGTCTTCACCATCCGGTCCACTCCAGCGAGAACAGAAGGCAAGACAATCAGATTGTCGACAATCTAACAAGAGCTCGTGGTCTATTTTTCGGTTTACGGCGTCGCCGACGTGGCGGCTTTGGTCGGCCTGCTCGTGAAAACGGCGCCCGCGACCCTGGGAAAAGGTCGAGGGCGCCGCGGAAACCGGGCCTGCGGGGGAGTCAGGTAGCCGGTTTCTGTGGGAGGGGCGAAATCGGCATTCCGGGGCCGATCTTCTGCAGGTTGCCTGTGATCACCTGGTCGCCTTCGGCGACGCCGCTGAGGATGGCGACCATATCGCCGCTGGTCGGCCCGAGCGAAACCAGCCGCTGGTCGACCGTATTGCCCTTGCCAACGACGTAGAGATATTTGCCGAGCTGGCTTGATCCCAGCGCGACCTGCGGCACCAGCAGCGCATCGGGCTGTTGTTTGACGTGCAGCCGCACGCGAACATACTGGCCAGGCAAGAGCGTGAACTTGGCGTTGCCGATGGTGGCGCGTGCGGTGATCGTGCCGGTCGAGTGATCGATCGTGTTGTCGATAAAGGTGAGCTCGCCCTTCTGGTGGGCTTCGGTCTCGCCCGGCAGCAGGACCTCGACCTCGATCGGGCCGGCAGCACGCGCTTCCTCGATTTGCGCCAGATCCGTCTCGCTCGGATTGAAGGTGACGTAGATTGGATCGAGCTGCACCAGCGTGTTGAGCACGGTGCCGGCAACGCTGACCAGCGTTCCCACGGAAGCCTGGTTGCGGCCCAGGCGTCCGGGGAACGGCGCGTGGATTTCAGCATAGCTCAGATTGAGCTCGGCCGTGCGCACGGCAGCCTGGTTGAGCGCCAGCGACGCCTGCGCCCCGCGCAAGGTGCTGGTGCGCTGGTCGAAGCTGTCCTTGTCCAGGTAACCGCTCTTGGCGAGCTCGGTACCGCGGCCGAGATTGGAACGCGCATAATCGAGCGTCGCCGTATCGCGCTGCACCTGTGCCTTCGCCTGGTCGAGCGCGGCCTGGAAATCGTCAGGCGAGATCTTGTAGAGCAGGTCGCCCTGCCGCACGTCGGCGCCGTCTTGCGCCGTCTGTTCCTGCAGGTAGCCGGGGACGCGCGCCTGCAGCGTGATGCTGCGGATCGGCTCGGTCCGCGCGGCATAGTCGAGATAGATCGGGATCGTCTTCTTGACCACGTTCGCCACCGGCACCGGCATGACGAACGCTGCTGGGGCCGGCGCCGCCCCGGCCGTGCCGGCATTCAGGCTGATATTGCCCATGTCCAGCAGGTGGACGCTGGCAACCGAGATCGCACCCAGCGCGACAGCCGTTCCCAACGCGATTTTCCATTTACGCATGATCATTCTCCAATCTTATTCGGCCGCTTCCGCCAGGGGAGGGAAGGCGGGTTTGGCCGTTGGTTCAGTGTGTTGAGAGGCGGGCTGGTCGCCGCCGCGCCGTTCGCGCAGCTGTTCGATGACCGCGTAGAAGACCGGCACGAACACCAGCGACAGGATGGTCGCCGCGACCATGCCGCCGAACACGGTGGTGCCGATCGACTGACGGCTGGCGGCACCCGCGCCGGTGGCGATCATCAGCGGCACCACGCCGAGAATGAAGGCAAACGCGGTCATCAGGATCGGCCGCAATCTCAGCCGAGCGGCCTCCATCGATGCCTCGACGATGCTGAGGCCTTCCTCGCGCCGCCGTCTTGCGAACTCGACGATCAGGATCGCGTTCTTGGCCGCCAAGCCGATCAGCATGACGAAGCCGATCTGCGAATAGACGTCGATCTGCATGCCGCGCACCCAAAGTGCGGCGAACGCGCCGAACAGGGCGAGCGGCACCGCCAGCAGCACCATGAACGGCATCGCCCAGCTCTCGTACTGCGCCGCCAGGATCAGGAAAACGAAGACGATGGCGAGGGCAAACACAACCGACGCGATCGATCCCGCCTTGAGCTCCTGGAAGGTGATGCCGGTCCATTCGAAACCGAAATCCCTGGGCAGCGCGGTGGCCGCGGCCCGCTCCATGGCGGCGACCGCCTGGCCCGACGAATAGCCGGGCGCGGCGCCGCCGTTGATGGTGGCCGAGGCGTTGTTGTTGTAGTGCGGCACGGTTTCCGGGCCGACGAACGGCACCAGCTTGCCCAGCGTGCTGAGCGGCACCATGCCGCCGGAAGCATTGCGTACATAGAGCCGCGAAATATCTGCGGCACCCGCACGTGAATCCTTGTCGGCCTGGATCGTCACCCGGAAAGTGCGGCCGAACAGGTTGAAGTCGTTCACGTAGAGCGAGCCGAGATAGATCTGCAGCGTGTTGAAGACGTCCGGCAGGTTGAGGCCGAGCAGCTTCGCCTTGGCGCGGTCGAGGTCGTAGTTGAACTGCGGCGTCGAGGTCGAGAACGGCGAGAACAGCTGCTGCGGATTGATTTCCGGCTGCTTGCGCGCCTCGGCGATCACCGCTTGCGTGGCGTCGTTGAGGGCCGTGCTGCCGCGGCCGGTGAGGTCCTCGACGACGAATTCGAAGCCGCCCGTGGTGCCGATGCCGGGGATGGAGGGCGGATCGAAGGAGAGCGCGAAAGCCTCCGGGATCTGCATCAGCTTGCCGCGCACGTCGGCGACGAGCTTGGAGGCGCTCTGGTCGGGGCCACGCTCTTCCCATGGCTTGAGGATGGCGAACTCGACCGCCGAGTTCGACTGCGCCGCGCTGGTCAGGAAGTTCAGGCCGCTGATCGAGCCGACGATGTCGACGCCGGGTGTCGCCTGCAGGATGTCGCGCGCCTTTTGTGCCACCGCATCGGTGCGCTCCAGAGAAGCCCCGTCGGGCAGTTGGATGACGACGAAGAAATAGCCCTGGTCCTCGACCGGAAGGAAGGTCGAGGGCAGCTTCTGCCAGACGAAATAAGTGGCGACCAGACCGGCCGCGAACAGGCCGAGCATGATCCAGCGGAGGCGGATCAGGAAGCGCACGCCATGGGCGTAGGCATGCGACAGTTTGTCGAAACCCGTATTGAACCAGCGGAACAGAACAAACTGCGTCTCGCCGCGATGCCGTAGGAAGGCAGCGCTGAGCGCGGGACTGAGCGTCAGCGAGTTGAAGGCGGAGATGCCGACGGAGATCGCCACCGTCAGCGCGAACTGGTTGTAGAGCTTTCCGGAGACGCCGGGAATGAAGGCAACCGGCACGAACACGGCCATCAGCACGGCGGTTGTCGCGATGATCGGACCCGTGACCTCCGCCATGGCGGCTTTTGTCGCCGCCAGTGGTTTCAGTCCGGCCTCGAGCTGTCGCTCGACATTCTCGACCACGACGATGGCGTCGTCGACGACGAGGCCGATCGCCAGCACCATGCCGAGCAGCGAGAGCATGTTGAGCGAGAAACCCATCATCTCCATGATGACGAGTGTCGCCACCAGCGACACCGGAATGGCGATGGTCGGAATGATCGTCGTGCGCCAGCTCTGCAGGAAGATGAACACCACCGCCACGACGAGCACCAGGGCTTCGCCAAGCGTGATCAGCACGTCATGCATCGAGGCCGAGACGAAGCGCGTCGTATCGTAGTGCATCGCATAGTCGACGCCCTTGGGGAAACGGGCCGACAGTTCCTGCATCTTGTCCTTGACGCGCTGCTGTAGATCGAGCGCGTTGGAGCCGGGCATCTGATAGACGGCGAGCACCACGGTCGGGTCCTTGCCGAAGAAGGCCGAAGACGAATATTGCAGGGCGCCAAGCTCGATACGGGCGACGTCGCGCAGCCGCACCAGCGAACCTGTATCCGTGTTGGCACGCACGACGATGTCGCCGAATTCCTTGGGGTCGCTCAACCGGCCGACGGCGTTGACCTGCATCTCGAAGGCGGTGCCGGCGGGCGCCGGCGACTGGCCGATCTTGCCGGCCGCCACCTGGACGTTTTGTTCGGCGATGGCGTTCTGGACGTCGACGGCGGTGATGCCGAGATTGGCGAGCTTGTCCGGGTCGAGCCAGACGCGCATCGAATAGCGCCGTTCGCCGAAGATCTGCACGTCGCCGACACCCGGCAGCCGCTTCAGCGGATCCACCACCTGCAGATAGGCAAGGTTGGAGAGCGCCACCGGGTCGACGGAATGGTCGGGCGAGGTCAGGTTGACGATCAGGACGAAGTTCGGGTTCTGCTTCTTGATCGTCACGCCGCCCTGGTTGACGATCGCCGGCAGCGACGAGGCCGCCTGAGAGACGCGGTTCTGCACGTCGACGGCTGCAGTGCTTAGGGAATAGCCGACATCGAAGGTGACGGTGATGGTCGACGAGCCGTCATTGGAGCTCGTCGACGACATGTAGGTCATGCCTTGCACGCCGTTGATCTGCTGCTCCAGCGGCGTCGTCACCGTGTCTGCCACCACTTGCGCGCTGGCGCCCGGATAGTGGGCGCTGACCACGACCTGAGGCGGTGTGATGTCGGGAAACTGCGAAACGGGCAGCAGGAAATAACAAATCGTCCCGGCGAGCACCATGATGATGGCGATGGCCGAGGCGAAGATCGGACGATGGATGAAGAAGTTTACCACGACACACACGCCTCTCCGGCCGCTCTTGCCCGCCCGAAGGCGCTGGCGACCCTGGACAATTGGCCGTGCCCGTTACGGGACCCTTCCCGTGAACGCAGCAACGGCACCTCGCGACGCTGCCCATCGGCGAGCGAGCGCAACATGTTCTCGAAGGCGCGGGGGTCGACCCCATCTGCTTTCATCACCAGCCGGATCATCGGATCCCGGACGGCCTCATCTATGGTAAGATCGCGGCGCTGTGGCATTGGCCGGCTCCTTGTCTGTCGATTCGCAGCCTATGCTCGCGAACCGTTTTTCATCTCTTCACCGGCCGAAGCCGCATGATTGGCAGTCTTTTCGTCCATCTCGATCTGGTAGGACCAGTTCACGACCTTGTTATTGACGACGGACATTATAGGTGTTACCAGTAAGTAACATTCTGGAAGTTACAGACCGGTAACACCCTAGTCAAGAGGTGGCCGGGGATTTTTTGGAAACGAAAAGGAGATCATGATGACAGACGGCGTCGTGGAGCGCTCTCGTCCCCGGGATCGGATCCTGGAGACGGCGCGTGACATGTTCCATAAGCACGGCATCAAGGGCGTCGGCGTCGACGCCATCACCGAGGCTGCCGGCACGAACAAGATGACGCTCTATCGTCACTTTGAGTCCAAGGACGAACTGATCGTCGAATGCCTGCGCGCCAATGCGTTGAAAGCCGGCGCGATGTGGGAAACGTTCGAGGCCGAGCATCCGGGCGACAAACTCGCCCAGCTTCATGCCTGGGTTCGCAAGGCCGCTGCTATGCTCAACACCGACGGCCGCGGCTGCGATATGGCCAACGCCGCCGCCGAACTGACCGAGCCCGATCACCCGGCAAGGCGCGTGATCAAGGAACTCAAGGAAGCCCAGCGCGAACGCCTGGTCAGGCTCTGCCGGGATGCCGGCATCGGTCAGGCCGAACTTCTCGCTGATACGCTGTCGCTGCTGTTTGAAGGCGCGCGCGTCAGCGTGCAGACCGTCGGTGCCGAGGGCCCGAGCACGCAGTTCGTGCGTATGGCCGAAGGGTTGATCGTTTCCTTCAGGGGCACTGCGGCAGGCTGACATCTGCCGGACTGCCAACGATCTGTGCGATTCCGTGACCGGACGGACCGGACCGCACGCTTTTGGCGCGGCGGCGTCGTAATTGCTGCGGATCAGAACGAAAAAGCCCGCTGCCGGGAGGAGGTGGCAGCGGGCTCGATTTCGAATGTGGTGCGGGAGGAGGTGCACCCCATTCAGCGTCGGCATCGCATCTGGGAGGAGTAGATGGCCGACAACCAGAAACTACGAGTTGCCCAATGATTCGGCAACAATGAATTGTGCATAGCTGCTGTGCAGATTCGCCGTGGCGCCGCGTGAATTCGAGAAATGCGACCTCACTGCACCGGCACGTTTTCCCTGAAGATCAGTCGCGGCTCGATGAATTTGCGCGTGAGATAGGGCGCCGACGATGCGATCGAGCCGAGCAGCTGGATCACCGACTGCTCCGCGATCAGCCTGGCGTTCTGGTCGATGACGACGTCGGCGAGGTCGTCGACGAGATAGCCGCGTGTCTCCCTTGTCAGGTCGTGGCAGATGAACACCGGCTTGCGGTTGGGCATGGCTTCGCGGATCGCCTTGGCAATGCCGGAGCGCCCGGCGCCGACGCAATAGATGCCGAGCAGTTCCGGCTCGTTGCGCAACGCCTTCATGGTTTCCGCATAGCTGGCATCGGGCTCGTCGTTGATCTCGACGGCGCTGCTGACGGTGAGATTGGGAAACTCCTCGCCAAGCACGGAGCGGAAGCCCATCTCGCGCTCTTCATGGCCGCGATAGGAGCGCGAGCCGACGACCATCGCCAGCTGCCCCTCGCGGCCGCCCAGCAAGCGTCCCATCAAAAGTGCTGCCGTCCGTCCCGCCACGCGGTTGTCGATCCCGACATAGGCCGAGCGGGGTGCGGCCGGAATATCGGACACCAGCGTCACCAGGCGGATGCCGGCCTCGACCATGTCGCGCAGGATGTTGCGTGTCCTGGGGTGATCGACCGCGATGACACCGACGCCGTTGGCGCGCAGCGACAGCTTTTCGACCGCTGCCTGCAGGGCATTGGGCGAGATGCCGGCAAGATTGTGGATCCGGCAGGACGCCACAAGCGGCAGGCGCGATGCGTAGTCCTCGATATGCTTTGCCAGGTCCTGCATGAAGGCATTGCTGCCGATCGGCAGGAAGAATTCGAGGTTTGCGGGTTTCGAGGGAAGCGTCACCTGGCCGGCGGCCGGCAAATAGCCGAGCTGCTTGGCGGCCTCCATGACGCGTTGCCGGTTGGCGGCACTCGCTCCGGGCCGATTGTTGAGCACCCTGTCGACCGTTGCGGTCGACAGCCCGCAGTTCCTGGCGATGTCGGAGACGGTGGCCTTCATGCCGCGACCCTGTGCGTCGATGCCCCCTCAGTGCCCCGGCTTGCCGTCGGCGAGGGCGTCGCGGATGTCTTTGTCCGACATGCCGGTGATGATGCGCTCGACCTCCGTCACGGTTGTCGTCTTCGGATCGATGTCGTCGGCGACCACCTTGCCCCTGCGCATGACGACGATGCGGTCGACTACCTGGAAGACATGGTGGATGTTGTGCGCGATGAAGATGCAGGAGTGGCCGGAATCGCGCGCGTTGCGCACGAAGCTCAGCACGCCTTGCGTCTCGGCGACGCCGAGATTGTTGGTCGGCTCGTCGAGGATGATGAGGTCGCTGTCGAAATGCATGGCGCGCGCGATGGCGACCGCCTGGCGCTCGCCGCCGGAGAGCGAGCCGATCGGCGTCGTCGGCGGGATGTTCTTGGAGATGCCGACCTGTTTGAGCAGGTCGCGGGCGACCGTGTTCATGGCGTCCTGGTCCATGCGGTTGAGGAAGCGCGGCGGCTTGATCGGTTCACGACCCAGGAACAGGTTGCGCGCGATCGACAATTGCGTGACCAGGGCGGAGTCCTGGTAGATGGTCTCGATGCCCTGGGCGATGGCGTCGCTGGTGCTGCGCAAGGTGACCTTCTTGCCGCGGATGAAGATGTCGCCGCTGGTCAGCGGGACCGCGCCGGAGAGAACCTTGATCAGCGTCGATTTGCCGGCGCCATTGTCGCCCAGCAGGCCGACGATCTCACGCTCGTTGACATGGAAATTGGCGTCCACCAGCGCTTGCACGCGGCCATAGGACTTGCGGATGTTCTGCATGCGGATCAGTGGCTCGGCCATGGTTCAAGTCCCCGCCTGGTGCCGGCGTTCCAGCCATGAATGCAACGCCATCATGCCAAGGATGATCGCGCCGATGAAGATGTTGTAGGCAAGGCCGGGCACGCCGATCAGCACGATGCCGTTGCGCATCACGCGCAGGATCAGGATGCCGAGCACGGTGCCTATGATGGTGCCGCGCCCACCGGTCAGCGCCGTGCCGCCGATCACCACCATGGCGATCACCTCGAGCTCATAGCCGGTGCCGCTGTTGGGGTTGGCGGCGGATGTGCGCAGCGAGGAGATGACGCCGGCAAGCGACGCCATGAGCGACGACAGGACGAACAGACCGACCTTGACGCCGTTGACATTGACGCCGCGGGCGCGCGCCGCGTTGGGATTGCCGCCCGCCGCCTGGATCCAGTTGCCGGTCCGGCTTTGCGTCAAGACATAGCCGAGCGCGATCGCCGCGGCGATGAACCAGAACAGCGACATGTAGATGCGGAACGGCCCGATGAAGAAGTCGCCGACCAGCGCCTCCGCCAGCCAGCTGCCCTCGGCGCTCCAGGTGCGCTGCGGAAACCCGTCGGTGATGAAAAGCGCGCTGCCGCGCACCACCAGGAGCATGCCGAGCGTCACCAGGAAGGACGGGATCTTGAGCTGCGTGACGAACCAGCCATTGACCAGGCCGATCAAGGCGGCAACCACCAGCGCCACGATGAAGCCCATCTCCAGAGACGTGACGCCGGCATTGAACAGCGTCCACATCAGCACCGGCGAGAAGCCGAACAGCGACCCGACGGAAAGGTCGAATTCGCCCGACGTCATCAGCAGCGTCATCGCCAGCGCGATCAGGCCGAGTTCGACTGTGAAGGCCAGCGTGTTGGAGATGTTCTGCGGTGACAGGAAGTCGTGGTTGAAACCCCAGAAAACGGCGATCTCGACGATGAGCAGAACGAAGGGTCCGAATTCCGGCCGCGCGATCAGGCGTTGAGGGAGCGAATGATTTTCCACTGGGAACCCGCGACATGGTTGGAACGGGCCGCGACCACCATCGCATCGGGTGGACATGCCGCGGCCATGAAGGTATCTGGCGCCGCACGAGATGCGCGGCGCCAGCGATCGCGGATTATTTGCCGGACAGGATCTTGTCGTAGACCGCCGCGGTGTCCTTCTCGTAGAGCGCGCCGGTGATGACGTTGAAGCCCGGAGGAATGCCGCTGGCCGCCATGTTGGCGAGCGACAGCGCCACATAGCTGGTCGCCTGCGGATCCTGCCACTGGCCGGCGTTGACATAGCCGTTCAGCACTTCCTGCGTGGTGTCGAGCGAGTTGCCCCAGCCGACGACCGGGATTTCGCCCGGCTTGACGCCGACCTGGTCGAACACGCGCTTGATCGAACCGGTGACGAGGTCGCCCAGGCCGATGATGGCTTTGACCTTGCCCTTATGGGCGGTGAGATAGTCGACCATGCGGTTGATCACCTCGGCCTGGTCGAGCGTCGCCTCGGTCACTTCATAGGTGATGCCGAGCGGTCCGAAGACGCTCTTGATGCCTTCCTCTTCCTGCACGCCGTAGGTGGCGCCGGGGATCTCGACCGGCATCCAGACGAAGTCGCCCTTCTTCACCAGGCCCTTGTCGACCAGGTACTGCGCCCAATGCTTGCCGAAGGTGACGTTGTCGCCGCCGACATAGGCGTTGAAATTGGCCTTGGGATCGGGCGTGTTGAAGTTGATGATCGGGACGTTGGCCGCGCGCGCTTCCTTGACGATCTCGACAAGGCTGCCCGGGTCGGGGCTGGTGGTGACGATGCCGTCGGCCTTGGCCGAGAGGGCGGCTCGCACCGCTTCCTGCTGCGAGGCGACGTCTCCATTGTGGAACGAGGTGTTGACGGTGTTGCCGGTGTCCTTGGCCCATTGTTTGGCGCCGGCGAGGAAGTAGGTCCAGACCGGGTCGGCCGGTCCGCCATGTGAAATCCAGTAGAACGTCTTGGCCTGCGCGGCTGCCGGAATGACCGTCAGCGCGATCAGCAGGCCGTAGAGCACAAGTCTTAATCTCGTCAGCATTTGATTTCCTCCCGGTTGAAGATGATCCGTCCCTTGTTCCGGTTTCAGCCGGATTGCGTCTTTTGCCAGCGCCGCTCGGATACCTAAGAGCATTCCCTTTTTCGACGGATGGCAAGCCTCCATCTGCAGATGTAGTCGGCGCCTGACGGGGCGCCATCAACGACCCCATCAGATCGCATCAGTTTGGGATGATTTTTTCCATGCAGCCGAATGATTGTCGCCGAGGCTCAGCCGGACGGATTGTCCTGGCCAGTTTGGGCGGTCACCTGGGGCGAAAGCCTCCGAAGAGCCGGTTAGAGCAGGCCGGCCTTGGCGAGATCGCGCATCAACTGGCTGGCGCCGTAGGTCCAGTGCGGGCAATCGGGCGACAGCCGCACGCGGTTGACCAGCGCGCCGAATTTTTCCGACGAGATGGTGACGATGTCGCCGACCTTGTGCGTGAACCCCTTGCCCTTTTCGCCGCGATCCTTCGACGGCACGAACATCGTGCCGAGATAGAGCGCCAGCCCGTCCGGATACTGGTGGTGCGGCCCCATGGCCGCCGCAACCAGTTCCTCCGGCGAACGGCTGATCTCGGCCATCGAGCTTGCGCCCTCCAGCGAGAATCCATCGTCGCCTTCGACCTTCAGGCGCACGACGGCCTGCTTCACATCGGCGATGGAGAACGTGTCGTCGAACAACCGGATGAAAGGGCCAAGCGAGGCCGAGGCGTTGTTGTCCTTGGCCTTGCCGAGCAGCAGCGCCGAGCGCCCTTCAACGTCGCGCAGATTGACGTCGTTGCCGATGGTAGCGCCGACGATCCTGCCGCTTGAGGCGGCGATCATGGCGATCTCCGGCTCCGGATTGTTCCAGGTCGACACCGGGTGGAGGCCGACATCGGCGCCGAAGCCGACCGAGGCCATGGGCTGGCACTTGGTGAAGATCTCGGCATCGGGCCCAATGCCCACTTCCAGATATTGCGACCAGGCGCCGCGCGAAATCAGCTTGGCCTTGATCTCCATCGCCTCGGGCGAACCGGGCTTGAGCTTCGACAGGTCGTGGCCGATCAGGCCGGCAATGTCGGCGCGGATAGCGTCGGCCTTTTCCGCCGAGCCGCGCGCCTGTTCCTCGATCACTCGTTCGAGCAGGCTGACGACGAAAGTGACACCGGATGCCTTGATCGCCTGCAGGTCGACCGGAGACAGCAGAAAGGGTTTTGCCGGATCGCGCATGGCTTCGAAACTGTTGGCCGCGATGTCGTCGAGCAGGCCGACCGGCCTGCCCTTGGCCGAACGCACATGGCCGGCCGGATCGGCCAATTCGCAAACGTCGCGCACCGTGGGCGCCGCGCTCGACGTGATGTCTAAAACCGTGCCGTCGCGCACGACAACCACCATGGGATGGGAGACGTCGCCGCTCCTGGCGCGCCCGACAAACAGGCCTTCTGCGGGCAGATGTGTCGGGTTGGTCATGCGGGCGGTCCTCGGTCATCGCTGCGGTTTGCCGGATTGGCGCGGCACTTTCACCGGATTCCTGCCAAAGGTCTATCCCCCTTTGGGTGGTCCACTTGCCGTGTTGTCTGTGAGAGACCGATTTGCGACTGCGGTGACGACGCTTCGACGCCTGTGTCATTCCATACTTGAATTTGTTCCTGTTTTGTTCTAGATTGGGCGATCGGATACAAGTGCCGGACGAGATCAGTTGTGAGTGGGCAGCCTGCATTCGGGACAGCAAGGAACGGCCAGACCTTTTTCCGATGGGAGCAGGCCGAGCGACATTTTCATAATCGAATATTCTTCGCTATCCTTGCTGAGAGTGCGACCGCGGCCATGGTCGCGCAAAAGGCTGTCGCCTTGAGTGGAGAGTTCGAACTACAGGGTCGGTTCGTTCCGGAAAAGCACATCCATATCTCGCTCGTCGGTCTCGGCGACCATCATGAATATCCAGAAGAGCTGGTTGTAATCGCCCGGCATATAGGCTCGATGATCGTTGCAAAACCTTTCGAGGTTTCCTTCAATCGGTTGGCGGCTTTTGGTGGTGGTGCTCTGGTTCTGCGTAGCAGCGACGGCAATCCGGCGCTGCAGACGTTCTGGCGTGATCTCACCGCGGTGATTTCCGACAGTCCGCTGAAGCCTTTCATTACGAAATCCATCGAACCGCACGTCACATTGCTTCGCGACGAAGTGCGTGTTCCCAGGATACGCGAACGATCAATCGATCCGGTCGGCTGGACTGTACGGGATTTTGTGCTGGTCCACAGTCTTATTCGGAAGCGTGCCTACAGAGTGCACGGGCGTTGGGAACTGAACGGCCAGGACGATGCCCGGCCAGCGATCTAGAGGTTGGTCATCGTGCCCGCGCCCACCCATCCTGACAGCGCCATGTCAGCTATCGAACGGTCCGGCAATGGTCGGCCAGCAGGCGGTTCCCTATTTGCAATGGGTCTGAACAGGAGGAACACAAATGACCACAGCGGAAATTGCCAAGGATTTCACCGAGCTTCTCAAGCAGGGTGACAATGAAGGCGCTGCCGAGAAGTACAATGCCGACGATATCGCCAGCTACGAAGCCATGGAGGGGCCGATGGCCGTCAGCCACGGCAAAGCGGCTCTCAAGGAGAAGAGCCGGTGGTGGCAAGAGAGCAACGAAGTCCATGGCGGTTCGGTCGAGGGTCCCTATGTCAATGGTGACCAGTTCGCGGTGCGCTTCACGTTTGACATAACGCCCAAGGCCACGGGCCAGCGTGTCACCATGGATGAGGTCGGCCTTTACACGGTCAAGAACGGCAAGATCACCGAAGAGCGATTCTACTATTGAGCTACCGGGCCGGAAAGATCGCTTCCGGCCCACTTCGCGCCTACGATTTGCTGGCAAAGCGGGAAGGGCGGTTTTAGGCTGTGGGCGGATTCGACTGTCAGCCAGAGGACCACGCTTTGACGATCACCATGTACGGCATCACCACCTGCGACACGATCAGGAAGGCGCGCGTCTGGCTGGAGAGCCATGACGTTGCCTATCGGTTCCACGATTATCGCGCGGAAGGGATCGAGGCAGACAGGCTGAATGGCTGGGTCGGCAAGGTCGGCTGGGAAAAGCTGCTCAACAAGGGCAGCACGACGTTTCGCGAACTGCCGGAAGCGGACAGGCAAGGCCTCGACGAGAAGAAGGCGAAAGCGCTGATGCTGGCCAGGCCGACAATAATCAAGCGGCCAGTGCTGGAAGTCGGCGACAGTATCCTCGTCGGGTTCAAGCCGGATGTTTATGAGGAGGCGGTGGACGGGAAGTAGAACCGACTCTCACCCCCGCCGCGATCCTTCGCGCCTTCTTCTGTCCCGCCGGCGCCTCGATGTTATGCGTGGGCTCGCAAATACCCCGCCAGCGCCACGGCGTTGTTATGCGCTTCGTCATGGGCGCCATAGAGCAGCGTCACCTTGCCGTCGCCGAGCAGGGCGCGCAGTTGCGCCACCGCCTTTTCATTCCCATCCAGCTCACCACGATATCGCTTCTGGAATTCCGCCCAGCGCGCCGGCTCATGCCCGAACCATTTGCGCAGTTCGTCACTCGGCGCGATCTCCTTGAGCCACAGCGCCAGCGCCGCATCCTTCTTGGCGACGCCGCGCGGCCATATCCGATCCACCAGCACCCGCTGGCCATCGTCCTTTACGGGTGCTTCATAGACGCGCTTGACCGCGATATCGAAGGCCATCACACCTCCGCTGGCTAGAGCCCCTGGGCCCACTCGCCCTTGCGCATCACCGGCACGCGGCTGCCATCCCTGGCGACGCCGTCAATGTCGATCTTGTCCGACCCGATCATCCAGTCGATGTGGATGAAGCTCTTGTTGCCGCCGCGCGCCGTGATTTCATCCTGGCTGAGCGACGCGCCGTCGACGAAGCACTTCGAATAGCACTGGCCGAGCGCGATATGGCAGGCGGCGTTTTCATCGAACAGTGTGTTGAAGAACAACAGGCCGCTGGCCGAGATCGGCGAGGAATGCGGCACCAGCGCCACCTCGCCGAGGCGGCGCGCGCCTTCGTCGGTGTCGAGCACTTTCTTCAGGACGTCCTCGCCTTTCGAAGCCTTGGCGTCGACGATCCTGCCTTCCTCGAAGCGCACCGAGATGTCGTCTATCAGCGTGCCCTGGTAGGACAGCGGCTTGGTCGAAGAGACATGGCCCTCGACCCGCCTCGCATGCGGCGTGGTGAAGACCTCCTCCGTCGGGATATTGGGATTGCAGGTGATGCCGTTCTTGGCGGTCGAGGCGCCACCCATCCACTCATGGCCATCCGCCAGCCCGACCGTCAGGTCGGTGCCCGGTCCGGCAAAATGCAGCGAATGGAAGTTATGTTCGTTCAGCCATTTGGTGCGCTCGGCTAACGCTGCATTGTGCGCCTTCCAGTTGCCGATCGGATCCTCGACGTCGACGCGCGAAGCGGAAAAGATGGCCTCCGCGAGCTTCGCCACGGCGACATCGTCGGGCTCGCCCGGAAACACCTGTTTTGCCCAGGCCAGATCCGGATAGGCGACGATGTTCCAGTTGATGTCGAAGCCGGTGATCTTCTCCAGCGCCGGCTGGTAGGCCATCGAATTGGCCTTGTTGGCGCGCGCCACCTTCGCCGGGTCCTGCGCCGACAGCAGCGACGGATCCTCGCCGCGCACGGCAAGCCTGGCGGCGTTGTTGGAAAAGGCCTTCGCCATGCCTTCATAGAGCCAGCCGGCGGCGCGGTCGAAGCCGGGGTCGGCGCCAAAACGGTAGCGCGCCAGCGTCATCTCGTCATCGTTGAAGATCGGCGTCACCAGCCCCGCGCCGGCCTTGTAGGCATGCTCGACGATGCGCCTGGACAGCGGCAGCGCCGCGATCGACGATGTCAGCACCAGATCCTGTCCGGGCTGCAATTGCAGCCCGACCTTGATTGCGACCTCCGCCAGCCTGTCGAGCTTCACCGGGTCGATCGTTGCGGAAACGCCGCGCGAATGTGTGGTCATGATCCTGCCTGTCGTAGTGGGATGTCTGATTGAACATAGACCGGTGCCGCGGTGCTTTCCACCGCGATCGCGCCGCTTGGCTCCGCGACCGACGATCCGAACTGCGCCATCGTCGCCGCGATCTCTTCCTTGATCCAGATTTTGAAGTCCCGGACCTTGCGGCTCTCGGCTTTGGTGGTGGAGGTCACCAGCCAGTAGCCGAGTCCGCTCTGGGCGCGGATTCCGAACGGTGCCACCAGCCGCCCGTCGGCCAGCGCATCGGCCGTCAGCAATTGCCAGCCCAGCATCACGCCATGGCCGGCGATTGCTGATTCCAGGCACAGCATCGGGTCGGTGAAGCGCGCGCCTTTCTGGAAGGTGACGGGTTGAACGCCGGCTGCCGCGAACCAGCTTTCCCAGTTGATCATCGCCCGCTCGTCGGTGATGGCGCAGGTCTGGGCGAGGTCGCCGATCGACGTCAGTTTTCTGGCAATCCCGGGCGCGCAGACCGGGAAGACTTCCTGCGCCAAAAGCAGCTCCGCCTTTCCACCCGGCCATTTGCCGTCGCCAAGCCGGATGGCAATGTCGACGTCCGAGTGATCGAGATTGGCCAGCCGCACCGAAGCGTCGATACGCAGCAGCACGTTGGGATGCCGGTCGAAGTGCCGAGACAGCCGTGGCAGCAGCCATTTGGAGGCAAGGGCCGGTGCCGCCGAAACAACCAATGTGCACTGGCTGGCTTCGTCGGCCAGCGCCACGGCCTGGGCAAGCTCGCGAAATCCAGCGCCAAGGCGGGCCGCGAAGACGGCGCCGAATTCGGTCAGCACGAGACCGCTCGTCGTGCGCTCGAACAGTGCCTGGCCGAGCTGTTTTTCGGTGCGGCTGATCTGCTGGCTGACGGCGCTGACGGAAACATTGAGTTCGCCGGCGGCGCTCGCGAGCGAGCCGAGACGGGCGACGGTTTCCACGGCGCGAAGGCCGTTGAGATGAACGCGGTTGAGCATGGCCATTTGAGATTTTCTAAACCGATCCGGCCGAAATCTCAATTGAAAGACTCACCGAAACGGCTGTCTTTATTGATGGGAGAACCTCCCGGGAGCCGGAAATGCTGAGGATATTGTCGTCGCTGAAGGTCCTGTTCGCCGCCAGTTCGTCGGATGACACGCGCTGCGATATCGATACGCTGAGGTGGCTGACCGATCCGCTTGCGCATCCGGCGCTTGACGCTATGTCGGAGCGCGAGCTCGGTGATGTGCCGTTCCGGCTGACGGCGCGCCGGACCGTGCATGAGACCGTTTCACTGAGCGCCGGTTTCAGCGGGCGCTGCTGAGCGTGCGATCAGGGTACTGAACTGGCCCAACATAAGGCGGATTGTTTCACCCGCCCGCACATTTATTGTGCACTGCAATGACTTCGCCCCAATCGACAGCGCTGCGTTACGCCTTCGCCGGCATGATCGCCATGGCCGTCGCCATGGGCATCGGCCGCTTCGTCTACACGCCGATCCTGCCCGGCATGATGGAGGAACTGCATCTGTCGCCGGCCGATGCCGGCTGGATCGCCTCGGCCAACTATCTCGGCTACCTCGTCGGCGCGTTGGCGGCGGCGGGCAACTGGGCGCATGGACGCGAGCGTTTGCTGATGCTCGTCGCCCTCGGTGCCAGCGCCATGCTGGCCGCCCTGATGGGGTTGACCGACACCATGGCCGCCTTTCTCGCCATCCGTTTTCTGGCCGGTCTGGCGAGCGCCTTCGTCATGGTGTTCATGGCCAGCATCGTTTTCAGCCATATCGCCGCGGCCGGGCGCGGCGACTTGCAGGCCTGGCATTTCGGCGGCGTTGGCCTCGGCATCGCGATATCGGCGGCGATGATGGCCGTACTGGTCACGAGTCACGCCGGGTGGGCGCAGGGCTGGCTGTGGTCAGGTGCGATTTCGGCTTGCGGCTTCGTCGCCGTGGGGCTGCTGGCGAACCAGGGTCCGCTCACCAATGGCGAAGCCCTCCCTGAACCGGCGCTGCCGAAAGACCGGTCGCTGATGAAGGTGATCGTCGCCTATGGCCTGTTCGGTTTCGGCTATGTGGTGACGGCGACCTTCCTCGTCGCCATTGTCCGGCAAGGCGGCGGCAGCCGCGTCTTCGAGGCCGTGGTGTGGATGGTTGCCGGCCTTGCCGGTTTCCCTTCGGTCTGGCTGTGGCAGAAGGTAGCGGCGCGGATCGGGCTCTATGCCGCCTATGCCTTGGGATGCTTCGTCGAAGTTGTCGGCGTTACCGCGAGCGTCGCCGCCGGCGGGCGCACGGGGCCGCTGCTTGGGGGCGTGCTGCTTGGCGGCACCTTCATTGCCATCACGGCACTTGGCCTGCAGGCGGCGCGGCAGCAGGCGCCAGGGTCGCCCCGGCGCGTCTTTGCCCTGATGACCGCCTCCTTCGGTCTTGGCCAGATCATCGGCCCGATCGCGGCCGGGCTTCTGGCGCAAGCGTCGGGCGATTTCTTCCTCGCCTCCATCGTCGCCGCGGCCGTCCTGGTCGTCTCCGGCGCCGTCACATGGTCGGCTGCGCCAAAATCGCCATGATTTGCCGTCTTGCTCCGCGCCTGAGATCGGGCAGGCATTTTCTTTCCCCCTAATGTGTGACTTTATGCCCGCCGAACCCACCTGATTTGCGCATAGATCGAGGAATTCGCCACAGTGTTCGTATCCTTCTTCCCGCAGCCGAAGCTCTTCTTCTCTTCGGCCGCCATCTGGAGCCTTGCGGCGATCCTGTTCTGGTTTTTCGGCGGGGAGCAATTGGGGGGGCTTGTGGGTCTTCCGCCGGCAGCCGCCGATGCGGCGCCCATCATCGGCATCGCCGTGCTGGCGTCGAAACCGTTCATCTGGTTTTATATCTATTTCGCGCTGTGCGTGGCCATCTTCTACGCGTTCTGGAGCTGGTATTCGCCGCATCCATGGCAGCGCTGGTCGATCCTGATGACGGCGGTCATCCTGTTCTTCATCTATTTCAATGTGCAGGTCAGCGTGGCCGTCAACGCCTGGTACGGTCCGTTCTTTGACTATGTACAGGGGTTGATGTCGGGGACCGGAAAGTCGACGAACGCGGAGTTCTATATCGGATTGGCCGACTTCTCATGGTTGGCGCTGGTCGGCATGAACGTGCAGGTGGTCAACGCCTTCATTGTCAGCCACTGGATCTTCCGCTGGCGCACGGCCATGAACAATTACTTTATCGAGAACTGGAGCAGGCTGCGCCATATCGAGGGCGCCTCGCAGCGTATTCAGGAAGATACGATGCGGTTCTCCCAGATCATGGAGGATCTCGGTTCCAGCTTCGTTCAGTCGATCATGACCCTGATCGCCTTCCTGCCGGTCATGATCCAGTTGCAGGCCCATATCAGCGAACTGCCGATCGTCGGCGCGATCCCGCAGCCATTGGTGGTCGCGGCACTTGCCTGGTGCCTGTTCGGCACGATTTCGGTGATGATCGCCGGCATGAAGCTTCCGGGGCTGCAGTTCCGCAACCAACGCGTCGAAGCCGCTTACCGCAAGGAACTGGTCTATGGCGAGGATCATGCGGACAGGGCGCAACCCGCCACCACCACCGAGCTGTTCGCCAATGTCCGGCACAATTATTTCAGGCTCTATTTCCACTACATCTATTTCAACGTCGTCCGGTACACCTACCTGCAGGCCGACAATATTTTCTCGCTGTTGATCCTGGGTCCGTCGCTGGTCGCGCACAAGATAACATTCGGTGCGCTGAACCAGATCTCCAACGCCTTCGGCAAGGTGACGGGTTCGCTGCAATTCCTGCTCACCTCCTGGTCGACCATCGTCGAACTTCAGTCCGTGCACAAACGCCTGCGCGCCTTCGAGGCGACGCTGCTGGGTGAGCCGCTGCCGGATATCGATCAGCGTTATCTCGCAAGGCACGGCGCCGAAGATCCGGCTTGAGGAAGCTCTGACGAAAGACGGGTTGGCGGTTTAACCGCCAACCGAGGCCTGCTTTTGGACGCCATCCTGCCGCGAAACATAATCGCGAAAACTGATGCATTCGACATCTGATTTGACGCAGACCTCGCCGGCAAAGCGTTCCAGCGCGTTCCAGTAGGCGCCGTCATTCATCAGCGTGAAGTGGAAGCCGAGTTCCAGCGGAATGCGCTTGCCCTGATATTGCGCATCGAACGCGGCGCGAAACGCCTGATAGGTCCGGTCGGCGAACTCCCCGGCCTTGCTCGGCCGCTCGAAGCCGCCGGAATGCCGGACATAGAGATTGTAGTCCATGGCGATCACCGGCCGCGATGTCGGTCCCTCCGGGATTAGCGGTAGGGAAAAACGGGTGATGCCGCCGACGGTCGGCGGCAGGGCAGGGCCCTTTGAAACGCCGCTGGCGTCGAATTTATAGCCGGCCGCCGGCAGTGCCTCGTAAAGCGCTTTGCCTGTCGACAGATACGGTGCCCGGAAACCCACCACCGCATGCCGCGCGAAATCACGCCAGCCCTCGGGTTCGGGCGCAATGCCGTTGATCGCATAGGCGTTCTCGAGAATGTGCTCGAAGGAGCCGAACTCTTTCAGCCAGTCGGCCTTGGTCCAGTCCTTGCCGTCGAAATGGCCGCAGACGTGGCTGGCGATGTCGTGGCCCTCGTGGGCAGCGAGGCCGATCTGTTCCAGCCGCTCGGCCACTTCCCGCCTGGAAATGGCAAAGCCGATGTTGGATTTGCCCGCGCTCTCGCCCGGCGCGGTATATTGGCCGCGTGTCTCGGGCGACAGGAGGAAGACGCAGGACAGGAAATAAGTAAAATGCGCGCCGGTGCGCTGGGCCAGCGCCCTGCTGCGCTTCCACTGCGAGATATCGCGCGCGCTGTCGAAGGAGATGATGACGACCTGCTTCGGCCTTGCCGGTGCTGGTGGCGCGGGCGGATCGGCCAGGGCCGCGCCGGCGGTGGCGAACGAGGCAAGCGAGAATGCGACAGCGCGGGACAAACAAGGGATCGGCAAATTTACGGGCTCCGGGTGGTCGGCAAGCCGGCTATCGCGCAAATGTGGCGCCGGTGCGATTGGGGTTTTCGTGGGTTTGCCCCGGGGACAAACATTCGTTTGCCCCGGCAATAGCCGATTTTCCGCTCGAACCCCTTCCATGCCGACAAAATTTCGCTAAAACGCGGGCTCATGAACCGCCCCGGCCCGGGGCAGGAATGGTTTGATTGATGTCCGACGACAGTTTTATCCGCGAAGTCAATGACGAGATGCGTCGCGAACAGGCGCAGAAGCTGTGGGACCGTTTCGGCCCGGCCTTGCTTGTGATTGCCATCCTGGTGGTGCTCGGTACCGCCGCCTTCGTGGGCTATCGCTATTGGGACGAGACACGTGCCAACCGCTCCGGCGACGCCTTCTCGCAGGCGCTGAAGCTCGCCAATGACGGCAAGAACGATGACGCGCTGGCCGCGCTCATTCAGCTGGAGAAGGATGGCTACGGCGCCTATCCGCTGCTCGCCCGCATGCGCGCCGCGACCGTCAAGGCCAACAAGGGCGACGTCGATGCCGCCGTCAAGGATTTCGACGATGTCGCCGCCGACACCGCTATTCCCCAGGGTCTGCGCGACATGGCGCGGCTGAGGGCGGCGCTCCTGCTCGTCGATCACGGCTCCTTCGCCGACGTGTCGAGCCGCGTCGAGGCGCTGACATCGGACACCAACACGCTGCGCCACAGCGCACGCGAGGCGCTTGGGCTTGCGGCCTGGAAGGAAGGCAAGACCCAGGACGCCCTGAAACTGTTCGACCAGATCGCCTCCGATGACGGCGCCCCGCGCAACACGCGAGAGCGGGCGACCTTGATGTCCGAGCTGATCCGCGGGTCGGGCAGTGCATCGTGACCCCTTGCCCAAGGCGCGCAGCGGTTTGGGACCACGACATGCATGGAAGATGTAGGGTCGGATGACATTCAAAGTCGCCATCATAGGCAGACCTAACGTCGGCAAATCGACGCTTTTCAATCGGCTGGTCGGAAGGAAGCTGGCGCTTGTCGACGACACGCCGGGCGTTACCCGTGATCGCCGTGTCCATGCCGCCAAGCTTTACGATCTTCATTTCGATGTCATCGACACAGCGGGCTTCGAGGATGCCGGCGCTTCGACCTTGCCGGGACGCATGCGCGCGCAGACCGAAATCGCCATCCGCGAGGCGGATCTGATCTTCTTCACCATCGACGCCAAGTCCGGCCTGTTGCCGGATGATAGGACCTTTGCCGAGGTCGTGCGCAAATCCGGCAAACCGGTTGTGCTGGTCGCCAACAAGGCCGAGGCGCGCGGCGCGCAAGGCGGCATGCTGGAAGCCTGGGAGCTCGGGCTTGGCGAGCCGATCCCGGTTTCGGCCGAGCACGGCCAGGGCATGCCCGACCTGCGCGACGCCGTGATCGAAGCGCTTGGCGAGGCGCGCGCCTTCGGTGAAGACGAGGACGGCGAAGACGAAGAAGCCGCCGCCAACGAAGTGCTGATCGGCGAGGACATCGCCGATCCGGATGCAGAGCCGGCCTATGACGACACCAAGCCGATGCGCATCGCCGTCGTTGGCCGTCCTAACGCCGGAAAGTCGACGCTGATCAATGCACTGATCGGCGAGGAGCGGCTGCTGACCGGACCGGAAGCCGGCATCACCCGCGATTCCATCTCCGTCGACTGGGACTGGCGCGGCCGCCGCATAAAACTGTTCGACACGGCCGGCATGCGCCGCAAGGCCAGGATTCACGAGAAGCTGGAAGTGATGTCGGTGCAGGATGGCTTGCGCGCCATCCGCTTCGCCGAGATCGTCATCATCGTGCTCGACGCCACCATTCCCTTCGAGAAGCAGGATCTGCAGATCGCCGACCTGATCATCCGCGAGGGCCGGGCACCGGTGATCGCCTTCAACAAATGGGACCTCATCGACAACCCGCAGGAGCTGTTGGCCGAACTGCGCGAGAAGACCGAGCGGCTGTTGCCGCAGGCGCGCGGCATCCAGGCCGTGCCGGTCTCGGCCGAGACCGGACGCGGCCTCGACAAGCTGATGGATGCGGTGCTGAAGACGCACAAGGTCTGGAACAGCCGTGTTTCGACCGGCAAGCTCAACCGCTGGCTAGAAGCCATCCTGACGCATCATCCGCCGCCCGCCGTTGCCGGGCGCCGGCTGAAGGTCAAATACGTCACCCAGGCCAAGACGCGGCCGCCGGGCTTCGTGGTCCAGTGCTCGCGGCCGGACGCGATGCCGCAAAGCTATG
This sequence comes from Mesorhizobium sp. B2-5-13, assembly GCF_006440535.1. Lineage (NCBI taxonomy): Bacteria > Pseudomonadati > Pseudomonadota > Alphaproteobacteria > Hyphomicrobiales > Phyllobacteriaceae > Mesorhizobium > Mesorhizobium sp. B2-5-13. The sequence continues at coordinate 100,026 of NZ_VFUI01000004.1, read as the reverse complement.
TCCGCTATCTATCCAACAGCCTGCGCGAAGCCTTCGACATGCCGGGCGTGCCGATCCGCATCGCGCTGCGCACTTCGGACAACCCCTTCGCTGGCAGGGCGAAGAAGCGCTGAGGCTCGGCTCGGCAACAGGTTCTCTTTCGTCTCGGCGCCCTCAGGCAACGCCTCGAACGCCGATTGCAGCAGGATGTCGGCCAGCCGCGCCGCGACCGGATCGAGCTCGGCATCCTTCTGCTGCAGGTGCAGCGCCATCTTCGGCAGCGGCGGCAGCCCGAGCACTCCGGGCGCGAGCGCCCTGACATTTGCGGGCAGGCCGATATCGGTGCGGATCGTCAGCCCGAGGCCTGCTGCCACCGCCGCCCATATGCCGCCAAGGCTAGGGCTGGAGAACGCCATGCGCCAGGGCCGCCCGGCACGATCCAGCGTCTCGGTCGCCACGGTGCGCAGCAGGCAAGGCGCCTCGAACACAACCAGTTGCAGCGTCTCGTCAGTGTGTGGGCCTGCCTCCATCGGTTTTGCCGGGCCGATCCAGCGCGCCTGCACGTCGGCGACATGCCGGCTGTATGGCAGCTTCGTGCCGTCATGCCAGGCGAGTGCGATGTCGAGATTGCCGGAGAGGATACGCTCGGCCAATTCGTGGCTGCGCCCGATCCGTGCTTCGATCCGAACTTTGGGATGGGCACGGGCGAAGCGACCGAGCACTTCCGGCAACACGGCTTCGCCGAAATCCTCCTGCAGGCCGAGCCGCACCCAGCCCTCCAATTCGACGTCACGGATGGCCAATGCTGCCTCGTCATTGAGCTCGATCAGGCGCCGCGCATAGCCGAGCATCGTCTCGCCGGCTTCGGTCAGTGACAGGCCGCGCCCCGCCTTGCGGAAGATCGGCGTATCGGCCTGCTCCTCCAGTTTCTTCAACTGTGCGCTGACGGCGGAGGTCGAGCGGCCAAGCCGCTCGGCTGCCCTGGCGAAACTTCCCAGTTCCATCCCGGTGATGAAAGTTCTCAGCACGTCAAGATCGAATGTGACACGTCGCATTGGATCGTCCTTGTTTTCAGGATTATTAATCAAAAACTTCCTGATTTTATGGATGAAGCTATGACGCTACATCCATCCCGTCAAGGCCGCTCGACCGGCGTCACGGGAATGGAATCATGTCTGCCACCGTCATTCGCAACGATTACCAGCCATCCGGGCGAGGCGCCGCCACCATCCCGGCCGGCCGGACCTTCGGGCCTAATCATCGCTGGAAGGTCCTGGGTATCGGGGTTGCCGCGAACGCCGGTTTCTCGGCCACTTTTTCGGGCATACCGGCCACGGCGGTCGTGCTTCGCCAAGGCTATCACTTGAACAATGCCGAACTCGGCCTGGCGCTCGGCCTTCTCGGGCTGGGGGTTGCGCTCAGCGAACTGCCATGGGGTCTGCTCACCGACCGCTGGGGGGATCGCCGCGTGCTTCTGATCGGGCTTGGCGCGACGGCGGCGTGGCTGCTTGCGATGGCGATGGTCGTGGTGCCGACAAGGGCGGGCATTCCCGATGTCACGCTGCTGGCGGCAAGCCTGCTCGTCACGGGACTGCTCGGCGGCAGTGTCAACGGTTCGAGCGGTCGCGCCATCATGGCCTGGTTCAGCGAGAATGAGCGCGGTTTTGCCATGAGCATCAGGCAGACGGCGGTGCCGCTTGGCGGCGGCCTCGGCGCGCTCGTCCTGCCTTCGCTTGCCCTGGCTTTCGGTTTTGCCGCGGTGTTCGGGCTCCTGGCGGCGGCATCCGCTCTCTCCGCCCTGTTCGCCTGGCGTTGGCTGCACGAACCGCCGGCGGCGAGTGGCGGCCACGCCGTTCCGTCTGGCGTGGCCGGTCCGGCACCGTTGCGCAACACAGAGGTCTGGCGCATCTCGACCGCCATCGGCCTGCTCTGTTTTCCGCAAGTGGCGGTCCTCACTTTCGCATCGGTGTTCCTGCACGACTTTGCCGGACTTGGCACGACGGCGATCAGCACCAGCCTCGCCGCGGTACAGGTCGGTGCCATGGTCATGCGCGTCTGGAGCGGCCGCTTCACCGACCGCCACGGCAACCGCCGTCAGTTTCTTCGCTTGTGCAGTGCGCTGAGCGCCCTGGCCTTCGTGATGCTCTGGGTGCTGGTTCTGGCCGTACCCGCAATGCCTGGCAGCCAATCCTTCCTGATCGCTGTCCTGCCCTTGGTGCTCGTCGTCGCCGGCATCTCGGTCTCTGCCTGGCACGGCGTTGCCTATACCGAGCTTGCCACGCTGGCCGGTGCCGGACATGTCGGAACCGCGCTCAGCCTCGCCAACAGCTTTGTCTTCGTCGGCTTCTTCCTGGTGCCGGTAGCCATTCCGGGGCTGCTGCACCTCTGGTCCTGGCCCGGCGTCTGGCTGTCGGCCGCGGTTTGCGCGCTGATCGCCTGGCCGATCTTCCTGCCGCGGGCCTGAGTTCCCGCCGCAAAACCGCCCGACTTCGAAGCCACGACCTTGAACCGACCGGGAAAACCCGACCGATCCCGTTAACGTCCCATCAAGGTTAATGCATCATTTTGCTCTCCAGTGGGGTCAGTTGCGTTCCTGGAGAGAGTTCCGTGCATCGACGTGTGTTGAAGCGGCTGATGGCCGCCGCCGGTGAGAAACGCAGCCTTGTGTCTCCGTTCATCATCGGTCTCGGTATCTGGATCGGCTTTCCGACCGTCGCCGCCTACCAGGACATGACCAGCCTCGTTTCCGGCCTTGAATCGCCGACCGCGCGCTGGAACGCCTATGTCGAGAAATCCGTCGCCGGTTCGGTCCACGCGGCCGAGATGCCGTTCGTCGAGTCCGACATCACCGGCTCGATCTCGGGTTCCGGCGTTCGCCTTCCCGGCATCGGCTCCGTTTCGTTCCGCGGCAAGGGCGGCAAGGTCAGCGGGTCGCCCGACGAGGATCGCGTCGTGCGCGCCGACAAGAAGGGCCGCATCGTCCAGGTCTCTCCCGTAGCGCCGCCGAAGAACTTCAATGCCGGCTCGATCTTCCAGCGGACCTCCTCGCTGATGCGGCCGAGCATGGACAGCGACCTGAAAATGGCATTCGCCAAGCCTCAGATCAAAGGCAAGGAAATCCAGATCGCCGCGGCCTTCCACGCGCGTGAGGACAGGAAGCCGGATCCCGGCGTGCCGGCCATGCTTGCCGCCCTCGTCAACAACGACCATCCCGATGTGCTGGCGACCGCCTATGCGCAATCCGCGCCGGACTATGCCAAGGCCTCGCCCTTTGAAGCCCTGCTTCAGGACGAGCAGCCCAACAGCGGCCGCTTCATTCCGCCGATGGCCAAGGGCGACCACGCCTGGATCCAGAATCCGCTTCCTGCCGGCGTCTTCTCCAAGCCGGAGCAGAAATGCCTGGCCAACGGCATCTATTTCGAGGCACGCGGCGAAGCCGTGCGCGGCCAGGCCGCCGTCGCCCAGGTGATCCTCAACCGGGTCCGCAATCCCGCCTATCCCAATTCGATCTGCGGCGTCGTCTACCAGAACGACAACTGGTTCAACCGCTGTCAGTTTTCATTCGCTTGCGACGGCAGGAAGAAGCGCATCGACAATCCTGTCGCCTACCAGACCGCACAGGACATCGGCATGGCCGTCACCGCCGGCAAGATCTTCATTCCGGAAGTAGGATCGTCCACCCACTACTATGCCAATTATGTCCATCCCGGCTGGGCGCGCACAATGCAGAAGATGACCAGGATCGGCCTGCATATCTTTTACCGGACCTATGGTGGCGGCTGGAGTTGAGCGCCCGCCGCCCGCCGTTCTTTTCGCGCGGTCGCACGGTCGATCGGAGAGCCGTTGTCTGGGGGATTCGCGCGGCGCATCCCCCAGATCGCCGCGGGCACGATGTCGCACCTTGCTATTACATTGATTTCATTGTCTAAAATACACAGCTCGGAAGTTCCGTCCGTGGCTTGACGGGCGCAAACCCTCTAACTATGTTGCCGGCGACTTTAGAAGCGGACGGACGGTGACGGTCTGCCCGGGCAGGGGGGTTGCGATGGCCGAAAAAAAAGGGCCAGACGGAACCGGAGAAACCGGCCGTGGCAAAGAGCATGACCCCGAAATCCGCGACGACGATCTTGAGCGACGTCGGCGTGAACTTGGAGCATCGCTTGCGACAAGGCTGCCGAACCGGCTCGAGGGGAAAGACGACGCGAAACCAGTGACCGGATACGGTCAGGCGATCAAACTATCCAGCGAGTTTATCGCCGGGGTGGTGGTGGGCGCCGGCATCGGCTGGATCATCGACCGTATGGCGGGGACATCGCCGTGGGGTCTGATCGTTTTCCTGCTGCTTGGTTTTGGCGCCGGCGTGCTCAATGTCATGCGTTCGGCTGGCGTTGTGGCGGAATTCGGACAAGGTGCCAAGCCGCGCCATGACCGGGACGACAGCAAATGACCGCCCTTCAGGCGGCAATGGTAATTTAGCCGTACGCGGCATTGACGGGGTTTGAACGTGGCAGCTGACAAGGTCGATCCGATCCACCAGTTCCATATCAACAAGCTGATACCGATCGAGATCGGCGGCTATGACCTGTCTTTCACCAATTCCGCCCTGTTCATGGTCGCCACCGTCGTCGTTGCCGCGGCGTTCCTGTTCCTGACGACGTCGAGCCGCAGCCTGGTTCCAGGCCGACTGCAGTCGGTCTCCGAAATGGCTTACGAATTCGTCGGCAACATGCTGCGCGACGCCGCCGGCACGCAGGGCATGAAGTTCTTCCCCTTCGTGTTCTCGCTGTTCATGTTCGTGCTGGTCGCCAATCTGCTCGGCCTGTTTCCCTATTTCTTCACTGTCACAAGCCACATCATCGTCACCTTCGGCCTCGCGGCCCTGGTGATCGGAACCGTGGTGGTCTACGGCTTCATGAAGCATGGTCTTGGTTTCCTCAAGCTGTTCGTGCCGCATGGCGTGCCGGTGTTCCTGCTGCCGCTGGTGGTGCTGATCGAGGTCATCTCCTTCGTGTCGCGCCCGGTCAGCCTCTCGGTTCGTCTGTTCGCAAACATGCTTGCCGGCCACATCACGCTCAAAGTGTTCTCTGGGTTCGTCGTCAGCCTCTCCGCGCTGGGCGCGGTCGGTGTGGCGGGTTCGATCCTGCCGTTGGCGATGGCGGTGGCGTTGACGGCGCTTGAACTGCTGGTCGCTTTCTTGCAGGCCTACGTCTTTGCCGTGTTGACCTGCATGTATCTCAACGACGCCCTGCATCCCGGGCACTGAGGCCAAGAGTTCCGGCCCAAGAGTTTCCAACATTGGTGCCGGATGAAATCGCAACGGAATTTTCAGATCCAAAGGAGTTGAACAAATGGACGCAGAAGCAGCAAAGTACATCGGCGCCGGCATCGCTTGCCTGGGCATGGGTGGCGCGGGCATTGGCCTGGGCAACATCTTCGGCAGCTACCTCTCGGGCGCGCTGCGCAACCCGTCGGCTGCCGACGGCCAGTTCGGCCGCCTGATTTTCGGCTTCGCCGTGACCGAGGCTCTGGGCATCTTCTCGCTTCTCATCGCGCTGCTGGCCCTGTTCGGCTGAGTACTGAGAAGATTGGACAGGCCAGCCGCGCTAGCGGCGGGCCTGATATCTGGGGATAGTCCATGTTCGTGACATCTGCCTTCGCGCAAGAGTCCGCGCCATCAGCCGACACCAGCCACGCTGCGACCGGAGGCGACACGCATTCCGGCACCAGCGTGCCTGCCGAAGCGCACGGCACGTTTCCGCCATTCAATCCGGAGACGTTTCCGTCGCAGCTTCTGTGGCTGGCGATCACGTTCGGGCTGTTCTACCTCTTCCTGAAGCGGGTCGTGATGCCGCGCGTCGGGGGCATCATCGACGTCCGCAACGACCGCATCAGCCAGGATCTCGACCAGGCAGCCAAGTTGAAGGGCGAGGCAGACGCCGCCGTTGCCGCTTACGAGCAGGAACTGGCTGAAGCCAAGAAGAACGCCAACTCGATCGGCCAGCAGGCCAACGATGCGGCCAAGGCGGAAGCCGAGACCGCGCGCAAGAAGATCGAGGCCGCGCTCGACGCCAAGCTTGGCGAGGCCGAGGCACGCATTGCTTCCATCAAGGCCAACGCCATGAAGGAAGTCGGCAGCATCGCCGAGGACACCGCTTCGGCGATCGTCGAGGCACTGGTTGGCGGCAAGACCAGCAAGGCCGAGATCGCGGCCGCGGTCAAATCCGTGGCCCGGTGAGGAGCGCATCATGGACGCTACATCTCTCGCAACGCTCTGGGCCACGATTGCCCTGATCATCTTCCTGGGCATCGCCGTCTACATCAAGGTGCCCCGCATGATCGCCAAGGCGCTCGACGCCCGCGCCGCCAGGATCAGCAGTGAACTCGACGAGGCACGTAAGCTGCGCGAAGAAGCCCAGCAACTGCTCGGTCAGTACAAGAAGAAGCGCAAGGAAGCCGAGCAGGAAGCTGCCGACATTGTCGCGGCCGCCAAGCGCGAGGCAGATCTGCTGGCCGCCGATGCCCACAAGAAGACCGAGGATTACGTTGCCAGGCGCACCGCGCTTGCCGAGCAGAAGATCGGCCAGGCCGAACGCGAAGCGATCGGCGAAGTGCGTGCCAGCGTCGTCGACATCGCTGTCGAGGCGGCACGCGCATTGCTCGCCACCAAGGTCGACTCCAAGGCCGGAGCCGACCTGTTCAGGTCCGCGCTGCAGGATGTGAAGGCGAAGCTGAACTGAGCTGAACGACCAATATTGAAGAGCCGCCCGGGCAACCTGGCGGCTTTTTTATGCGGTGCGCCAACGCTGCCAATCTCCCCCACAACGGGGGAGATCGACCGACACCGCTGCCGTCGTTTTACTCCAGCCCGGCGAAGCTTTCTTCTTCTTCTTCCGTCACCTCGGCGCCGCCCAACCGGAACGGCGCAAACGAGGTGCGGTGCAGCCGAGCGACGGGGCCATGCGCCTCGATCGCCGTACGGTGCCGGACCGTGGCGTAGCCCATATGGACTTCGAAGCCGTAGCGATCGTGATGATTGCCGCAGCCGCACATCATGCGGTCGCGCATGACCTTGGCCACGATCGAGGCCGCGGCGATCGACTGCGAGCGCTGGTCGCCCTTGATCAGCGCGCGCCCTTCGCAGGGCAGTCCCGGCGGCACGTCGCGCCCATCCGCCAGCGCGAGCTTTGCCTGGATGGGCAGCCCGACAAGTGCGCGGCGCATCGCTTCGAGGCTCGCCTTGAGGATGTTGCTGCCATCGATGCCTTCGGCGCTGACCGACGCCATCGAGACGCCGAGCGCGGAGCCGATGATGCGCAGAAACAGCGCTTCGCGCTGCAAGTGGCTAAGCCGCTTGGAATCGTCGAGCCCTTCGGGAATGTTGGCGGGGTCGAGTACCACTGCCGCCGCGACCACCGGCCCGGCCAACGGGCCACGGCCGGCCTCGTCCATCCCTGCGACCGGCCACATGCCATCGGCCATCGCCTTCGTCTCGAAGGAGAAATCGGGTTTCTCGACGATTTCGAAGAGAAGCGGAGAATCAGAACGCGCGCGAGCCATGTTGCGGCGAGGTTCGCATCGGCTCTGATTCTCCGCAAGTCCGTCCGGGTCGGGTGGGGCGCCGGACCGGGAGGGCACCGTCTGCAGGCCGGGGCAGGCCGGACGGGATTTTTTTGCCACGGCGGTAATGAACAGCCGCGGTGTTTTTCGGCTTCAGAGCAGCATCAACTGCTCCTGGTCCTTACCGGCCGCGACGAACTGGTCGGTCCGCAGCGTGCGCCGTTCGGCATTGAGGCCGAGCCGCTTGGCGGTGATCTCGAAGCGCCGACCGATCTGCCAGGCATAAGGTCCGGCGCCCTTCATGCGCTTGCCCCACTCCGAATCGTAGTCCTTGCCGTCGCGCATCGAACGGATCAGCGACATGACGTGGCGATAGCGGTCGGGATAGTGGCGCAGCAGCCAGTCCTTGAAAATCGGGCTGACCTCCAGCGGCAGGCGCAGCACCACATAGCCGGCCTCGCGCGCACCGGCATGGTGTGCCGAGTCGAGGATGCGTTCCATCTCCTGGTCGGTCAGGCCCGGAATGATCGGCGCCACCATCACCGAAGCCGGGATACCGGCATCCGAAAGCTGCCTGATCGCTTCCAACCGCTTGGTCGAGGTCGATGCGCGGGGTTCCATCGTCCTGGCCAGCATGCGGTCAAGCGTCGTCACCGACAGCGCCACCTTGGCGAGCCCGCGCTCGGCCATGCGCGACAGAATGTCGATGTCGCGCACCACCAGGGCTGACTTGGTGACGATGCCGACCGGATGACCGCGTGCCTCCAGCACTTCGAGGATTTCGCGCATGATCCGGTACTGCTTCTCGATCGGCTGGTAGGGATCGGTGTTGGTGCCGATGGCGATGGTGCGCGGCTGGTAGCCATCCTTCGACAACTCCTTGTCGAGCAGGCGTGCCGCATCCGGCTTGGCGAACAGCTTGGATTCGAAATCCAGGCCCGGCGACAGGCCCATGAACGAGTGCGTCGGCCGCGCGAAGCAATAGACGCAACCGTGCTCGCAACCGCGATAGGGATTGATCGATCGGTCGAAGGAGATGTCGGGCGATTCGTTGCGGGTGATGATGGTGCGCGGCTTCTCCACCTGCACCTCGGTCTTGAACGGGGGCAACTCCTCCAGCGAACTCCACCCATCGTCGAAGACATGCCGGCTGACAGATTCGAACCGGCCAGACGGATTGATGCCCGCCGATCGGCCACGGTTGCGGTCCGGACGGACCCGCATGCCACTCTGCTCGATCATCGCGTTGGCCATCTCGGCTCGTCCTGCTCCGAAGGCCGCAATATCGGCGCGCATGATCGGTTCCATCTTCGCCCGCTCCCAGGGACTGTCCATGTTGTGTCGAATCGCTCTGCTCATGAAATTATTCCTATTTTATTGATGAGAACAAATCAAGAACTTTTCTATGGCGCGATGCAAAAACTGGCGTCGGTCAGTGGTTTCCGCTATTCGGCTCACGATGCTCAGTGTTCTCATCGAAACGCATAATGACGAGGAGGGTCTCGCCCGCACGCTGGCGACGCTGATTGGCGGCGCGGTCGAGGGCGTGGTGCGAGAGGTCGTCGTCTGCGACACCGGCTCGACCGACCACACGCATCGTGTCGCCGAGCATGCCGGCTGCCACTATGTGGGGAGCGGCGGCATCGCCGCCGGCATCCGCCAGGCCAAGGGTGACTGGCTGCTGTTTCTCGAACCGGGTGCGAGGCTGGTAGAGGGCTGGATCGACGCGGTCGTCGCCCATACGGCCAGGCAGACCATGGCCGCCCGGTTCGCGCGGGCGCGGGGCAGCCGTACGCCGTTCCTGGCTAGGGTCTTTTCCGCAAACCGTGCTCTCGCCGACGGACTGGTGATCAGCAAGCGGCAGGCGGCATCTCTGGCCAAGACTGCCGGCAGCGCCGAGGCGTTGGCGCGCGGTCTGGCGACTAAGAAGCTCGACGCCGAGATCTGGGTGGCGCCACCGAGGCAGGCGCAGCGCTCTCCCAGTTGATTTTTGCAGCTGCTCTGCGTGGCGTTGCTTTTTAAGGGGCCGATTTGCCGCGCCGCAGATGTTCGTCCAGGCGCGGCATGATCTCGACGAAGTTGCAGGGCATGTGCCGGTAGTCGAGCTGTGCCTTGAGGATGCCGTCCCAGGCATCCTTGCAGGCGCCGGGCGAGCCCGGCAGCACGAAGACGAAAGTGGCGTTGACGACGCCGCCGGTCGCCCGGCTCTGGATCGTCGAGGTGCCGATCTTGTCGTAGGAGATGCGGTGGAAAACTTCCGAAAAGCCATCCATGCGCTTTTCGAAAATCGGCTCCAGCGCCTCGGGTGTCACATCGCGGCCGGTGAAACCGGTTCCACCGGTGGTGATCACGACGTCGATGGCCTTGTCCCGCGACCACGCCAGAACGGTGTCACGGATTTTTTCGCGGTCGTCGGTGACGATATCCCGGCCGGCCAGGATGTGGCCGGCCTCGGTGATGCGATCGGCCAGCGTCTGGCCGGATTTGTCGTTGGCGAGGCTGCGTGTGTCGGAAACCGTCAGCACCGCGATGCGCACCGGAATGAAGGCACGGCTCTCGTCAATCCTGGCCATCTCACTCAGCCTCCGATGCAATGCTGCGTGTTGCGGCGACGAACCAGTCGGGCTGGCGGCTGCGGATCTCGGCCGCCGCGCGCTTGGCGACATTGCCGGTCTCGAACAGGCCGAAGCATGTCGCGCCAGATCCGGACATTCGTGAAAAACCCGATCCGGCCTTATCAAGCCATGAAAGCGCCCTGCCTATGGCGGGCCGCATCGCAAGGGCCGCAGGTTCGAGATCGTTGCGGGTGATCTCCAGCCAGTTGCGCAGGCTGTGAAACTCGATGCTGCGCGGCAGCGGCGGCAGTGGCTCATTGTCGCGCCGGGACAGTGCTGCGAAGATTTCCGCCGTCGAGACCGGCGTGCCCGGATTGACCAGCACCAGACCCAGCGCCGAAAAATCCGGCACCATCGACAGCTCCTCACCGATGCCGCGCGCCACCAGCGGCTTTGCCGCCAGGCACATCGGCACATCGGCGCCAAGCGAGAGACCGATCCGCGCCAGCTCGGTGCTATCGATGTCCAGCCCCCAGCTGTCGGCCAGCCCGCGCAGCACGGCCGCCGCGTCGCTCGACCCTCCGCCCACGCCGGACGCGACTGGAAGGTTCTTTTCGAGCCTGATGATCACGGGCGGCGTGCTCCGAAGACCGGCGGCCTGCCGTAACGCGTCGCGTGCCTTGAGCACCAGATTGCCGCCATCGGGCGGAACGTCCGGCGCGTAGCGGCCGGATACGGCGAAGTCGTCGCCTTCAGCCGGCGCGATCTCGATCCTGTCGCCAAAGCGCGTGAACACAGCCAGGCTTTCGATGAGATGATAGCCGTCGGGGCGCCTGCCGGTGACGTGCAGGGCAAGGTTTATCTTGGCCGGCGCTGCCCATGTCCGGACATGCGGGCCGGACTCCACAGTCTCGATTGCGAGTGAAATGAGGGTCAGTCCTTGGCCAGCCGGTATTCGCCGGTCTTCGGATCTTTGACCAGCGTTCCCATCGCGCCGTTGGCCGCCTGCTTTTCGGTCCGCCGTACCTTGGCCGTCACGCGCTCAGCCTCGCGCAGGAAGGTGCGATAGCCGAAATAGGCGGCAATGCCGACGACGGCGAAGAAAATAAGTTGCGGCATGTCGAAACTCCTACCACGCTGGGCCGGTAAGGGCGGCCGGTCGGGTCTTTCGGGCAACCATGCTAGACGCTTTCATGGCTTTTTCAAAGCCCGAAGCGCGCCCACAATGCGCGCTCTTCCGCCGCATCAATGACGCCGCTGGCCGCTGCCGCGGCGATATCGGGCGCTGAAAAGCCCTTGCTCGAGCCGAACAGGCCGAAGCGGCCGAACAGACCGCGCGGCACCGTTATCAGCTTGAGCTGGGTCTTCGGCCCGAAGCGGGTCTTCAGTACCGTGCGCATGTCGCCGAGCGCATCGACGAGGCCGAGTTCCAAGCCTCTCTTGCCGGTCCAGAACAGTCCGGTGAACAGCTCCGGATCGTCCGCCAGCTTCGTGCCGCGCCGCTCCTTGACCAGATCGATGAAGGTCTCGTGCACTTCGAGCTGCAGCACCTTCAGCCGCTCGACGTCTTCCTTTTTCTCAGGCTTGAACGGATCGAGCACTGCTTTGTTCTGGCCGGCGGTGTGGACACGGCGCTCGATGCCGATCTTCTTCATCAGTTCCGGGAAACCGAACGAGGCCGACACCACGCCGATCGATCCGACGATGGAGGAGGGGTCGGCGAAGACCTCGTCGCCGGCGACAGCGATCATGTAGCCGCCAGACGCCGCGACATCCTCGACGAAGACAAGCACCTTTTTGTTCTTCTCGACCGCAAGGTCACGAATTCGCTTGAAGATCAGCCGCGACTGCACCGGGGAGCCGCCGGGGGAGTTGATCGAGATCGCGACTGCCGGCGCGTCGAAGGAAAACGCCTTTTCGATCAGCCCAGCGGTGGAGGCAAGCGACAGGCTCGGCCGGAACGGACCGCCGCCGGCCATGATGGTGCCGTGCAGCCGGATGACCGGAATGGTGTCGACGGTGGAGCGCCAGGACTTCGGCAGCAGACGGTTGAAAAGACGTTTCACGATGAAGTGGTCTCCGGCGATGGTTGCAGGCATGTAGTGATTTCCCGGCCAACGGCAATGTTCAGGCCGCGAACAGCTCAGTCTCCGAACAGCGAGGCGAGCCCGTTGGTTATCATTTCGCTGCGCTCGTCGGGGCCGTTGCCCGATCGCGCGTGAAGCATCAGGGGCGGACGGATGGCGAGCTTTCCCCGCGCCCCAAGCGCCGCCCGCACGACAATGCGGATCGCCGCCGCGTCCGGGCGAGGGTGCACGGCGAGCATCTCGGCTTCACCGAAGCGGCCTGAAATCGCGTCGAGAATGGAGCCGAGCTGTTCGGGGCGGGCGATCACGGCAAGCCCGCCGCGCGGCCTGACAACCGCTGCCGCACTGCGGATCCACTTTTCGAACAGGCCATCCTCCATGACATGGGCCTCTTTTCGCAGGCGGTCCGATGTGGCGCGGTCCCGTGCGGCGTTGAAAGGCGGGTTCATGATGACGAAGTCGAAATCATTGTCGGCAAGGCCGGCGGCGGCCCGGGCCCGGCCCGAAACGGTGACATCGGCGACAAGCACGGCCGCGCGATCGCTGAGATGCGCATTGCCGGGATGGGCAAGCGTGGCCGCCGCGAAGGCAGCCATCTCAGGCGCGCGTTCGACCAGCACAGCCTGGGCGTCCGGACAGCGCGATAGCACTGCCAGACCGGCAGCACCGGCGCCGGCCCCGAAATCGGCGAGCCGCCCGCCAAACGAGGATGGCACCGATGCGGCCAGCATCATCGCATCCATCCCGGCGCGATGGCCGCCATGCTTGGGCTGCACGAGCCAGAACCGGCCGCGGTGGAAGGCATCGACCGTATGGGCCGGCATATCCGTGTCAAGGGTGGCTGGCGCGGCGGACATTATTTCTGGCGGATCTCGTTGGCGATGCCGGCGTCGGTCAGGATGCGTCGCGCTGCGTCGGCCTGGTCGGCGTCGACCATGACGCGCCGCGGCAGGATGCCGAGCGAGCCGTCGAGCACGCTCATATTCTGGTCGGCGACGAAGCAGCCGATGCCGGCGTCGCGCATCAGCGATTCGACAAACGAGATGATGACGGCGTCGTTGGTGCGGATTAGCTCTATCATCGCAAGAAACTCGCAGGTTGCAGCATGCATGTAAACGTGCGGCCGCGCTCCCGCATTGCCGACGTTGACAGGTTGTCGTCGCCGCCGCGCCAATTCGCCACTTGCCGTGGCCGTGCCCGCCGCCCTAGAGTCCGTGCCGGGACTAAGGGTGCCGTCGCACGCGTTATACCAAGACGGGAGTGATTGTCGTGGGTGTCGTTCTCAACATCGAAAACGGGAAGCGGGAGCCCGCCTCCATCCAGGATTTGATCAATCTGACGGCGGCCGACATGGGGCGCGTCAACAAACTGATCCTGTCCAAGGCCGGCTCCGACGTCGAGATGATTCCCGAAGTCGCCAACCATCTGATCTCGTCCGGCGGCAAGCGGCTCAGGCCAATGCTGACGCTGGCTGCGGCGCAGATGTTCGGCTATGCCGGCGAGGGCCACGTCAAGCTCGCCACTTCGGTCGAGTTCATGCATACGGCCACGCTTCTGCATGACGACGTTGTCGATGAAAGCGGCATGCGGCGCGGCAAGAAGACCGCCCGCATGATCTGGGGCAACCAGGCCAGTGTGCTGGTCGGTGACTTCCTGCTCGGCCAGGCCTTCCGCATGATGGTCGATGTCGGCTCGCTCGAAGCGCTCGACATCCTGTCGAGCGCCGCCTCGATCATCGCCGAGGGCGAGGTCATGCAGCTTGCCGCCGCCAAGAACCTCGAAACCACCGAGGACGAGCACTTCGCCGTCATCAAGGCGAAGACCGCAGCGCTGTTTTCGGCCGCCGCCGAGGTTGGCCCGGTTATCGCCCAGGCGACCCGCAACGATCGCGCTGCGCTGCGCTCCTACGGAATGAATCTCGGTCTTGCCTTCCAGCTCATCGACGATGCGCTGGACTATGGCGGCACCAGCAAGGATCTCGGCAAGAATGTCGGCGACGATTTCCGCGAGGGCAAGGTGACCTTGCCGGTCATCCTCGCCTACCGGCGCGGCAGCAAGGCCGAACGCACCTTCTGGAAGCGTGCCATCGAGGACAATGTGGTCGACGACGCCGGGCTGGAAAAGGCGATCGGCCTGATGACCCGCCACGGCGCCATTGCCGACACGATCGGGCGCGCCCGCCATTTCGGCGAGATCGCCCGCGACGCCTTGGCGCCTCTGGAAGAGACGCCGCAGAAATCGGCGCTGATCGACGTCATCGATTTCTGCATCAGCCGGGTGAACTGAGGCGACCGGCTTTCGCTGGGCTTCCCGGGGCTGCGCCAGTGAAAAGACGCCTGTGAATTCGACCTGCCGTCTCGACAAGCCGCCTTGCCGCAAATTATCTATAAATCATGGCAAAGGGCACGGACGACACCATAGCGGTGCGCATCAGCAAGGTATTGGCGGATCGCATCATTTCCGGCGCGATCGAGCCGGGGGCGAGGCTGCGGCAGGATCATGTCGCCGAGGAATTCAACACCAGCCATGTTCCCGTGCGCGAGGCCTTCCGCCGCCTCGAGGCGCAGGGGCTCGCCGTCAGTGAGCCGCGCCGTGGCGTGCGTGTCGCAGCCTTCGATCTGGGCGAGGTCAAGGAGGTCGCCGAAATGCGGGCGGCGCTCGAAGTGCTGGCACTGCGCCACGCCGCGCCGCATCTGACCTCGGCCATTCTCGACCAGGCCGAGGAGGCGACCAAGGCCGGCGACAAATCCCGCGATGTCAGGTCGTGGGAGGAGGCTAATCGTGCCTTTCACCGGCTGATCCTGGCGCCATGCGGCATGCCCCGCCTGCTTGCCACCATAGACGACCTGCACGCGGCCAGCGCCCGCTTCCTGTTCGCAGCCTGGCGCTCGGAGTGGGAGACGCGCACCGATCAGGACCACCGGGCGATCCTCAGCGCCTTGCGGCAGGGAAATACCGAATCGGCCGCGGCAACACTGGGACGGCATGTCCAATGGATTGGCCGCAAGCCGGTCAGGACAGCGTCCGGCGCCACGCGCGAAGCCTTCGCGATCGTGGGTTAAACGCCCTTTTCCCAAGCCTGGGCTTGCTATCGCTCCAAAAATGTGGATTCGATAATAGATCGAAAGCATAAATTATCTATAATTTTGGATTGACCAAAGGGAAGCCTATGACCAACCTCGCATTCTCGTCCGCCAGACCATCCTTCAGCCCGCTGCGCCTCCAGCAGCGATCGCTCGGCTGGCAGGCCGGCGCCGTCGTGCTCGGCACGCTGTTCCTGGCGCTGTCTTCCTACATCGAGGTGCCGATGGTGCCGGTTCCGGTGACCATGCAGACCTTCGCTGTGACGCTGATCGGCGCGCTCTATGGCTGGCGGCTTGGCGCGGTGACGATCGCCGCTTGGCTGGTCGAAGGTGCTGTCGGCTTCCCGGTCCTGGCCGGCGGCGCTGCCGGCATACAGCATTTCGTCGGCCCGACGGGCGGCTATCTCTTTGCCTTCCCCATCACCGGCGCGCTGGTCGGCTGGTTGGCCGAACGCGGCTGGAACGGCAACAGGGTTTTGCTTGCCTTCGCCGCCATGCTGCTCGGCAACGTCGCCTGCCTGGCTCTCGGTACGGCCTGGCTTGCCGTCATGATCGGCGCCGAGAAGGCCATCACCTTCGGCTTCGTGCCGTTTATCGTCGGCGGGTTGCTGAAGTCGGCGCTTGGCTCCGCGACACTGATGGCGCTCCCGCGCGGCAAGATGAACTTGCCGAAGCCGTGACGATCAGGCTTCGCGCCCATCATCTCCTTTGCCTGCTCACCTATGTGGGCAAGGGATACAGCCCCGCCTTCACCGCCAATTATGACGGGATCGCGGAGCGCCTGAGCCGGGGCGAGGACATCCTCCTCGTCTCCGGCCCGGACGACATCTGCGCCCCGTTGCTTGGCGAGCCGGAACCGCACTGCTTGCGCGACAGCGCGGCCGGGCGGGACCGGCAGGCCGGCGATGACGTGGAAGCGCTGCTGGCTCGGCCGATCCGGGACGGCGTCCGCCTCGATCTCGATGCCGCGACCCTGATGCGGCTGCGGCTGGCGTTTTCGGCCGGCCACGTGCGCAAGGCATGCGGGGGCTGCGAATGGAGCGGGCTGTGCGGCACGGTGGCAAGTGGCGGCTATCGCGATACGCGGTTGCAACGGCCCGTTAAGACGCAAAACTGTCCCTTTTAGCCATGGTTTGTTAATCGGGTGACCCGATTGTGAATTTCGGGCGGATTGAAGCGCGACCCCAAAAAGGCCATGCTTTGCCTGGAAGATCGAGTCTGGGTCGATCCCGCTGACGCGGAGATGGCGCCTGGCTGAAAGGGATATGATGCAGCAAGGACGTGCGCGCTGGCTGACAAGGCTGGCAATTGTGACGGGCATGGCGATCTCGGCTTTGCCGGCCTATGCCAAGCAATCCACCGAACCGGTCAAGATCTCGTCGTTCTCGGGCGCTTATCTGGCTGCCCGGATCGCCGAAGGCGACAACGACCTCGACAGCGCTATAGCGTACTACAAGCAGGCCTTGGCCTTCAATCCGAGCGACACCGCACTGCAGCAGAGCCTGATGCTATCGTTGATCGCGCAAGGCCGCTTCGACGAATCGCTGGTCTATGCCGACAAGCTCAAGGAAGTGCCCGATGTGGAGCGCTTCTCGCGCCTGGCGCTGGCCGTCGATTCCTTCCACAAGAAGGATTTCACCAAGGCGCAGTACTGGCTCAAGCTGTCGCTGGAATCCGACCTCGACCGGCTGATTTCCGGCGTCATGTCCGGCTGGGCCGAACAAGGTGCCGGTCAGGCCAGCGAAGCGATGGCTTCGATCGACAAGTTGCAGGGGCCGGATTGGTTCGGCCTGTTCAAATCCTTCCACCGCGCCCTGATCGCCGATGCGTCTGGTATGCCCGAGAAGGCCGAGGCGATCTACGCGGCGACGATGCAGGATACCACGGCCGGCGGTGCGGCACCTGAAACCTGGATGCGCAACGCGCAGGCCTATGCATCGTTCCTGGCCCGCAAGGGTGACAAGGCCAAGGCGATCTCGGTGCTCGACCAGGCAGAGGCGTTCTCGCCGGGCAAGCTGGAAATCGTCGCCTTGCGTGACAGGATCAGCAAGGGCGAGAAAATTGCGCCCTTCGTTTCCGGTCCGTCCGACGGTGCTTCCGAAATCCTGCTCGATCTTGCCACCGCGCTCAACCGTGGCGGCGGCGAGCCATTCGTGCGCCTCTATCTGCAATATGCCTTAGCCCTGAAGCCCGACAGTGACGCGGCCCTCGTACAGCTCGCCGCCGTCGCCGAACAGCTGAAGGACGGGGAAGGCGCCATCGCGCTCTATCGGCGCATCCCGGACTCTTCGCCGCTGAAGGAGATTTCGGACCTGCAGCTTGGCCTCAATCTTGCCGACCTCGACCGCCATGACGAGGCGATCACGCATCTGAAGGCCTTCGTCGAAGCCCATCCCAATGACATGCGCGCCTATCTGGCGCTTGGCGGAGTCTACTCCTCGAAGGATGATTTCCGCTCCGCCGCAAATCTCTACGACAAGGCCGTCGAGGCGCTGAAGACGCCAACCGCCGCCAACTGGAACATCTTCTATCAGCGCGGCATCGCCTATGAGCGGCTGAAGGAATGGCCGAAGGCCGAGCCGAATTTCCGCAAGGCGCTGGAATTGCAGCCGGATCAGCCGCAGGTGCTGAACTATCTCGGCTATTCCTGGGTCGACATGAACACCAACCTGAAGGAAGGCCTGGAGATGATCCAGAAGGCCGTCGATCTCAGGCCAAGCGACGGCTACATCGTCGATTCTCTGGGTTGGGCCTATTTCCGCCTCGGCCGCTTCGATGACGCCGTGCGCGAGATGGAACGCGCGGTCGCACTGAAGCCGGAAGATCCGGTTCTGAACGACCATCTCGGCGACGCCTATTGGCGCGTCGGCCGCAAGCTGGAAGCCACCTTCCAGTGGAACCAGGCCCGCGACCTGAAGCCCGATCCCGACGTGCTGGCCACCCTGCAGCAGAAGCTGATGAAGGGCCTGCCGCCGATCGAATCCAACACGGCGCAGGAGACCCCGAAGGTCAAGCCGGAGCCGGTTCCGGCCCCCAAGGGCTGAGAATCGCCTTTTTTGGAATGCGAACGGGGCTCTCAGGGCCCCGTTTTCGTTGATATCCGTTCCGCTCAAAAATGCCTGCCGGCGCGCCGGAAACGTCCTCAGAACATCTTACGATAGACGACGAAGCCCGAGCGTTCGCCGACCGTGTCATAGAGCTTCATTGCCGTGTGATTGGTTTCATGCGTCAGCCAATATACCCGGCCGGAACCGGCCGCCTGGGCGCGCTCGTAGACGCCTTCGATCAGCGCCCGGCCGATGCCTTTGCCGCGCGAGCCCTCGTTGGTGAAAAGGTCCTGCAGATAGCAGTTCGGCGCGATCGCCGTGGTGCTGCGGTGGAACAGGTAATGGACGAGGCCAAGAAGCTGGCCCCCGCTCTCGGCGACCAGTGCATGGACCGGCTCGTAGGCGTCGAAGAAGCGCGACCATGTCATCGCGGTGATGTCGCTTGCCAGCGCCGTCTCGCCCGAACGGCCATAGAACGCATTGTAGCCGTCCCACAGCGGCATCCATCGGTCGTAATCCTGGCGCGTGACGGGGCGGATGGTGATCGGGTTGGACATGGCTGAACCTGCTGTGCTTGAAGCGGACGCTTTGTTGGATCGCGGAGCGTGGCGGCGAGCAATGGGCCAGTCGCACGCAAAGTTTTCAACATCGCCCGGCATGCTCACGACGGCCCGTATCGGATGCGCCTTGCTTGACGCTTCGCCGCCGTGTCTCTAGGACGTGGCCGCAAGCTAGCCTGTGTCGCCGAGGCCACCGTGACGATTGAAATGTCAGCCCATATGCATCCCAGCCGCTCCTTCCAGGGGCTGATCCTGACCTTGCACAATTACTGGGCGGCTTATGGCTGCGTTATCCTGCAGCCCTATGACATGGAGGTCGGGGCCGGCACGTTTCATCCCGCAACGACGCTGCGCGCGCTCGGGCCCAGGCGCTGGAACGCCGCCTATGTCCAACCATCGCGACGTCCGAAGGACGGCCGCTACGGCGAGAACCCCAACCGGCTGCAGCATTACTATCAGTACCAGGTGATCCTGAAGCCCAACCCGCCGAACCTGCAGGAGCTTTACCTCGGCTCGCTTGCGGCGATCGGCGTCGACCCGTTGCTGCACGACATCCGCTTCGTCGAGGACGACTGGGAAAGCCCGACGTTGGGCGCCTGGGGGCTTGGCTGGGAGTGCTGGTGTGACGGCATGGAAGTGTCGCAGTTCACCTACTTCCAGCAGGTCTGCGGCATCGAATGCGCGCCGGTCGCGGGCGAACTCACCTACGGCCTGGAGCGCCTGGCCATGTATGTGCAGGGCGTCGACAATGTCTACGACCTCAACTTCAACGGCCGCGAGGGCGCCGACAAGGTCACCTATGGCGATGTGTTCCTGCAGGCCGAGCAGGAATATTCGCGCCACAATTTCGAATACGCCAACACGGCGATGCTGCTCAGGCATTTCGAAGACGCCGAGGCCGAGTGCAAGGCGCTGCTCGAGGCCGGCGCGCCGGCCTCAAACGACAATCTGCCGATACACGAGATGGTCTTCCCGGCCTACGACCAGTGCATCAAGGCGAGCCATGTCTTCAACCTGCTCGACGCGCGTGGTGTGATCTCGGTCACCGAACGGCAGAGTTACATCCTGCGGGTGCGCAATCTGGCGAAAGCCTGCGGCGAGGCGTTCTTGAAGACGCAAGCCGGTGGCCTGGCGGCCTGAGTCTCAACCGCCGTTGATCATTTCGAGGGAAGCGTTGATCGGCGGCAGGATCTGGCCGCTCGGACCAGCCATCGTCCGCAGCGCCTGCCGCACGCCCGGCATCGAGAAGGCGCCGTGAGCCTGCGCGGCGAAGCAGGCGCTGAGCGCGAGGATCTGAAGAAGTCTGGATGCCGTTTTCATGATCGTTCAGCCAATAGTTCCCTGCCTGAGCGTGGGTCGCTTCAGCGCTGCGTTCGGTTCATGGAAATCTTTGATCCAAGGACGGGCCGGATCGCCTCATCCCGACAGGAGGGTCAAAATTTCCGGAAAGGGTGACAGCGGCCAGCCGAGTTGCTATGCCCCGCGCGGACCATTTTGCCGCGTGAGCCCCAACCATGCCTGACCTGCTTCTAGAACTTCGCTCGGAAGAGATTCCCGCTCGCATGCAGCGCAAGGCGGCGGTTGATCTGAGGAAGATGCTGGCCGACGGTCTGGTCGAGGCGGGGCTGACCTACGAGGCGGCGCGTGAGTATTGGACGCCACGGCGCCTCACCCTCGATATCCGTGGCCTCAACGCACGCTCGAAGGATATTCACGAGGATATCAAGGGGCCGTCGACATCGGCGCCTGAACAGGCGGTCCAGGGTTTTCTGCGCAAGGCCGGGTTATCTTCTATCACCGAGGCGCATGTCCATTCCGACCCGAAGAAGGGTGACTTCTATGTCGCGCACATTTCGAAGCCGGGCAGGGCGGCCGAAGAGATCATCGCCGGTCTGGTGCCAGATATCATCCGCACTTTCCCCTGGCCGAAATCGATGCGCTGGGGGCCGGCCTCGGCCAAGCCCGGATCACTGCGCTGGGTGCGGCCGCTGCAATCGATCCTGTGCACCTTCGGCCCCGAGACCGAGGAGCCGGTCGTGGTCGATTTCGAGATCGACGGCATTCGCTCGGGCAACATCACCTATGGCCACCGCTTCCATGCGCCGGGCGAAATCACCGTGCGCCGCTTCGACGACTATGTGTCGAAGCTGGAGGCGGCCAAGGTCGTGCTCGATGCAGATCGGCGCAAGGAGATCATCCTCGCCGACGCCCGCAATCTCGCTTTCGCCAACGGGCTCGACCTTGTCGAGGACGAGGGACTGCTTGAAGAAGTGTCGGGGCTGGTCGAATGGCCTGTCGTGCTGATGGGCGAGTTCGAAGAGGCTTTCCTGGCCATTCCGGCGGAGGTGATCCGCCTGACCATCCGCGCCAACCAGAAATGCTTTGTGACGCGGCCGCAGGGCGAAGGCGAGGCGCTCTCCAGCCGTTTCATTCTCACCGCCAACATCGAAGCCAGTGACGGTGGCAAGGAAATCGCGCACGGCAACGGCAAGGTGGTGCGCGCCCGCCTGTCCGACGCGCTCTATTTCTGGAAGACGGACCAGGGCGATCTGCCTGATCTCGTTGAGCTGGAAGCATCGGCTGAAAAGTTCGGGCTCGATCTGAAGAAGCCGCTCGACCAGCGCATGGCTCGGCTCGACCATCTCAATGTGACTTTCCATGCCAAGCTTGGCACGCAGGGCGAGCGGGTGCAGCGCATCAAGCGACTGGCGGAAGAACTGGCGCCGATCGTTGGCGCCGATCGTTTGCCTGCAGGTCGCGCTGCCGTTCTGGCCAAGGCCGATCTCACCACTGAAGTCGTCGGCGAATTTCCCGAGCTGCAGGGCGCCATGGGCCGCAAATACGCGCTGCTGCAAGGCGAGCATTCCTCGGTCGCCGCAGCGATCGAGGAGCATTACAAACCGCAGGGCCCGTCCGATCGTGTGCCGACCGATCCGGTATCGATCGCTGTCGCGCTCGCCGACAAGCTCGACACGCTGGTCGGTTTCTGGACAATCAACGAGAAGCCGACGGGATCCAAGGATCCGTACGCGTTGCGAAGGGCGGCGCTCGGGGTCGTGAGAATTTTGATTGAGAACGGGATTCGGTATCCACTTCTGCAATTGCCGGTGTACGAGATTATAGAGCCCAGCTATCGACCGAAAGTGTCTATAGTTGATGATCTGACTTCCGATGATTTTTACCGCGATGATTTCGACAACATTATCGAATCGATCGAGGACGATCAGGTGGAGCAGGTCGATCGCGAGTTGTTGGAAAGAGCGATCAGATTTGCGCGTAGGCAATTCGATCTTGGGAAGTTCGAAGATTCAAAATCTGAAGAAGATGGCTCACGGTATCACATTGAGATCAAGGGGCCGGTTTTTGATTTTGCCAACCCTCACCGCGACCTCCTCGCCTTCTTCCACGACCGCCTTAAAGTCTATCTCCGCGACCAGGGCGCGCGCCATGATCTGATCGACGCGGTGATCACGCCTCAGTCCGACGACCTGCTGCGGATCGTGCGTCGCGTCGAAGCGCTTGGTTCCTTCCTCGACACCGAGGACGGCAAAAACCTGCTCGCCGGCACCAAGCGTGCGGCCAACATTCTGGCTGCCGAGGAGAAGAAGAAAACGGCGGTCGCCGAAACCGTTGAGCCGGCGTTGTTCCGGCAAGATGCGGAGAAGTCGCTGTTTGCCGCGGTGAATCAGGCCGAGAAGCAAGCCGGCGAAGCGATTCAAAACCAAGACTTTTCGGCTGCCCTGCTGGCGCTTAGCGTGTTGCGTGAACCCGTTGATTCATTCTTCGAGCATGTTCTCGTGAATGATGAGGACTTGTCGGTACGTGCCAACCGTCTTGCGCTGCTCGCCCGCATTCGGACCGCTACCGGCCAGGTCGCCGATTTCTCGAAAATCGCCGGCTGAGAAACATGATCCCGAAAAGTGGGCACCGGTTTTCGGAGAAGATCATGCAGGGATAAACCGGGCTGTAGGCCCACGGAAAATATCTTCCAGCCGGTCGTTCGAGCCGGCTTACAGTCATATGACGATGATCTCTCCGTGGCAAAGGGACATGTTCCCGAACCCAACGGAGGCTTCCATGAATTCCGATCACGAAATCGAAGTGACAGAAGAAATCTCGGCGCCCGCCGAGGCGATTGAATCCGCTTCCGAAACCGCCCTCGATCATGCCGCCGCCGCCACGTTCGAAGCCGCGGATCTGTCTGATGAAGACGAGGATGGCGATGACGAAGATGGCGATGATGAAGACGGCGAAGAGTCTGACGAAGACGACGCCGATGACGCTGTGAAGGCCGAAGGCGACGACGCCGAGGGCGAAGAAGAATCCGACGACGGCGAGTCCGACGAAGAAGACGACGACAAGGAAGAAGCGGCCTGATTTCAGGTGACAGGTTTTCTCGATGAACGGGCGGTGCTTTGGCGCCGCCCTTTTTGTTGTCTTTTCAAACTGATTTGATCAGTTCTCCAGAATGCTGACGCGCACGCTGTGTTCATAGACGTCGACCTGGATCAGCGGCTCGCCGTTAACGATGGCGCGCTTGGTCGAGGAACTCATCGCGCCGGGGCGCTCCAGCATGCGCTGCAGGTCGGCGCGCTGATCGTTGGTCCTGAACCAGGCATCACCCTCGTCGTCGCTGTCGCGGCGATGGAATTTATGCCAGTTGGCGCGGTCCTGCCGCACCATCTGCGCGGCGCCATCCAGCGCATAGCCGTCGCTTGCCTGGTGATCGCGATCGGAAATGCGCGCGACATAGGACCCCAGCATGTCGTCCGCATGAGCCGCGCCGCCAAGCAATGACGCCAGCAGAAGCCCTGCCACTGTAACGGTCTTCGATTTTTTCATGAGCAACCCCCTTGCCTTGAACAATGCAATCCCGTCTGCCGAAGCCGCTACGCCGGACGAAATTCGCCTGACAATGGTGCGCAGCGCGCCAGACCGCCGTCAAGCAGCCGAGCATTTGACTGCCCGGTTTGGCGAGGTCGCTATTTGACCTTGCCGGCTCCCGAAGCGGGCTGTCGGGCTGCCGGCCGTGGTGCGGCTGCCGCCGGTGCCGCTGCTTTCCCTTGCACTGCAGGCGCGGGGGCGGCCGAGGCGGTCGCCGTGGCGGGGACGGTTGCCGCTGCCGGGGTTTTGGCCTGCACCGGTGTCGAGAAGGCGCCGCCGACGACCCCGCCGCGAATGATCATCGGGCTCTGCGGGAAGGCGTGCCTTGCCCCGGCCTTGTCCGGGATTGCCGCCACCTTTTCATCGGTGACGTCAGGCTCGCCGAGCGCAACGACGGACACCACGTCGCTCGCCTTGCCCTCGGCGGCCTTCAGCGCAAGGATGGAGGGCGTCGAGGCAGGCGCGCTGGGAAAGACCAGCGACGAGGCCTGAGCCCCGCCAGCCATAGCAGCCAGACTGATAGCAAGCGTTCCCCAGATACGCATAAACACTGAAATAGCTCCCCATTGCCCAGAAGCCGCACGATAGTGCCCGGCGATTGATACCGGCTTTCATGGAAACATAGCATTTTACGAATTGATGAATTGCCAATGCCCGCTTGCCCCGGCGGCGCTGTCGTACTACGCAGCCGGCATCCGCGAGGTGACGAGAGTGGCTGAAATACTTGCCGTCGGCGAAGCGATGGAACCGGCGCTGGCGCTGCTTGAGGGCGGTGATGTCGTCGCCATTCCGACCGAGACCGTCTATGGGCTGGCCGGCGACGCCACCAACGGCATTGGCGTGGCGCGCATTTTCGAAGCCAAGGGGCGGCCGCGTTTCAATCCGCTGATCGCCCATGTCGCCGACATGGCGATGGCCGAGCGCATTGCCTCGTTCGATCCGCTTTCGAAAAAGCTCGCGCTTGCCTTCTGGCCGGGTCCGCTGACGCTGGTGCTGCCGCAGCGCTCCGGCAACGGCATTCATCCGCTGGTCACCGCCGGGCTCGACACGATCGCCTTGCGCATGCCGAGGGGTTTTGGCGGTGACCTGATCGCCAGGCTTGGCCGACCGCTTGCGGCACCGAGCGCCAATTCATCCGGCAAGATCAGCGCGACGACGGCGCAAGCCGTTGCGGCGGACCTCGGCGCCCGCATCAAGCTGGTGGTCGATGGCGGCGCAACACCGGTCGGGCTGGAATCGACCATCGTCAAGGCCGAAGGCGAGAGGTTGCGCCTGCTTCGGCCCGGTGGCGTTGCCGCAGGGGAAATCGAGGCGGCCACCGGCATCGACCTGCTGCGCGGCGGCGCTGCCGGCGTCGAAGCGCCGGGCATGCTGGCCTCGCACTACGCGCCGGGTGCCGCGGTGCGGCTCAATGCGCGGGCGGTCGGCGAGGGCGAAGCGCTGCTCGGCTTTGGCAGCCAGAGAGCGGAAGGCTGGCGCGGCGCAACCGCTTTCCTCAACCTGTCGGTTTCAGGCGACCTGCGTGAAGCGGCAAGCAATCTCTTCGCCTCCATGCAGGAACTCGACCGCAGCGGCGCGCGCACCATCGCGGTCGAGCCGATTCCCTTTGACGGCCTCGGCGAGGCTATCAACGACCGGCTCTCCCGTGCCGCCGCTCCTCGTGACAATGCATAGCCCTCGACGTAGTTTTGCCAGATGACCGAAACCGCAAAGACACTCGATCCCGCTCTCGTCGATCGTTTCGCGGCGATCGTCGGCGACAAATATGCGCTGCGCGACCAGCAGGACATCGCACCTTATCTGATCGAGCGACGCGGCCTCTGGCATGGCGCGACGTCCCTGGTGCTGCGGCCGGGCAGCGTCGACGAGGTCAGCCGGATCATGCGGCTGGCGACAGAGACCGGAACGCCAATCGTGCCGCAAAGCGGCAACACTGGGCTGGTCGGCGCGCAGGTGCCGGACAAATCCGGCCATGAAATCGTCCTGTCGCTGTCACGGCTGAACCGCATCCGCGAGATCGATGTCTTGTCGAACACGGTCACGGTCGAGGCCGGTGTCATCCTGCAGACCTTGCAGGAAGCGGCCGACGCCGCCGACCGGCTGTTCCCGCTCTCGCTCGCCGCGCAAGGCTCCTGCCAGATCGGCGGCAATCTGTCGTCCAATGCCGGCGGCACCGGCGTGCTTGCCTATGGCAATGCGCGCGAACTCTGCCTCGGCGTCGAGGTGGTGCTGCCGACCGGCGAGGTCTTCGACGATTTGCGCAAGCTGAAGAAGGACAATACCGGCTACGACCTGAAGAACCTGTTCGTCGGCGCCGAGGGCACGCTCGGTATCATCACCGCCGCCGTGCTCAAACTGTTTCCGAAGCCGAAGGGGCGCGACGTCGCCTTCGTCGGCCTGTCGTCGCCCGAGGCCGCTCTTTCCCTGTTCAGCCTGGCCATGGACCGCGCCGGGGCAGCGCTCACTGCCTTCGAACTGATCGGCAAGCGGCCATACGATTTCACGCTGGCGCATGCCCCGGGCGTGACGCGGCCGCTGATGGAGGATTGGCCCTGGTATGTGCTGATGCAGATATCGTCCGGCCGCTCATCGGAGGATTCTCGGGCGCTGATCGAGGACGTGCTTTCCGCGGGCCTCGAGCAGGAATTCGTCGGCGACGCGGTCATCGCCGCCAGCCTCGGGCAGGGCGACGCCTTCTGGGACTTCCGCGAGCTGTTGCCCGAGGCGCAGAAGCCGGAAGGCGCTTCGATCAAGCACGACATTTCAGTGCCGATCGCATCGATACCGCGCTTCATCGCGGAGGCCGCTGGCGCGGTAGCCTCGGTCAGTGCTGGCGCCAGGGTGGTCTGTTTCGGCCATATGGGAGACGGCAACCTCCATTATAACATCTCGCGGCCCATCGACGGCGACGACGAGGCGTTTCTGGCGCTCTATCATGCCATGAACAAGGCCGTGCATGACGTGGTGCGCAGCCTGCATGGTTCGATCTCGGCAGAGCATGGCATCGGTCAGTTGAAGCGCGACGAACTGATCGCCACCGCGCCGCCGATGGCCATCGATCTGATGCGCCGGGTAAAGGCTGCCTTCGATCCGGCCTGCATCATGAATCCTGGTAAGGTTATCTGATCCTTTCAACATCTTGTGGCTGGTGGCATTCCGATAACCATCCCTGAGATCAGCAAAATTTAACCGACTTTCTTAAGCGCGGCGGTAAGGAGCCGGCGCTACTGTTTCTCCATAACGAGGCCGGGAAAACTGGCCCGGAGAGAACCGGACACCGGCTCTCAGGAGACAGACAGGAAGGCGCTCTATGAACGTGAACACTGGACTGAAGCCAGTCTGGGCGGGACGCAACATGCGTCTCGACCCATTCCGCCTGCCGCAGGTGGTGAGCTACGCGACACGCGACGATTACGGCGACGTGACCTTCACCATCGACCAGCGTGGCGCCGTGATCCGCCGCCTGCTCGAGATGAGCGGCCTGCCGGCGATTATTGTGCTGCCCGCCAATGCATTTCGCGGTGTCGCCGCTCGTGCGATGGAGGATCCGGAAGGCAATGTCACGGTGACCCTTGAACTCCTGCACAACGATCCGATGTTGTCGGTGCCGCTGCTGGTGGCTGACGATCTCGAAGACGTCGCCGCCGACTGGCGCGCCTGGGCCGATGCCTACCGCCTGCCGATGCTGTTGATCGAATCCGACGGCGTCGCCCGCACCCTGGAAGAATCGCTCGGCGCCGCCATCAAGACATTGCCGCCGCGGGAGCGCCGCAAGGGCCGCGTTTCCAATATGCGCCGCCCCCGCTTCCTTGCCCGCCGCAGACCCGGTGACCTCGGCCTCAGGCTGGTCATCGGGGGCCAGGAGATCATTGCGCGGGAATAAGCATCTTTACTGTTCCGGATTGCCGACACTGAGGCCGCTACACCAGCGGCTTCAGCGCCACCCACAGCGCGCCGCCGATCAGGCCGAGGAAGATCAGCCAGCCGACCTGGTTGTTCGACCGAAACAGCCGCAGGCACTGGTCTGGATCGTCGATATCCAGAACCGCGATCTGCCGGGCCATGTGGGCGCCGGCGGCGATCAGTCCCGCCAGTGCCACCACCGGGGCCTGTGCCGAGGCGAAGGCGATGGCGAAGCAGATCAGCGTACCGCCATAGAGCCCCGCGAGCCATGCCTTGGTGTTGTCGCCGAACAGCCGCGCGGTCGAACGCACGCCGACAATGGCGTCGTCTTCCTTGTCCTGGTGCGCATAGATCGTGTCGTAGCCGATCACCCACAGGATCGAACCGATATAGAGCATGATGGCGGGGCCATCGAGATCACCGAACTCGACCGCCCATCCCATCAGCGCCCCCCAGGAAAAGGCAAAACCGAGAAACAGTTGCGGCCAGTTGGTTATCCGCTTCATGAATGGGTAGACGGCCACGATCGCGAGCGAGCAGACGCCGAGCAGGATGGCGAAGCTGTTGAACTGCAGGAGAACCGCCAGGCCGACCAGGGCTTGCAGCACAAGAAACAGCCAGGCCCGCCGGCGCGTGGTCTGGCCGGATGGCAGCGGGCGCGAGCGGGTGCGTTCGACCTGGTTGTCGATGTGCTCGTCAACAATGTCGTTATAGGTGCAGCCGGCGCCACGCATGGCAATGGCGCCAATCAGGAACAGCACGAGATAGAGTGGCGCCGGCAGCAGCGAAAGCAGCGGGTCGCCAGGCCGGGGATAGGCGCTCGCCGCCAGTGCGGCCGACCACCAGCATGGCCACAAAAGCAACTGCCAGCCGATCGGCCTGTCCCACCGTGCAAGCTGTGCATAGGGCCAGATCGCGCGCGGCAGCACGCTATAGACCCAATGGCGGTTCGGCGCATCGGCGACGCGGCCCTGGGCCGCTTTCGACTGGACAGGTTCCATTGGCATGGAGTGGCAGCAGCGGCGGAAACCGTCAAGCGGCAACCGGAGGAGCGGCGGCGGCCAACTCGTCACGACGCGAAGATGTCGCGTGTGGAAAACCAGACTTTCGCCACCGCGATGAAAGCCAGCGCCGCATTCGACACGCGCTGATGCGTATCGTGGGTGAGGATGATGCGCTGCATGGGCAGCGGATCCGACAGCGGTTTGCAGACGAGGCGCAAGCCGTCATAGCTGTGGTCGCCATGCGGGCGGGTATAGCTGACTGCGACGCCGAAGCCGTTCGCCACCATGCTGCGCTGGAGTTCGAACGAGCTTGTGCGCATGTCGGCGACGGGTGACAGGCCACGGCTGCGGAACAGGTCAAGCATATGCTGCCAGCTATGCGGCTGGTCGGTCGTGATCAGCGGGTAGGCGGCCAGATCCGCCAGGCTGACCTCCTGGCGGTTCGCCAGCGCGTGGCCCGCCGGCAACAGCGCATGCGGCCGCAGCTCGTGCAGCAGGATGCGGGCGAAATGCGACGGCAGGCCGAGATCGTAGCTGAGGCCGAGATCGACGGCGGCGTCCGCCAAGCGTCGCCCGAGTGTCTCGAACGTCTCGTCGCGGACGATGACGGCCACCGCTGGATGGCGTTCGGAGAAGGCGCGGATGAGACCCGGCGCGAAATAGGGCGCCAGATCCTCGAAGCAGCCGAGCACCAGCTCGCCGCCGATCGCCGAGTTGACCTTTCCCAGGCCCAGGAGTTCGTCTGTCTCGGCAAGAACCTGCTTTGCCTTTGCCACGGCAACACGACCGAAGGAGGTCAGCGAGACACCGCTTCCACGCTGGCGCACGAACAGTTTCTGGCCGAAATCCTGTTCGATGGCGTCGATCGCCACCGAAATAGACGGTTGCGAAATGTTAAGCGCCCGGGCCGCGCCCGTGACGCTGCCATGGCGGGCGACGGCGACGAGATAGCGTAGCTGGGTGAGCGTCAGACTCATAGTTCAAACCTATGTGTCAGATGAGAAGTTATTATTTTACTGAATGAGCCGCCGTTGCGATAGTCGCCTCGATCCTGAAAGGAGGACAACATGGCTTCCCAACCCGCTCCACCGGCAATGGACACCGAAATCATCGATGCGCAGACAATCGCCGACTACCAGCGCGACGGGGCGGTCTGTGTCCGCGGCGCCTTCAAGGGCTGGGTCGACACGATCGCCGCCGGCATCGAGCGCAACATGCAGAACCGCAGCGCCACGGCGTCCGACATTGCCAATGGCCGCGGCAGCTTTTTCGACGATTACTGCAATTGGGAGCGCATTCCCGAATTCGTCAAGGTGGTGCGCGAATCGCCCGCGGCGCGACTGGCAGCCGCGGTGATGCAGTCGCGTACCGCGCAGTTCTTCCACGATCATGTCCTGGTCAAGGAACCTGGCACGCAGAAGCCGACGCCGTGGCACCAGGACATTCCCTATTATTTCGTCGACGGCCAGCAGACGGTGAGCTTCTGGATCCCTATCGATCCGGTGAAGGAGGCGACGCTGCGTCTGATCGCCGGCTCGCACAAATGGGACAAGATGATCCTGCCGGTACGCTGGCTGGACGACGGCAATTTCTACGCCGCCGAGGGTGATTATCGTCCGGTGCCCGATCCCGACAACGATCCATCGATGAAAGTTATCGAGTGGGAGATGGAGCCGGGCGACGCCATCCTGTTCGACTTCAGGACGGCGCACGGCGCGCGCGGTAACATGACCTCGGCCCGGCGCCGGGCGCTGTCGCTGCGCTGGGTCGGCGACGATGCCCATTATGTCGAGCGGCCGGGCCGCACCTCGCCGCCCTATCACGGTCATGGCATGCAGCCGGGGCAGAAGCTGCGCGAGGATTGGTTCCCGATGGTCCATCAGGGCTGAACGAGAGCCAGAATAGGGGGCGCCGGTGGCCTGCGCCCCCTATTCGGCAGGCATAACGTTCCCGTGTGCAATTCCGATCAATCCACCCTGATGCCTTGACCCGTCGCCCAGAGAGCAATAGCGGGTTGTTCTCTCTATGGGATAGTCGGCATCATGAGGTGGCCATGAACGTTCTTCTTCTCGGCTCCGGCGGCCGCGAACATGCGCTGGCCTGGAAGATCGCCGCTTCACCGCTGCTGACCAAGCTCTACGCGGCTCCCGGCAATCCGGGCATCGGCGCCGAGGCCGAACTGGTGAAGCTCGATATCGCCGATCATGCCGCCGTAGCCGCCTTCTGCCGCGAGAAGAAAATCGATCTCGTCGTGGTCGGTCCGGAAGGGCCGCTGGTCGCCGGTATCGCCGATGATCTGCGCGCCGAAAACATCCGCGTCTTCGGGCCTTCGAAGGCCGCCGCGCGGCTGGAAGGCTCGAAGGGTTTCACCAAGGATCTCTGCGCCCGCTACAACATCCCGACCGCCGCCTATGGCCGGTTCGGCGATCTGGCCTCCGCCAAGGCCTATGTCGAGAAGATGGGTGCGCCGATCGTCATCAAGGCCGATGGGCTCGCAGCCGGCAAGGGTGTCACCGTCGCCATGACGATGGATGAAGCGCAGGCGGCACTCGCTTCCTGCTTCGACGGGTCCTTCGGCGCCGCCGGCGCGGAGGTGGTGATCGAGGAATTCATGACCGGCGAGGAGGCGAGTTTCTTCTGCCTCTGCGACGGCACAACGGCGCTTCCCTTCGGCACCGCGCAGGACCACAAGCGCGTCGGCGACGGCGATGTCGGTCCCAACACCGGCGGCATGGGCGCCTATTCGCCGGCCCCGGTGATGACGCCTGACATGATCGAGCGCACCATGCGCGAGATCATCGAGCCGACCATGCGCGGCATGGCCGATCTCGGTGCGCCTTTCGCCGGCATTCTGTTCGCCGGGCTGATGATCACCGAAAACGGACCGAAGCTGATCGAATACAACACCCGCTTCGGCGATCCTGAATGCCAGGTGTTGATGATGCGGCTGAAGGACGATCTTCTGGTGCTGCTCAATGCCGCCGTCGACGGCCAGCTTGCGCATACCTCCGTGCGCTGGCGCGACGAGGCGGCGCTGACCGTTGTGATGGCGGCGAGGGGCTATCCCGGCACACCGGAGAAAGGCTCCGTCATCCGCGGCGTCGAGGACGCCGCGGGGGAAGGCGTCCAGATTTTCCATGCCGGTACAGCCATCAATGGCGGCGCGCTGGTCGCCAATGGCGGCCGTGTGCTCAACGTCACGGCGACCGGCGCCACCGTTGGCGAGGCGCAGGCGCGGGCCTATGCCGCGCTCAACCGGATCGACTGGCCGGACGGGTTCTGCCGCCGCGACATCGGCTGGCAGGCCGTGGCGCGCGAGAAGGCAGGCTGAAGCTCCGACCGGGTGGCGGCTACCGCTGGCCGCGGTCGAGAGTTGTCGAGGCCGTGCTCAGCGGGTCGGCGGCCGCTGCGAAGGCGGCGTCGAGTTGCTCGGGTGAACGCTGCCCGGCCCGCTTCCAGGCGACATATTGGACAATGCCGAAGCCCGACCGTCGCGGCACCGTCTTCACGACAGGCATGCGGAACCCGTCGCGGAATTTCGACCAGCGCGAACCGAGCACGGCGGCCATTTCCTCGAATGTCGGCGGCGTCGCCACATCGGCATAGATGATGGTCGCTTTGCCGGCCAGGGCGGCTTCCCGCGAGAGCGGCACCGGCACGCTGGCAAGATAATCGGGAGGCACGTCAATCAGGCCGCCGAAAGGCCATTGCTGGCGTAGCGTGACGGCATCCGTGGGCGCCACGTTGACGTCGATGTTGTCGGGCGTGCCGGCAACCCTGTAGGGGCAACGGAAGCGCCCGCAATTGGCCTGCGCCGAAAACTGCCAGAGCGCGTAGCCTTGCCAGTTGCCCATCGGAAAATGCACGTCGATGTCGGGCTTGTAGCGCGCGTACCACAGAGGCAGGCGCGACAGGAGCCGGTATTTGTAGCGGTTGTCGGCGATATATTGTGCGGTCTTGCCATTGGTGTAGAGCACCGGGAAGCGGCCGACGCGCCGATGCACCTGGCGCGCGAACTCCTCGGCGTCATCGAGCGACATCCATTGCGAGGGATCGTTGCCCTCGAGGTCGAGAGCCATGAGATCATCCGGCGCGGGGTCGGCGAAATCGAGGAAATTGTTGGCCTGCTCGACCGGATTGCCGGGACGGGCGAGATGATAGGCGCCCCATTTCATGCCGAGCGCCTTGGCCACGACCCTACGTGTCTGGAACAATTCGCGCGTCACCGCGTGGCGTTTCCACAGCGCCTTGCACAGCTTCACGTCGGTGTCGCTGCCGAAACAGAAGTAGGGCGGCGGCATGCCGTCGGACGCCTTGTTGATGAAAGCGACGATGCGTTTGTCGGTGGCAAGCCGGGCCCAGTCGATGGAATTGTACTCGTAGGCATCGACCACCAGGGCACGGTCGGCACTCTTCCACGGCTCGGAAAAGTCCGAAGCCTTTGCCGCCATCGACAGCGCCATTGTCGCCGCAAGAGCGAGAAGCGCTGTGCGGCGAAGGAAACACGCCGTCCTTTTCAAACAGGGAATCCCCGTTGATCAAAGGCAAATCCTGGACCGCTATGGTTAAGGAAATGCTTCGGGAATGGCCAGGATCAACGCGGTCCTTGGCAGATAGCTGGCAAGCGCGAAATTTACCGGGAATCCACGACCAGCCGTTTGTAAGCATTGGCGGCTGCGCGTTGCGCTTCATTCGGTTCGGGCGGATTCACAATGGCCTACGCCAAGGCGATCTGATCCTCGATTGAGAGGCGCATGACTGCGGCCTCGTCAGGGGAGGGCAGCGCTGACCGGGTCCGCGCAATAACGGCCTGCTTGTTTGGCAGCATGTCTCCTCTGGCCCAGCTTTCACCGCTGGCTGAACGGCTGAGATTCGAACGGGTCCGGCGCGGGCTCTTGCTGCAGTGTCCCTTCGGCGGCGCGTTTGCGGTGGTGGGCAAGCGAGCATCGCGGCGAGCACAATATGCCGCGATCCGACCAGTAGGCGGCACCGTTTGCCACGTCGCCGTGATAGTAGGAAAATCCCGCTGCCCGATAGGGTAAGCCGCATTCAATACACCGATAGGCGTCAGGTCTGGCAAGCATTGGAATGTTCCGGTCGGCTGGTTTTCTGTCGCCGTTCGATATAATCCGACATCGGTCGAACTTAATACAGGCCGGCCTAATTGCAAAATCCGCGTGACAAATTTTGACGTTTACGTAAAAAGAAATGGGAGACCGCCCCAAAGGCGGATGGTTTTGCGGCGGCACTGGCTCTAGGGTCGGCGAGGCCGGTGCATCAGGAGGATCGAGCGGCATGTATCGGGCACCGGTCGAGGATATTGCGTTCACCCTGAAGCACGTCGCCGGCATGAAATCGGCCATCGATGCCGGTGCATTCGGCGATCTCGGCGAGGATCTGGTCGATGCCGTCCTTGGCGAAGCTGGCCGCTTCGCCACCGAGGAGGTGGCACCCCTTTATAAGATCGGCGACGAACAAGGCGCCGTGTTGAAGGACGGGGTCGTCACCACGCCGCCGGGCTGGAAGGAACTCTATCGCCGCTGGATCGAAGGCGGCTGGAACGCGCTCTCCGGGCCGGAAGAGTATGGCGGTCAGGCGCTGCCGACCATGATCGGCGTCGCCGCGCTCGAAATGTGGAATTCGGCCGCCATGGCGTTCGGCATCGGCCCGACGCTGACAATGGGCGCGGTCGAAGCGCTGGACAAGCACGCCTCTGAAGACCTCAAAGCGAAATATCTGGCAAAGCTCGTCTCCGGCGAGTGGATGGGCACGATGAACCTGACCGAGCCGCAGGCCGGATCGGATCTCGCCGCCCTGCGCAGCCGCGCCGAGCCGGCCGGCGACGGCACCTACCGCATCTTCGGCCAGAAGATATTCATCACCTATGGCGAGCACGATTTCACCGACAACATCGTCCACCTGGTGCTGGCGCGGCTGCCCGATGCACCGGCCGGAACGCGCGGCATCTCGCTGTTCCTGGTGCCGAAATTCCTGGTCGGCGACGATGGCACGCTGGGTGCGCGCAACGACGTCTTCTGTTCCGGCCTCGAGCACAAGCTCGGCATCCATGCCTCGCCGACCTGCACCATGATTTATGGCGATGGTTTCCAGGGTGCCCAACCCGGCGCCATCGGCTGGCTGATCGGCGAGGAGAACAAGGGCCTCGCCTGCATGTTCACCATGATGAACAATGCGCGGCTTTGCGTCGGCATGCAGGGCGTCGCTGTCGCGGAAGCCGCGACCCAGAAAGCGATCGCCTATGCCAATGACCGGCGTCAGGGCAAGGCGGCAAGTTTTGGTGGCACCGGCATGGCGCCGATCGTCCATCACCCGGACGTGCAGCGCAATCTCCTCACCATGAAGGCGCTGACACAGATCGCCCGCGCGATCAGCTATTCCTGCGCCCACGCCATCGATCTCGCGCGCGTATCGTCTGGTGACGAGGCGGCGCATTGGCGCGACCGTGCCAATCTCTTGACGCCGCTCGCCAAGGCCTTTTCCACTGATGTCGGCGTCGAGGTCGCCTCGCTTGGCGTCCAGGTGCATGGCGGCATGGGCTTCATCGAGGAAACGGGTGCGGCAGCCCTCTACCGCGACGCGCGTATCGCGCCGATCTATGAAGGCACCAACGGCATCCAGGCGATCGATCTGGTGATGCGCAAGCTGCCGCTTGGTGGCGGCGAGCACGTGCATGGCTATATCGACGAACTGGCTGGTATTGCCAATGCGGTGCGAACGTCGAACCTCGAAGGGTTTGGCCGCACCGCTGATGCTCTCGATCAGGCGCTCTTCGATTTGACGCAGGCAACGCGCTTCCTGCAGAAATCGTCGGCCGACGGCCGGACGGAGGAGGCGCTGGCGGGTGCGACGCCTTATCTCAGGCTGATCTCGCTGGCCGCCGGCGGCGCCTATCTGGCGCGGGCCGCTCTTGCCGACGACGGCCGCATCGCGCTTTGCCGCTTCTTCGCCGAAAACCTGCTTGGCGAAGTCAGCGCTTTGAAGGAGCGCGTGATCGGCGGCGCCGAAAGCCTGGCTGCTGCCGGCAAGGCACTGATTTCTGCCTGACCTTCACAAGGAAAAGACCGTGACAGACCACATCCTCGTCGAGCGCCAGGGCGCCATCCAGACCATCCGCATGAACCGCCCGGACAAGAAGAACGCCCTGACGCGCGCCATGTATGCCAAGATGTCGACGGCCCTTGCCGAAGGCGACGCCGATCCGGCGGTCCGCGTTCATGTCTTTCTCGGTGTGCCCGGGGCCTTCTCATCCGGCAACGACCTTGCCGATTTCATGGTTATGGCTACCGGCGGCGATGGTGGCACGGAAGTCTGGGATTTCCTGCTGGCGTTGGCCCGGGTCGAAAAACCCATCGTCTCTGGCGTCGACGGCATCGCGGTCGGCATCGGCACCACGATCAACCTGCATTGCGATCTGACCTTCGCCACGCCACGCACTGTGTTCCGCACGCCCTTCGTCGATCTCGGCCTCGTGCCGGAGGCTGGATCGAGCCTTTTGGCGCCGCGCATCCTGGGTCAGCAAGCTGCGTTTGCGCTGCTTGCCCTCGGCGAAGGCTTCTCGGCCGAGCGCGCGAAGGCCGCTGGAGTGATCTACGAGGTGGTCGAGGAGGGCGCTCTGGAGGCCTCGGTCCTCTCGGCAGCCGGCCAGATCGCGGCCAAGCCCCCGCAGGCTCTCAAGATCGCGCGCGACCTGATGCGCGGCTCACGCGACGATCTGGTTGCCCGCATCGGAGTGGAGAGCGAGTATTTCCGTGAGCGGCTGAAATCCGATGAGGCGCGCGCGGCCCTCACGGCATTCATGACCAGGAAAAAGGGCTGAACCTTACCCTTTCAGGGATAAAGCCTCGTCTTGCTCCAACCACCATCGGCGTCGCGTGAGAAGACCACTCGGTCATGCAGCCGGAACGGCCTGTCGTGCCAGAATTCGATCGTCTTCGGCACGATGCGGAAGCCCGACCAGTGCTTGGGCCGTGGAATCTCGCCGATAGCGTAGCGCGCTGTGTATTCCGCGACGGCCTTTTCCAGGGCAAAGCGGCTTTCCAGCGGCCGCGACTGCTTCGAGGCCCAGGCGCCGATGCGGCTGCCGCGTGGCCGCGTTGCGTAATAGCTGTCGGCCTCGGCGTCGCTGACGATTTCCACCGGACCGCGAATGCGGACCTGGCGGCGCAGCGATTTCCAGTGGAAACACATCGCCGCCTTCATGCTGCCTAGAATCTCCTGGCCCTTGGCGCTCTCGAAATTCGTGTAGAACACAAAGCCGCTTTCATCGAACCCCTTGAGCAGCACCATCCGTACGTCCGGCATGCCCTCGGCATCGACGGTCGCCAGCGCCACGCCGTTGGCATCGTTGATTTCGCTCTTGGTGGCGTCGTCCAGCCATGCGGCAAAGAGACGAAACGGCTCGGCCGCTTCGGTAAAGTCACTGGTTATTAACGCTGTGTCACTCATAGTTTTTCTCAAATTGTCACGAGATCAGGGAGGTTGCCGATTGTCGCGTATCGCGCAAGCTTTTGACAGCAGGCAATGGGGCGTTATCGCTTCAGCCAGCGCGAAAGCGGCGATCGTGGCAATCGCCCTGCCGCTTGCCGGCTGCGGTGCGGGCGGCTTCAGCCTGGACAAAGCCGAAGTCGACCGCTCGATCCTGACCAGCAGCACATCGGCTTCGGCCAAGCCGGCCGATTCGGATCGCGACTCCGACCAGACGACGATCGGCAATGCGGTATCCTCCGCCGACATCGAGCAACTCAGTGGCCAGGCCGTGCCTTGGGCGAATGCCGGCACCGGCTCGCGCGGCTCCATCACGGAACTGGCGGAATTGAAGGACAGCGGCCAGACCTGCCGCCGCTTCAGGGCTTCGCGCGAGAGCTTTGACGGCGTTGCCATGTTCGAGGGCGAACTCTGTCTTGCCAGCGCCGGCGGCTGGCGCATGCAGGGCTTCAAGGCACTCTGATTTTCCGGCCTTGATATGATGCACCGCTACTGGAATTTCTTCCTATGCGAGCGCATATAGGGGGCAAGTATGGACTCACTCCTTTTCCAGGGCAGGAAGCATGCGCGACCCCTATGAGGTGCTGGGCGTTGCAAAGAACGCATCGGCCAAGGACATAAAATCGGCGTACCGGAAACTCGCAAAGAAACATCATCCGGACCAGAATCCGAATGATCCCAAGGCGAAGGACTGTTTTGCCGCGGCCAATCAGGCCTACGAGGTCATCGGCGACGAGAAGAACCGTGCCGCTTTCGATCGTGGCGAGATCGATGCCGACGGCAAGCCGCGTTTCCAGGGTTTTGAGGGTGCGGCCGGCGGCGGTGACCCCTTTGCCGGGTTTCGCCGCCAGCAACAGGGCGCCGGCGGCTCGCGATTCGAGTTCCGCTCGGGCCGCCCCGGTGGCGATCCGTTCGACGGCAACAGCGACATCTTCAGCCAGATTTTCGGCGATGCCTTTTCAGGCGCGCGCGGGCCAGGGGCAGGCGACCGCCGCCAGCCGGCGACATCAGCTGACCTGAACGTCACGCTCGACGTCACCATCGAGGAAGCTGCGAACGCCGAAAAGGTCACGGCGATGTTCCCGGACGGCCGCAAGGTGGCGGTCAAGCTGCCGGCCTATGTCGAGGATGGCCAGACCATCCGGTTGAAAGGCCAGGGCGAGCAGGGACCGGGCCAGCCCGGCGACGCACTGGTCAAGATCCACATCCGCCGCCATCCGCGCTACCGCATCGAGGGTCGCGACCTGCACGCCGATCTGCCGGTTTCGCTGGCCGATGCTGTGCTGGGCGCCAAGGTGCCGGTCGAGACGCCGACCGGCAGGCTCGCTGTCAACGTTCCCGCTTGGTCCAGTTCCGACAAGGTCCTGCGGCTCAAGGGCAGGGGCTTGCCGGAGAAAGCCGGCGGCCATGGCGATCTCTATGCCCATGTGCGCATCATGCTGCCGGAAGGCGGCGACAGCGCGCTGGAATCGCTGTTGCGCGGCCAAAAAGGCTGATCAAGAGCTTTTGTCCCCCGAACTGTCCGGTTTGAACGCTTGAAGGGGCTGTGTGCCTGTGCGATAGGCACTCCACAAAGAGAAACCTTGCGGAGAGCGCTGACATGGCGGGTGGACAGGGCCTAATGGCCGGCAAGCGCGGCCTTATTCTTGGCGTCGCCAATAACAGGTCGATCGCCTATGGCATTGCCAAGGCCTGCGTCGATCACGGCGCCGAGATCGCACTGACCTATCAGGGCGAAGCCTTCAAGAAGCGGGTCGAGCCTCTGGCGGCGGAACTGGGCGCCTTTGTCGCCGGCCATTGCGACGTCACCGATTCCGCGAGCTTGGACGAGGTTTTCGCTAATGTCGCCAAGCATTGGGGCAAGCTCGACTTCCTCGTCCATGCCATCGCTTTTTCCGACAAGGACGAGTTGACCGGCCGTTATGTCGAGACGACGCGCGACAATTTCCTGCGCACCATGGACATTTCGGTCTATTCCTTCACCACCATCGCCAAGCGCGCCGAAGCGCTGATGACCGAGGGCGGTTCGCTGCTGACGCTGACCTATTACGGCGCCGAGAAGGTGATGCCGCACTATAACGTCATGGGCGTCGCCAAGGCGGCACT
Source organism: Mesorhizobium sp. B2-5-13 (assembly GCF_006440535.1). Lineage (NCBI taxonomy): Bacteria > Pseudomonadati > Pseudomonadota > Alphaproteobacteria > Hyphomicrobiales > Phyllobacteriaceae > Mesorhizobium > Mesorhizobium sp. B2-5-13. Next base: position 60,756 of record NZ_VFUI01000004.1, on the reverse strand, counting down.
CGAGGCCAGCGTGCGTTACCTCGCGGTTGATCTTGGCGCCAAGAAGATCCGCGTCAACGCGATTTCCGCCGGCCCGATCAAGACGCTTGCCGCCTCCGGCATTGGCGATTTCCGCTACATCCTGAAGTGGAACGAATACAATTCGCCGCTGAAGCAGACAGTCACGCAGGAAGAAGTCGGCGATTCCGGCGTCTATTTCCTGTCCGACCTGTCGCGTGGCGTCACCGGCGAGGTGCACCATGTGGATTCCGGCTATCACGTCGTCGGCATGAAGGCGGTCGACGCGCCGGACATTTCGACGGTCAAGGATTAGTTCTCTCCGCCTATCCTCCGTCCAGGCCCTGGCCCGATCTCCGGAAGAGCTGATGTACCCGCTGGTTTATATCGCGCGCCACGGCCAGACCGCGTGGAACGCCGAGTTCCGGCTTCAGGGCCAGGCCGACACCGATCTCAATGCCCTCGGCCGCGATCAGGCGACCAGAAACGGCCATCGGCTGGCCGAACTCATCGGCGATCCCAACGAGTTCGACTTCGTCGCCAGCCCAATGAGGCGGACGCGCGAGACGATGGAGCGCATCCGCGCCGCCATGAAGCTCGATCCGCTCGCCTATCGAACCGATATCAGGCTCATTGAAGTCAATTTCGGCGATTGGCAGGGCTTTACCTTTGCCGAGCTCGATACGCGGTTTCCCGGGGCAAGCAGGACGCGTGCTCGCGATAAATGGAATTTTCAGCCGCCGGGCGAAGGTGCCGAGAACTACCAGATGCTGCTTGAGCGGGTGAAGCCATGGTTCGACGAGATCGACCGCAAGACGATCTGTGTCACGCATGGCGGTGTCATGCGCGCCCTGTTTCGCTTCGTGCTTGATAGGCCCGAGGACGAGGCCGCGAACCTGGAGATACCGCACGATCGCGTGCTCAAACTCGAAGGCAACAGCCTGGAATGGCTTTAGGACGCCTGGTAAAGGCCAATTCCTAACGCATGTCGCCCAAAGTGACCTCGGTTTTTGGGAAGACGACATGCACAAAAACAAGACCTAAAGCGTGTCGCATGAATCCGTTTCGACGCGACGCGCTTTAGTTCGTGTCGCTGTCTCCCGGCAACTGCATGTCGGTGACGACGTTTTCGCCATCGGTCACATCGTAAGCGATGACGATGTCCATGCCTGGCTTCAGCGCGTCGAGATCGGTCTCGGCATTCAGCTTGTAGGATTTGCCGTCATCAAGCGTCAGCGTCAACGCGTCCTTGTCGACCTTCTTGATCAGGCCTTCGGTCTGGCCGGCAAAGGCGGCGGTGGAAAGCAGCAGCGTGGCGGCAACAGCGCCAATCAGGGTACGCATCATCGTCCTCTTTGGTCATTGCGCCGGCCTGGGTGGCGGCGGATCCTCAACGGCGAATGGAGCAGAGCAGAAACCAACCGAATGTGTCAAAACTAAATCCGCCAGATCACAGTTTGACCACTGTGGAAAACGCCAATAGAAGGCTGGCTTCAGCCGGTTTCGATGCCGGGCAGGGCACTTTCCATGTCTCACAACACGTTTGGCCATCTTTTCCGCGTCACCACCTGGGGCGAGAGCCATGGCGCGGCGCTCGGCTGCGTGGTCGATGGCTGTCCGCCGGGTATCCGTTTCACGCGCGATGAAATCCAGGCCGAACTCGACAAGCGCCGACCCGGCCAATCGCGCTTCGTCACCCAACGCCGCGAGCCGGACGAGGTGAAGATCCTCTCAGGCTTCGTCCTCGACGAGGACGGCGCGACGATGATCACTACCGGTACGCCAGTCTCGATGCTGATCGAGAATGTCGATCAGCGCTCGAAGGACTATGGTGAGATCGCCCGCCAGTTCCGGCCGGGCCATGCCGACTACACCTACGAGGCCAAATACGGAGTACGGGACTATCGCGGTGGCGGCCGCTCTTCCGCGCGCGAGACCGCGGCCAGGGTCGCCGCCGGCGCGCTCGCCCGCAAGGTGGTGCCGGGCATGGTCGTGCGCGGCGCGTTGGTGTCGATGGGCGAAAAGTCGATCGACCGAGCCAACTGGAACTGGAATTTCATCGGCGACGCGGAAAATCCGTTTTTCACCCCCGATCCCGCTTCCGTTCCTGTTTTCACGCAATATCTCGACGCCATTCGCAAGGCCGGCTCCTCGGTCGGCGCGGTGATCGAGATCGTCGCTGACGGCGTGCCTCCCGGCCTCGGCGCGCCGATCTACGCCAAGCTCGACCAGGACATTGCCTCCGGCCTGATGTCGATCAACGCCGTCAAGGGCGTCGAGATCGGCAACGGCTTCGAGGCCGCCCGCATCACCGGTGAGCAGAATGCCGACGAGATGCGCATGGGCAATGACGGCGAGCCGGTGTTCCTGTCCAACAATGCCGGCGGCATCCTCGGCGGCATCTCCACCGGCCAGGCGATCGTCGCGCGCTTTGCCGTGAAGCCGACGTCGTCGATCCTGACGCCGCGCAAATCGATCGACAAGGACGGCAACGACGTGGAGGTGATGACCAAGGGTCGCCACGACCCTTGCGTCGGCATCCGCGCCGTGCCGATCGGCGAGGCCATGGTTGCCTGCGCCATCGCCGACCACTATCTGCGGCACCGAGGACAGACAGGAAGGGGATAGGGACTAGGGGACTAAGCTTGGCTGCCACGCCGAAACGGCCAAATTTTCCTTTTCCCTACTCCCGCACTACCCTATTCCCCTACTCCCTGCGAGTGAAACGAGCGCTTTATGCCTTACGACCAGAAGAAAATCGTCGAAGCAATTCGGGCCTTCGAACGCGGCGAGATCGTCGTCGTCATGGACGATGACGGGCGTGAGAACGAGGGCGACCTGATCGTCGCCGCCGTCCACTGCACGCCGGAGAAGATGGCCTTCATCGTGCGCAACACGTCGGGCATCGTCTGTACGCCGATGCCGCGCGAGGAGGCCAAGCGGCTGAACCTCGCGCCGATGGTGGCCGACAATGATTCGGCCCACACGACCGCCTTCACCGTCAGCGTCGACTTCAAGCATGGCACCACGACAGGCATTTCAGCCGACGACCGCACGCTGACCGTTCGCAATCTTGCCAACGGCAATGTCGGCGCCTCCGATTTCGTCCGCCCCGGCCACATCTTTCCGCTCATCGCGCGCGAAGGCGGCGTGTTGATGCGCTCGGGTCACACCGAGGCCGCGGTCGACCTCTGCAAGCTCGCCGGCCTGCCGCCGATCGGCGTGATCTCGGAACTGGTCAATGATGACGGCACCGTCAAGCGCGGCCCGCAGGTCGCGGCCTTCGCCGAGGAGCACGGTCTCAAGCAGGTATCGGTCGCCGACCTCATCGCTTACCGGCAGCGCAAGGAAACGCTGGTCGAGCGCGTCGCCTGTTCCGACATCGAGACGCTGGGTGGCAAGGCGCAGGTCTTCACCTACACGCTGCCCTGGGACACGATGCATCACGTCGCCATCGTCTTCGGCGATATCCGCGACGGCGAGGACGTCCCGGTGCGACTGCATTCGGAGGACGTCGTAACCGATGTGTTCGGCACCAGCCACCGCCTCGACGGCATCATGAAGGCGATGGGCGAGCGCAAGCGCGGTGTCATCGTCTATCTGCGCGAGGGCTCGGTCGGCGTTGCCCACCAGGAGCGCAACCGGCCGGCGCCGGGCGATCGCGAGGACCATGAAGAGGCGCGCCGGCGCGAGAGCGAATGGCGCGAGATCGGCCTTGGTGCGCAGATCCTGAAGGATCTCGGCATTTCCTCCATCAACCTGATCGCCTCGCGCGAACGCCATTATGTCGGTCTCGAAGGGTTTGGCATCCACATCGCCAAGACCGAGATTATCTGAGCTCAAGAAATCCTGGCTGTCACTCGGCCGGGATTGCCGCCTCGCATCCTTTCAACTCGCATTCATGGGTGGCGAGGCTGCGCTGGCCGAGCAGCACCGTGACCAGTGCGATAACGCCTGATGCCACCGAAACCCAGAACCCGTTCTGGGCGCCGAACGCATCCACCACGGCGCCGGCAGCGAACGAACCGAGCGCCATGCCGATGCCGATGCCGGTGGTCACCCAGGTGATGCCTTCGGTCAGCATCGTCTCAGGCACATGCCGTTCGATCAGGCCGAAGGCGGTGATGAAGGTCGGGGAGATCGCCACGCCGCTGATGAAGACAGTCAGCGCGAGCACGGGCACGGTGCTGGCGGTAAGCGGCAGCAGTGTGCCGAGCGCAACCAACGCGACCGCGATGGCGAGCTGGCGCTGCAGCGGTGCTTTCAGGTTGAGCGCGCCGATGATGATGCCGAGCACGAAGGAGCCCAGCGCATAGACGCCGATGACGAGACTTGCGGCGCCTGGCTGGCCGAGTTCCTTGGTGATCGCCACTGTGCTCACCTCCGTCGTCGCGAAAGTCGCGCCGATGAAGATCATGGCGAAGGTGATGATTTGAACCGGCCCCAGGCGGATAGCCGAGCCGGTTGAGCCATGGTCCACCGGTCGCACTTGCGGTTCGGTCGAACGCTGCAGGATGAAGGCTATCGAGCCCAGGGCCAGGAACAGCGTGCTGACGAGCACGCCCGCTTCCGGGAATAGCGCGGCGCTCAGACCAACCGACAGCGATGCGCCGGCGATGTAGACCAGTTCGTCGGCCGCCGACTCGAAGGCGAAGGCGGTGTTCATCTCGGGCCGGCCCCGGAAAATCTCGGTCCAGCGCGCGCGTATCATGGCCGGCATGCTTGGCATCGCCGCGGCCAGCAATGCCGACACGAATAGCGTCCATATCGGCCAGTCCTGATTGGCCGATGCGATCAGGGCCGTGAATGCGAGCACGGAGATGATGGTGGTGGGGACGACAACCCGCGTCTGGCCGAGGCGGTCGACCAACCTCGATATTTGCGGCGCCAGGAAAGCATTGGCCAAGGCGAATGTCGCCGAAACCGCACCCGCCAGCCAGTATTCGCCACGCGTCTGCGACAGCATCGCCACGATGCCGATCGGCGCCATGGCGATCGGCAGGCGCGCCATGAAGCCGGCGGCGGCAAAGCCCCTGGCGCCAGGAGCGCAAAAGATTTCCGAGTAGGGGTTTTGCATGATCCTGTTCCTCGACAAGGGGCGATTCGACAATTACATACGAGACGTATAAGTGTCAAATAGACCATACGTCGCGTATGTCAATTGGCATACGGAGCGTATGTAGATAAGGCCAGAGCATGCACCGACCCCGCAAGGAGATGATCGCCGAGACGCGTGCCAAGCTGATCGCCGCGGCGCGCCAAGCCTTTGGCACCATCGGTTATGCCGAAGCGTCGATGGACGATTTCACCGCATCGGCCGGACTGACGCGCGGCGCCCTCTATCATCACTTCGGCGATAAGAAGGGACTGCTGCAGGCGGTTATCGCGCAAATCGATGCGGAAATGGCCGCGCGGGTGAATGAGGTCGCGTCGAGGGCGCCGACCCGCTGGCAGCATTTCGTCGACGAATGCACGACCTACATCGAAATGGCGCTGGAGCCGGAAATCCAGCGCATCATGTTCCGGGACGGTCCGGCCGTGCTGGGCGATCCGGCACAGTGGTCGAATGCCAATGCCTGCGTCGGTTCAATGACCGATCATCTGACCGCGCTGCAAGAGGAGGGGGTGGTCGTGCCGGGCCTCGATCCCGAGACCGCGGCGCGGCTGATCAACGGAGCGAGCAGTCAGGCCGCGCAGCGGATCGCCAATTCGAACGATCCCGAAGCGACGTCGAGGAAGGTGGTGGCAGCGTTCAAGCAATTGCTCGAAGGCCTGCTCGAGAAGCCGGAAGCGCGGCCAAACTGACCGCAATCGGGCTCCGCCACCGCTCGCAATTGACAATAGACGGTTTGGGCGCATCCTCCACAGCCACCTCTGGGGGATTCGGGGCATGTGGGATTTCGATATCGGCAGGTCGGTGTCCATCATGATGCGGACCTGGCCTTTCATCGTCTTTCGCATGATCGTCTATTTCGGCATCACGCTGGCCTATATCATGGCCACCGGCGCGGGCGCCTCCGTCGGCTATGGCGTCGGCCATATCTCCACCGATCCCGATGGGCCGTTGTCCTTTGCCATGTGGGGCGGGATTGTTGGCTTCGGCCTCGTCTCGATCGCCGTCTACTGGATCCGCGAATACATCCTCTACGTCGTCAAGGCAGGCCATATCGCCGTCATGGTGCATCTGATCGACGGCCATGACATACCCGACGGCCAGAACCAGATCGCCTACGCGAAAGAGGTTGTGACCGAGCGTTTTGCCGAAGCGAACATCCTTTTCGTTGTCGACCAGCTGGTCAAGGGCGCCATCCGCGCGATCACCGGCCTGCTGGGCGGAATTGCGGCTTTCCTGCCCATTCCGGGCCTGAGCGGCCTGGTCTCGTTCCTCAACACGGTGATCCGCCTGTCGCTGACCTATGTCGACGAGATCATTCTCGGCTACAACATCCGCATCAATTCGTCCTCACCCTTCGAGACCGCACGGCAAGGCGTCGTGCTCTACGCCCAGAACGGCAAGATCATGGTCAAGAACGCAGTCTGGCTGGCGTTGATCATGTGGGGGGTCTCCTTCGTCATCTTCCTGCTGATGCTGGCTCCGGCGGCCGCCATTCTTTACGTCATGCCCGGACAGCTCGCCGGCTGGGCCTTCGTTCTGGCCATTGTCTTTGCCTGGGCCTTCAAGGCGGCGTTCATCGAACCTTTCGCCATCGCGTCCCTGATGCAGGTCTATTTCAAGACCATCGAGGGCCAGGTGCCCGATGCCGCCTGGGACGCACGGCTGGCCGATGCCTCGTCAAAGTTCCGGGAACTCAAGCGCAAGGCGCTCTCCACCTTCGATGGTTCGCGCTGGGGCACGGCCGGCGCGACGCGCTGATCGGCAGGGTTTGCCGGCGCAGCGACGACGGTGTTGAGGCGGGCCACCGTAGATTTGAGCGAGGCTTCACCCTGGCCACAAAAAGTCTCGCTCATGATCAATTCGGGCAGCGGCAGCCGTCGGCCCCAGCCGTGCGTTTCGAGGTCCGGTTTCGGCGCAAACTCCGAGACACGGCCGACGCAGAGATAGGCGATCGGCGTCACGTGGTCGGGGATAGACAGCAGGCTTTTCAGCGCTTGCGCCTCGATGATGCTGACCCAGCCGACGCCAACACCCTCGGCGCGTGCCGCCAGCCAGAAATTCTGTACCGCGCAGACCGTACTGTAGAGATCCATTTCCGGATTGTGCCAACGTCCCAGCGGCGAGCCTTTCGAGCGCTCGTGGTCGCAGGTGATACAGATGTTGAGCGCGCTTTCGCAAATGCCTTCGAGCTTGAGCTTGCGGTAGAGCGCCCGCCGGTCCGCCTCGATTGCCGGCAGTTCCTGTTCGCGCGCGGCAAGGAACAGGTCGCGCACCTTCGCCCGTCGCGCGGCATCGCGAATGACGATGAAATTCCAAGGCTGCATGAAGCCGACCGATGGCGCGTGATGGGCGGCAAGCAGCAGCCGCGCCAGCACCTCGTCGTCGATCGCTTCCGATGTAAAATGGCTGCGGACGTCGCGTCGCGTGAACATGGCGCGGTAAACCGCGTCGCGCGCGATCTGATCAAATCCATTGGCCGTTGGAGCGGTCATAGCTTCCGGCATCGCTTGTCCCCTTGCGATTGCAGCAGTTCAATTCTCAGAGCGTACTTTGTGCGTCCAGGAGGGCGCACGTCGTTCTGATGCCATCCGCCTGACCATGCGGATGACGATGCCTGCCAGGCCGGTCTTCTGGCTCGGGATCAACCCGCGTCCGGTGCCTTCCCGTCATCGACAGTGGCACTTACCGGCGCGGTCCCCCTCACAGCGTTGGGCACGCCACGGTATCAAACCGTGTTCCCGATTCTCCCGCCAGAGCATTTGCAGCCAAGTGGAATCACTTGGCGTCGCAGAATGCGGCTAAAACAAACAGACCGGCGGGCACCAGGCAGTGGCGGCGACCTTACGCCGAAGCGCCGGCGAGGCCAATGCCCGCAGCGACATGAATGGACGCAGCCGTGATTTTCCCCAGCGATCAAGCCGCAACGCATGGCCATCACGGCGCCGGGGCACTAGATAGGGGACATGGTCACTCGTCTCTACACGCACCCGATCTTCCTCGAACACATCACCCCGCCAGGTCACCCCGAGCGGCCCGACCGCTTGCGCGCCATCGAGCGCGTGCTCGACGACGAAGCTTTTGCCGCGCTTGATCGCGCCGAGGCACCGCAAGGCGACGAGGCGACCATCCTCTATGCGCATCCCGCCGATTTCGTCGCGCGCGTGCGCGCCGCCATTCCCGCTGAAGGCCTCGCCCGCATCGACGCCGACACCAGCGCCAGCCCGAAGAGCTGGCAGGCGGTGATCACCGCGATCGGCGCCGCCAATGCCGCGGTCGACGACGTCTTTGCGGGCCGCGCCGACAATGTCTTCGTCGCCGCCCGGCCGCCTGGCCATCATGCTGAAAAGAACACGGCCATGGGCTTCTGCTTCTTCAACACTGCGGCTATCGCTGCCCGCTATGCGCAGAAGAAGCATGGCGCGGAGCGTGTCGCCGTCGTCGATTGGGACGTGCACCACGGCAACGGCACGCAGGATATTTTCTGGGACGATCCCTCGGTGCTATATTGCTCGACGCACCAGATGCCGCTCTATCCCGGCACCGGCGCGAAGAACGAGACCGGCGCCGGCAACATCGTCAACGCGCCGCTGGCGCCGCAGACCGGCAGCGAGGTGTTTCGCGATGCTTTCCTGTCGCGTGTGCTGCCGGCACTCGACAATTTCGCGCCCGACCTGATCATCATTTCGGCCGGCTTCGACGCGCACCATCGCGACCCGCTGGCGGAGATCAATCTTACCGAGGACGATTTCGACTGGGCGACCGGCCAACTGATGCAGCGCGCCGCACGCCATAGCGGCAACCGGCTCGTCAGCGTGCTCGAGGGCGGCTACGATCTGCAGGGATTGGCATTTTCGGTCGGCGCCCATGTCGGGCGACTGATGAAAGGATGAATGATGACTGGTGAGATCAACGAAGACGTCAAGGCGATGAGCTTCGAGCAGGCACTCGACGCGCTGGAGAAGATCGTCGATGATCTGGAGCGTGGCGACGTGCCGCTCGACCAGTCGATCCGGATCTACGAACGCGGCGAGGCGCTGAAGGTGCATTGCGACCGGTTACTGAAGGCCGCCGAGGACAAGGTCGAGAAGATCAGGCTGTCGCGCGACGGCAAGCCGGTTGGAACCGAGCCGCTCGACGCGGACTGAGGTCCGGAGCAGGCTTACCGACTTTTGAACACGATCATGATTGAGGATACAACTCGTCCCGATTGAAACGGACAAGAGGAGATACGGAAGCGATGTGCAGAAACATCAAGACCCTGTTCAATTTTGATCCGCCGGCAACCAATGACGAAGTCCGCGACGCGGCACTCCAGTTTGTCCGCAAGCTCAGCGGAACGACGCGACCGTCGAAACAGAACCAGCATGCGTTCGATCATGCGGTCGAAGCCATCGCGGCATCCGCACGCGAATTGCTTGATTCCCTCGAAACCCACCAGCATCCGCGCAATCGCGAAGAGGTGGCAGCCAAACTGAGAGCAAAGGCGGCGATCCGGTTCGCCTGACATGTCCAAAGCGGCCACCGAGCGCTGACCAGGAGAGTTCATGAGCTTCTTCCCGGGGAAAGACCCTGAGGCCGGCGATGCCTTCGCCAGCGACCAGATCGAACTGATGGTCATCCCCAACGCCAAGGATATTGGCGGCTTCGAGGTGCGCCGCGCCTTGCCGACCGCCAAGAGAAGGCTGGTCGGGCCGTTCATTTTCTTCGATCGCATGGGCCCCGCGATCATGCGCACCGGCCAGGCGCTCGATGTCCGTCCCCACCCGCATATCGGCCTGTCGACCGTGACCTATCTGTTCGATGGCAAGATCAGGCATCGCGATTCGCTCGGCACCGAAATGGTGATCGAGCCCGGCGACGTGAACCTGATGACTGCGGGCCGCGGCATCGTCCACTCCGAGCGCACGCCGCAGGAATTGCGCGGCGCGCCGATGTCGATCTCCGGCCTGCAGACCTGGCTGGCTCTGCCGGACGGCAAGGAAGAGGTTGCACCGGTGTTCGAGAACACAGCGGCGCTGCGGCTTCCAGAGATCGATGCCGAAGGCGTCAGCGGCCGCGTTGTCATCGGTGACTTCCAAGGATTGCGGTCCCCGGTGCGGGCAGATTCCGACACGCTCTACGCCGATTTGCGGCTGGGGCCCGGTGCCAGCGTCAAAATCCCGGCCGATGCGGAAGAGCGCGCCATCTACACGCTGGAGGGCGAAGTCTCGATTTCGGGCGACGTCTTTCCGGCCGAACGGTTGCTGGTGTTCCGGCCCGGCGACGAGATCGTCATATCGTCGCAAACCGGTGCGCATTTCATGCTGTTCGGCGGCGCCTCGCTCGGTTCGAAGCGCTACATCTGGTGGAATTTCGTCTCTTCGTCGAAGGAGCGCATCGAGCAGGCCAAGCAGGAATGGAAGACCGGCCGCTTCGATATCGTTCCTGGCGATGAGAAAGAGTTCATTCCGCTGCCGGAAGGCTGAGCGGAGCGGTGAGGGGCTGACCGTCCGCGTCACCGACACGCATTTACTTTCGCCGGCCGGCGGCCTATCCCGCCGATGAAAAGAGAGTCTGGGCCCAACGTGAACGCAACGCCGCATACGCCGCTTCTCGACAAGGTTCGCGTCCCGGCCGACCTGCGCACGCTGGCCGAGAGCGAATTGCCGCAACTGGCGTCCGAGCTGCGCGCCGAACTGGTCGATGCTGTCTCCCACACCGGCGGCCACCTTGGTGCCGGCCTTGGCGTGGTCGAACTGACGGTGGCGCTGCATTATGTCTTCAACACACCCGATGACCGGCTGATCTGGGATGTCGGCCATCAGGCCTATCCGCACAAGATCCTGACCGGACGCCGGGACCGCATCCGCACCTTGCGCCAGGAAGGCGGCCTGTCGGGCTTCACCCGCCGAGCCGAGAGCGAGTATGACCCGTTCGGCGCCGCCCACTCCTCGACGTCCATATCGGCTGGTCTCGGCATGGCCGCCGCCCGCGACCTTTCAGGCGGCCGCAACAATGTCATTTCAGTCATCGGCGATGGCGCAATGTCGGCCGGCATGGCCTATGAGGCGATGAACAATGCGGGCGCGCTCGATGCCCGCCTCATCGTCATCCTCAACGACAACGACATGTCGATTGCGCCGCCGACCGGCGCCATGAGCGCCTATCTGGCGCGCCTGGCTTCCGGCAAGGCCTATATCGGCTTGCGCGACTTTGGCAAGAAACTGACCTCCTATCTCGGCAAGCGGGCCGATCGAGCCATCACCCGCGCGGTCGAGCATGCGCGCGGCTATGTCACCGGCGGCACTTTGTTCGAGGAACTCGGCTTCTATCACATCGGCCCGATCGACGGTCACAATCTGGAGCATCTGATCCCGGTCCTGAAAAATGTCCGCGACAACGGCAAGGGTCCGGTGCTGATCCATGTGGTCACCCAGAAGGGCAAGGGTTATGCGCCGGCGGAAGCGGCCGCCGACAAATACCATGGCGTCAATAAATTCGACGTCATCACCGGCGCGCAGGCCAAGGCGCCAGCCAACGCGCCGGCCTACACCAAGGTGTTCGCCGAAAGCCTGATCCAGGAGGGCCGCAAGGACGATCGCATCGTCGCCGTCACCGCCGCCATGCCGAGCGGCACCGGCCTCGATCTGTTCGGCGAGTTGTTCCCGTCGAGGACCTTCGATGTCGGTATCGCCGAGCAGCATGCGGTGACCTTCGCCGCAGGCCTGGCGACGGAAGGCTACAAGCCGTTCGCGGCGATCTATTCGACGTTCCTGCAGCGCGCCTACGATCAGGTCGTCCATGACGTCGCGATCCAGAAACTGCCGGTGCGTTTCCCCATCGATCGCGCCGGCTTTGTCGGCGCCGATGGCGCCACCCATTGCGGCGCGTTCGACACCACCTTCCTGGCAAGCCTGCCCGGCTTTGTCGTGATGGCTGCCGCCGACGAAGCGGAGTTGCGCCACATGGTGCGCACCGCCGCCAGCTATGACGATGGCCCGATCGCCTTCCGCTATCCGCGCGGCAACGGGGTCGGCGTCGACATGCCCGAGCGCGGCTCGGTTCTCGAGATCGGCAAAGGCCGCATCGTCCGGGAAGGCAGCAAGGTTGCCCTGCTGTCCTTCGGCACGCGCTTGCAGGATTGCCTCATCGCCGCCGAGGAACTCGGCGCGGCCGGGCTTTCCACCACCGTTGCCGACGCCCGCTTCGCCAAGCCGCTCGACCAGGATTTGATCCGCCGGCTGGCCCGCTCGCATGAGGTGCTGGTGACGGTGGAGGAGGGCGCTATTGGAGGCTTCGCCAGCCATGTACTGCAGTTCCTTGCCCATGAAGGACTGCTGGAAAATGGCCTGAAGGTACGCCCGCTGGTACTGCCGGACGCCTTCACCGACCACGCCAAGCCGGAGAAGATGTATGCCGACGCCGGCCTCGACGCCGCCGGGATCGTGCGCACTGTTTTCACGGCCCTCGGCCATACGGTCCGCGCCCAGCGCGCCTGAATCAAAACCTGAACAGCTTGGATCAGTTTGCCGGCTTTATTTTGTAACGCATTGTTAACGCTGCCGTTTGGCGTTTCGCTTACTGTGTCCCTTGGCCGTTTTTCAACGGCACCCTGCTAGACCGGCGTCAGGCAGGGAGACAACAACAATGAAGACGGTTCTGTGCGGCGCGGCCTTCTTGGCCGTGATGGTCTTGCCGGCCGCGGCCGAAACACCCTATGACCGCAATCTTGAGAAGGCGGCGCTAGGCATTGTTGCCGGCAAGATTGGCGATATTCGCGGCGGCTTTTCCTACAAGCAGGTACCGCAGCTTGTGGCGCTGCCGGACCCCGCACCTCCGTCCGCTGTTGTGATCGAACATCCACGTGAACAGGCGCCGGGGAACCGGGACGATGGTCTGTCTCCCGCTGTCGAGCGCCAGGTTTTACGGACTATCTTTTAAAACCACATGTCGCGCACACAGCGGCCATCGCGGGGCAGATCGTCGTAAGTGTCGAGGCCATCGAAATGGTCGATCGGCAAGTCGGCGACGGCTTCGGGTGGTGCCAGCCGCACATTGACTGCGATCCGTATTCGGCCAGAATCGCTGGCGCGCAAGCCGCGCCATGCCAGCACGCAGGCGCATATCGGGCAGAACAGGATTTCAAGTGACGGCGTGTCCTTTCCGGCGCGCGTATAGCTGGCCGTCCGCCCTGAAACGCGAATACGTTCGTTGACATAATCATAGGCCCAGAGCGCGCCATAGCGGCGGCAAAGCGTGCAGTTGCAGGCCGTCACCGGGCCGGGATCGCCTTCTAGGGTCCAGTGGGCCGCGCCACAGTGGCAGGTTCCCGTCAGCATTCGTCCTCCGTGTCGCGACAACAGTGGTCCTCCTCGACTAATATTCTGCCGGACCCAATGCGATGCGCGCAAGCCGCGGCTTGGCTCGCCGCACCAGCCGCTCTCGCACGACGTCACCTTGTTCGGTGTAATGTTCTTGCCTTCACCGCAGGCTTTCGTCAGAGAAGGCGATGAATTCGCCTCTGCCAGCCAGCACACGCCAGCGGCTCGACGACCTGCTCGTCCAGCGCGGGCTGTTCGCCAGCCGCTCGCGTGCCCGCGACGCGGTCGAGCGCGGCACGGTGACAGTTGACGGCGCCATTGCCCGCAAGCCCGGTCAGAGCGTTTCGCCGCAATGCCTTGTTGTCATCGATGATCCGGCGCAAGGCTATGTCTCGCGCGCGGCGCTCAAACTTATCGGCGGACTGGACCATTTCGGCCTCGATCCCGCTGGCCGCGAAGCCCTCGACATCGGCGCCTCGACAGGCGGGTTCACCCAGGTGTTGCTCGAACGCGGCGCCCGCCATGTCACGGCAATCGATGTCGGGCACGGCCAGATGCATCCTGATGTCGGCGCTGATCCGCGCGTAACCGTGATCGAAGGCCTGAACGCACGCGATCTCACGGCTGCCGATCTTGCCGGTCGCAGTCCGGATTTCATCGTTTCCGACGTCAGTTTCATCTCGCTGAAACTTGCGCTGCCGCCGGCGCTTGCTCTTGCCAAGTCCGGTGCCGGCGCGGTCTTTCTGGTCAAACCGCAATTCGAGGCGGGCCGCGAGGCGATCGGCAAAGGGGGTCTGTTGAAGGATCCCTTCGATGCGGCCCGTGTCGCGGGCCTGCTGCAGGATTGGCTGGATGCCGTTCCCGGCTGGCGTTCGCTCGGCCTGCATCTGTCGCCGATCGAAGGTGGCGACGGCAATCGCGAATTCCTGCTCGGTGGGGTCAAGGACCAATGAGCGCACGCTTCACAATACGAAAGCTCGGATCGCAGGGCGACGGTATCGCCGAAACCGAAAGCGGCGATCTGTTCATTCCCTTCACGCTGCCGGGCGAGACCGTCACCGCCGCGCGCGAAAGGGATCGTGCGGCGCTGATGGCGGTGCTGGAGGCCTCGCCGCTGCGCATCGAACCCGCCTGCCGCCACTTCACCGAATGCGGCGGTTGTGCCCTCCAGCATCTGGAAGCCGAAGCCTACCGACAGTGGAAGCGTGAAAAGGTGGTGCACGCATTGAAGGGCAAGGGCATCGAGTGCGAAATCGGAGAGTTGGTCGCCTGCGCACCGCAGTCGCGCCGCCGTGTGGTGCTTGCCGCCCGGCGCACCGAAACAGGCATGTTGCTCGGCTTCAATCGCCATCTGTCGCCGGAGATCATCTCCATATCCGAATGCCCGATCTCACTGCCCGAGATCGTCGCGGCACTCGGCCAGCTGAGGGCGCTGGCCGAATTGATATGCGCCACCACCAAATCGTTCCGGATGGCGGTCACCGTTACGGGTTCCGGCCTCGACATCGCGGTGCATGAGTCCGGCAAGTTAGGCGAACACCAGCGCCGTATCGCCGCCAATTTTGTCATTGCACAGGGCTTTGCCAGACTGTCCATCGATGACGAGATCGTCATTGAGCCAAGGAAGCCGGTCGTCATGTTCGGCAGCGTCGCGGTGGCGCTACCGCCGGGCGCCTTCCTGCAGGCGACCGAGGCAGCCGAACGGACCATGGCCGAGATCGTCGGCGGACATCTGAAGCGTGCAAAAAGGGTCGCCGACCTTTTTGCCGGTTGCGGCAGCTTCGCCTTGCGGTTGGCCGCGACGTCGGAAGTGCACGCGGTCGAAGGCGATGCGGCCGCACTTTCGGCGCTCGACCGGGGATCCCGCTTCGCGACAGGCATCAAGCGGGTGACGGGCGAGCGTCGCGACCTGTTTCGCCGGCCACTGACGTTCAAGGAGTTGAACGCCTTCGACGGCTTGGTCTTCGATCCCCCGCGCGCCGGTGCCGAGGACCAGTCGAAGCAGATCGCCCGCTCGGATGTTCCATTCATTGCCGCGGTGTCCTGCAACCCGGTAACGCTGGCTCGCGACCTGCGCATCCTCATCGACGGCGGCTACACCTTGAAAAGCGTGACGCCGATCGACCAGTTCCTGTGGTCGCCCCACGTCGAAGCGGTCGCGCTGCTGGGGAAGCCGAAGCGGCGGCGGTAGTTCACGACCGCCGGTTCGCACGAAATTTCTGAAGCGTCTGTTCTTTCGACGAAATTGCGTCCTAAAGCCGCCTTTGTGCGGGCTCCTAATTTCGCATCTTTGGGAAACATTTCGGCCTATTCGTCGTTACTAATATGAATCGATGGCGATAGCGGACATGCAGGCGCCTCAGAAATTCATCGGCCTCATCGTCGTTCTTATCTTTTTCGCGGTCAGCTCCGCGACCGGAGCCCTCGCGCAAGGTGAAAAGCGCCTGGGGTTCGTCATCGGCAATGGCGCGTATCAGTCCGGCGAGCTCGCCACCGCCGCCAATGATGCGGGCCTGATCGCGCAGACCTTGCAGGCGGCGGGGTTCGATGTGGTGGGGGCGCGCGATGTCGATCAGGAATCGCTGCGCGGCGCATTGCGTGATTTCCTCGGCAAGGTCTCCGCCGCCGGTCCCGACGCGATTGTCTTCGTCTATCTCGCCGGCCACGGCGTGCAGTTCGAAGGCGAGAATTACTACTTGCCGATCGATGCCCAGATTGCCAGTCCAGCCGACGTGCCGCTTCAGGCGATGCGGCTCTCCGATGTCACCAAGTCGCTGGCCGGATTGCCGACGAAGGTCAACATCGTCGTGCTCGACGCGGCGCGGCCAAATCCCTTCCCGAAGTGGAAAGAGCCGCTGGCCGGCGGCCTTGCGTTGGTCGATCCCGATCCGAACATGCTGATTGCCTTCAACGCCGCTCCCGGAACGGTCGCGCCCGAAGGCAAAGGCCCCTACGGCGCTTATGCCCAGGCGCTGGCCGAGATGATACGCGAGGGCGGATTGTCGCTTGACGACGTGTTCGACCGCACACGACTGCGCGTCAACGAGGTGACGCAAGGTGCGGAAGTGCCGTGGAACGTCTCGAAAATCACCACGCCGTTCGTCTTCTTCGACCGTGCCGCGGACGCGCCCGCACCCAAGGTTTCGGAGGCCGAATCCCGGTCCAATCGGACCAGGGCGATCCGCGACTTCAACGCTCATGACGCCTATGTCGCGGCTCTCGACCGCGACACGATGCGCGGCTACGAGGATTTCCTCGGCGCTTATCCACACGATCCGATGGCCAAGCGCGTGCGCGCCATCATCGCCGCGCGGCGCGAGGCGATGACGTGGCGCGAGACCTGGCTGCAGGACACGCCGGAAGCCTATTGGTCTTATCTGCGGCGCTATCCGCATGGTCCGCATGCTTGGGACGCGCGCCGGCGGCTCGAACATTTCGATGCGGCCCTGGAGCCGCCGGAGGAATTCACCGTCTATGAGTATGATTTGCCGCCGCCGCCGGAGGAGGAAATCGTCTACGTCGACAGGCCGGTGCTCTATTTCGACGATCCCGATTTCGACTTCGAACCGCCGCCGCCGATCGCGGTGATCTTCCTGCCGCCGCCGCCGCCGGATTTCGTCGTGCTGGTGGCGCCGCCGCCGCCGGTCGACGTCTTCGTCCTGCCAACGCCGGTGTTCGTGCCGATACCTGCGTTCATCAACCCGCCGCGTCACATCGTGCCGCCGCCGAACGACATCATCTTCAACAACATCCACAACACGACCGTCATCAACAACATCAACACCACGATCAAAAACGAGACCATCAATCACAATGCTCAGGATGGCCTCGCTACAGGCCAGAACACGGCCGGAGGCACGGTTGGGGCCGGCTCGGCTGCACTGGCGGCCAGGGTCGCGCTGCCGCCGCTGCTGAAAAAGAGAGCGGCCATGTCCGGTCAGGCCTCGTCCAGTCAGCAACAGGGTGGCTTGCCGCAGAAGCCTGGCCAGCGTGTGATACAGGGCCAGCAGCCTGGTGCCGCGACTCCGCTGTCGAAGGACTTGTCGACCGGCAAGCTTGAAACCGACCACGCCCTGCCAGGAGCCAACGGTAAAAAGCTGCCGCTCGTCAACGGTAAGCCGGCGCTGAACGGTGAGAATTTGCCCAGCAACAGGTCCAGGCAGCAGCTTGGCAAGCAAGGCATCGTGGGCGGGAACCAAGAGGCGACCGGAAATGCCGGTGCTGCTGTTGCCGGAGAGCAGGGCACGGCTCAGCAGAAGGGCAAGAAGTTCCGCAAGCTGCCGACCGTCAACGGTGCTCCGGCCGAGAACGGGCTGAGTGCCGAGGAGAGGTTCAGGAAAAACAATCCGAACGCCTTCTCCGACCAGAACACCGGCAAACCGAAAAAGCTGACGCGCAGGGACTTGTCCGCCGGCCAGTCCGCTGTCGAATCGAACGATCAGGGCCTGGCCAGTGGAAAGGACAAGGGCAGGAAGTTGCGCAAGGTGCCGACCGTCAACGGTGCGCCGGCCGAAAATCGGCCTGGCGTGCAGGAGCGGCTCAGGAAGAACAATTCGGAGGTGTTCTCCAACCAGGATCAAGGCCCGGCCAGCGGAAACGACAAGAGCAGGAAGTTCCGCAGACTGCCGACCGTCAACGGTGAGCCAACCGACAACGGATCGGGCGTGCAGAAACGGTTCAGGAGGAACAATCCGGCCGTGTTCTCCGACGAGAATCAGGGCTCCGCCAGCAGGAACGACAGGGGCAGGACGTTGCGCCGGCTGCAGAACAGCGAACAGGGCGCCGCCGGCCCGGAGGTTAACGTCCAGCGCAACCTCAGGATCAGGCCGAACGAGAATGCGCAGCGTCAGTTGAGACCGGAAAGGCCTAACGAGCAGGTGCTCCGGCCGCAGAGATCGGAGCCGAAGCCGGAATTCCGCGCGCAGCCGAGACAGCAGATGCAAGAGCGGCGTCTCCCGCAGGAGCAGCCGCCACAGCAGCTCAAGAAGAAGCCGTCTTGCGGACAGCAGGGCGAACCGGCCTGCAACCAGTAAGCTGTCGCGGCCGGTCACCTTCCCGTTCGCGGGGCGCACATCCCGCCCATGACCTTGCGAGAGAGGGGATCGTTGGTTTGTGGCGCGTCAGCCTGTCAAAGGCGGTTCGCTCCGGCCGCTCAAACTACGAGCTTGGCGGCATCCGTCAGGTTTTTGGCGTGCCGCCTCGCTGGTTGAGCGAAACCCAGATGTTCGGGTTCTGTTGCGATTGGCGTTTCAGGAAATAATAGCCGGTTGCATTCCAGGGACGGATTTTGTCGACCATATTGTCTAGGATGAGATCGCCCTTGTCGGTCTTCACCGTCAGGATGGTGTGACCCTCATTGTTCAGGTCGCGCACCACCGTCATCAGCAGCGCCTGCCGGGGAAATCCCGCCTCCCGAAGAAGCTTGCGCTTGTAGAGCGCGTAGATCTTGCAGTCGCCCTTGCCGTCCACCGGATAGTCCCAGTGGTCCATCGTCGTGCCCCAGTGATCGTAGTTGCTGACGGGCTTGATGGAGCGGTTCGCCTTTTGGTTTATCCGTTTGAGGATGCTCAGGTTCTGCGCTGTCAGCCTGACGCTCGTGGCGGGCAGGGCCGGCACCTTGCACTCTTTCGGCCGGCGATGGCAGAAATCGACCCAGCCATACGGAACGCTGGTGCGTCCCCCGACCGCGACTGAGTTTGCACCGGCCGCAGGTTGCGTCGATGTTCGCTTGAACCATGTCGACTGCGCCGCCGCCGGACTGACACAGAGCGACGAAACACCAACCAACGAAACGACGCCAAAGAGGAAAGAAGAGGTCAGGACGTGAGGGAAACGCAGCACTGCCAACACCACCACAACGAGAAGCCTTGCGACAAGCTAATGCGCAAACGCCAGTTCGAGCAATTGAACAATTAATAATATCCTAACACGATTGTGTTTCGCATAAGGCAGAGGTTGCCGCGCCGTAGGTTGGCATCAATCGCCGGCATGGCCCTGCTGCGCTTCAGCACGTACACCCGGGTCCATATCCTTCAATGTTTTTGGCCTGCCGGCGTGCTGCGGGATTCCAAACACGTCCTGCGGCCGCGTCGGAGCAAAGGCCGGCAGCGGTTTCAGATGGACGTCCTCTGGCGCGTTCCCGGATTTGGACACGATGGCTGCACGCCCGGAAAATATCGTTGGCGGCGATGATTCCAGAACGCCCCGACGCCTCAGACCCTCGTGCCGCCGACTGTCATCTGGTTCATCCTCAGATGCGGCTGGCCGACGCCGACGGGTACGCCCTGGCCGGCCTTGCCGCACATGCCGATGCCATTGTCGAGCTTCATGTCGTTGCCGACCATCGTGACGCGGTGCATGGCGTCAGGCCCGTTGCCGATCAGCATGGCGCCCTTGATCGGCTGCGTCACCTTGCCGTTCTCGATCATGTAGGCCTCGGTGCATCCGAACACGAATTTGCCCGACGTGATGTCGACCTGGCCGCCGCCGAAGGAGACGGCATAGATGCCGTTCTTGACGGAAGCGATGATCTCGTCCGGCTCCATGTCGCCTGAGGTCATGTAGGTGTTGGTCATGCGCGGCATCGGCTGGTGCGCATAGCCTTCACGCCGGCCATTGCCGGTGGCTTTCATGCCCATCAGCCGCGCGTTCTGCCGATCCTGCATGTAGCCGACCAGCTTGCCGTTCTCGATCAAAACGTTGCGGGCCGAAGGCGTGCCTTCGTCGTCGACGGTGAGCGAGCCGCGCCGTTCGGGGATGGTGCCGTCGTCAACGACAGTGACGCCCTTGGCGGCCACCTGCTGCCCCATCAGGCCGGCGAAGGCCGAGGTCTTCTTGCGGTTGAAGTCGCCTTCCAGTCCGTGCCCGACTGCTTCGTGAAGCATCACGCCCGGCCAGCCGCTGGAAAGTACGATGTCGAAAGTGCCGGCCGGTGCCGGGATCGCCTCCAAATTGACCAGCGCCTGCCGGAGCGCCTCCCTGGCGGCGTGCTTCCAGCTATCCTCGATCAGGAAGTCGCCGAACGCCTTGCGTCCACCCATGCCATAGGAGCCGCTCTCCTGGCGGTCGCCGTCGCCGACGACAACCGAGACGTTGACGCGGACCAGCGGCCTGATATCGCGTACCATCTGGCCGTCGGCGCGCACTATCTCGACATGCTGCCAGGATGCGGCGATCGAGGCCGTCACCTGGCGCACGCGTGGATCCTCGGCGCGCAGCCAGGCGTCGATTTCCTGCAGCAGCTTCCCCTTGGCCTCGAAGGAAGGCGAGGGGATCGGGTTCTCGTCGCCATAGAGATGGCGGTTGGTGCGGGCGGGGGCTGCGGCAAGCGTACCGGAATAGCCACCCTTGACGGTCGACACGGCTTCGGCCGCGCGCAGCAGCGATGCCTCGGACAGGTCGCTGGAATGGGCGTACCCGCTGGCTTCGCCCGCGACCGCACGCAGGCCAAAGCCCTGGTCGGTGTTGAAATTGGCGGTCTTGAGCCGGCCGTTGTCGAACATCAGCGCTTCGCTTTCGCTGTATTCGAGGAAAAGCTCGCCGTCGTCGGCACCCTTGATGGTGTCGGCGACGATCTGCTTGATGCGGTCGTCTGAAATGTCGAATTGGCCGATCAGGCTCTTCATGGCGCGTCCGTCCGTGGGATGATTGCTTTCCCCCGATGTAGGCGTGAAGCCGCGCCCACACAATCGGCAATGAAGATCAGTGCCGACGAATGACATCGTACGGTTGATGCAAGCCATGCTTCTGGGTCGGCAAAAGCCGCGTCCAGGTCTGATTCAGCGTCCGAGTCTTGTTCAGCGCAGAGCCGCGATCAGGGCAGGGCGGCAAAGCCGTCGGCGAAGCCCTTGAGGTCGACCGGGATGCCGATGCCTTCCTCAGGCGTCTGGAACACGATGAACGTTGCCGACGTGCCGGTCTTCAGCGTGTCGAGCAGCGGCTTTTCGAGAATGACCTCGGCGTAGCAGCCGTCCTGGAAGCAGCGCACGAAATAGGCGCGGCCGATGTCCTTGCCGTCGACGTTGAGGCCGAGCCCGTTCGGCAACAGCACGCCGAGCGGCGCCAGCACGCGCAGGATCTCGGCCTTGTTGTCGGCGGTGCGCAGCACGACGACCGAAAGCCCCATCTCCGGACGGTCCTCGGCGACGACGTTCTGCATCATCACGCATTGTTCCGCGGTGGCGCCGGCCGGCGTGTCGCAGATGATCGACCACGCGCCATGCGTCGAGCGCACCGTGCCGCTCGGCTGGGCGGCATTGGCCTGACCGGCGACGAACAGGCCGACCGCGGACAGGACGGCGAGAAACACGGCGTTCGCCAGGGTTCTCGAAAGTCCCGGTCGCGTATGCCTCAGTCTCGAAAGCCAAGAGTTCATGACGGCTCCATTGCGAATCACGGCACTTTAAGCCGCGCCAATACCAAGTAAAGGACGAGACCGCGGCCGGACTGTCCCGAAACAGGCAATACAGCGCTTTTCCCTGCCAAATTCGCCTGAATTACGACGCTTTGCGGGCGCCGCCAGCATAGGGCGGACAGACCGCCGAACATACTCGATTCGCTACCATGGCCATTGCCCTGGAAGAGCCATGTGAGCTTGCGCGCAAAAATGCCGCACGGTTTCGACCGCTCCTTTCTTGCGGAGGGAAAAAGAGTATGGTTTGAACCAGCTTGAGACTGTCGGGATTCCCGTCCCGGCATTGTTCGTTATTCTCGTTGGCACCGCCGCGAGGAACTGGGAGACGAAGAGGGCGATGAGAAATTTCCTAGCTAGCGCCAGGTTTCTAGCAAGTGCCAAGTTTCTGAGTGCTTGTGCCGCTGCCACGATTTTTGCAGGCACATCCGCCCATGCCGATCAGCCCGTGGAGTGGGAGACCACCTTCCAGGCGCCGGCGACCGACATGATGCGGCAGATCGAGTGGTTCGGAAACTACACGATGTGGTTCATCGTTCCGATCACCATTCTGGTGCTGCTTCTCCTTGCCTACTGCATCGTGAGGTTCCGCGCGAGCGCCAACCCGGTTCCCTCCAACACCAGCCACAACACGCTGATCGAGGTGATTTGGACCGTCGGCCCGGTCGTCGTCCTGCTCTGTCTCGCCATTCCCTCGTTCCAGCTCTTGACCGCGCAATACACTCCGCCGGAAGAGGCCAAGCTGACGGTCAAGGCGACCGGCAACCAGTGGAACTGGGATTACGAATACCAGACCGACAACACGCTCGCCTTCAACTCCGCTATCCTCCAGGACGGTGACCGCGCCGCCGCCGGCAAAGAGGACCGCAAGGCCTATCCGCGCCTGCTCGCTGTCGACAATGAGCTGGTGGTGCCGGTCAACACCATGACCCGCGTGCTCGTCACCGCGACCGATGTGATCCACTCTTTCGCCATGCCGTCCTTCGGCATCAAGATCGACGCCGTTCCGGGGCGCACCAACGAGACCTGGTTCAAGGCGGAGAAGGAAGGCCTGTATTATGGTCAGTGCTCGCAACTCTGCGGCAAGGACCACGCCTTCATGCCGATCGCCATCCGTGTCGTCTCGGATGCGCAATTCAAGACCTGGCTGGCGGCAGCCAAGACCAATCTGCCGGGCGCCAACAAGACGCTCATGGCCGAGGTCGATGGCCAGAACAAGGTAGCGGCCGCCGGCAATTGATGTCGCGGGTTAGCAAGATTTAGGGAACGGAGCGGAACATGGCAGACGCTGCAGCTCACGAGGGGCACGACCATAAGCCGTATCATGGCTGGGTGCGGTGGGTTTATTCGACCAACCACAAGGACATCGGTACGCTCTACCTGATCTTTGCGATCATGGCCGGCATCATCGGCGGCGCGCTTTCGGTCGCCATCCGCATGGAGCTGCAGGAGCCTGGTATCCAGATCTTCAGCGGCCTGGCGCAGATGGTCTATGGCATGAACGGTGACGCCGCGATCGACGGCGGCAAGAGCATGTACAATGCCTTCGCAACCGCGCACGCCCTGATCATGATCTTCTTCATGGTCATGCCGGCGCTTATCGGCGGTTTTGCCAACTGGATGGTGCCGATCATGATTGGCGCTCCCGACATGGCGTTCCCGCGCATGAACAACATTTCGTTCTGGCTGCTGCCGCCGGCGTTCATCCTGCTGCTCACCTCGATGTTCGTTCCGAGTGCGCCTGGCGCCTTTGGCGTGGGCGGCGGCTGGACGCTCTATCCGCCGCTGTCGACTTCGGGCCAGCCCGGACCGGCCATGGATCTGGCGATTCTGTCGATCCACATCGCCGGCGCCTCGTCGATCCTCGGCGCCATCAACTTTATCACCACCATCTTCAACATGCGCGCGCCCGGCATGACCCTGCACAAGATGCCGCTGTTTGCATGGTCGGTGCTGATCACCGCATTCCTGCTGCTGTTGTCCTTGCCGGTTCTGGCCGGTGGCATCACCATGCTGCTCACCGACCGCAACTTCGGCACGACGTTCTTCGCGCCTGATGGCGGTGGTGACCCGATCCTGTTCCAGCATCTGTTCTGGTTCTTCGGTCACCCGGAAGTCTACATCCTGATCCTGCCGGGCTTCGGCATCATCAGCCACGTCATCTCGACCTTTTCGCGCAAGCCGGTGTTCGGTTATCTCGGCATGGCTTACGCGATGGTCGCGATCGGCGCCGTCGGCTTCATCGTCTGGGCGCACCACATGTACACGACCGGCCTGTCGCTCGACACGCAGCGCTATTTCGTCTTCGCCACCATGGTCATCGCGGTGCCGACGGGCGTGAAGATCTTCTCCTGGATCGCAACGATGTGGGGCGGGTCGATCTCGTTCAAGACGCCGATGCTGTGGGCGCTGGGCTTCATCTTCCTGTTCACCATCGGCGGTGTCACCGGCGTCCAGCTGGCCAATGCCGGCCTCGACCGGTCGCTGCATGACACCTATTTCGTCATTGCCCACTTTCACTACGTGCTGTCGCTGGGCGCGGTGTTCGCCATCTTCGCGGGCTGGTATTACTGGTTTCCGAAGATGACCGGCTACATGTATTCGCCTGTCATCGCCAACACCCACTTCTGGGTCACCTTCGTCGGCGTCAACCTGATCTTCTTCCCGCAGCATTTCCTCGGCCTCGCCGGCATGCCGCGCCGCACCATCGACTATCCCGACGCGTTTGCGGGCTGGAACTATGTGTCGTCCATCGGTTCTTATATCTCGGCCGTCGGCGTCCTGATCTTCCTCTACTGCGTGTTCGAAGCGTTCCAGAAGAAGCGGGTGGCCGGAGCCAACCCATGGGGCGAGGGCGCAACGACTCTCGAATGGCAGCTGCCTTCGCCGCCGCCCTTCCACCAGTGGGAGCAGCTGCCGAAGATCAGGTAAGGCGGCTCCCCTCGAACGCAAAACCGCCGGTCCGCCGGCGGTTTTGGCCAACGGAATAATGGACTTAAGTACGCATGGCCCTAGTCGACAAAACCAGCATTGACGAAGCGGGCTTCCGCATGTCGGAAGCGACGGCGGGCGATTTCTTCGCCCTCCTGAAGCCGCGCGTCATGTCGCTGGTGGTGTTCACCGCCTTTGTCGGGCTAGTCGCGGCACCGGTGACCATCAACCCGCTGCTGGCGGTGATAGCCATCCTGGCTATTGCGATTGGGGCCGGCGCCTCGGGTGCTCTCAACATGTGGTACGACGCCGACATCGACGCGGTGATGACCAGGACCGCCAGCCGCCCAATCCCGTCCGGTCGTATCCAGCCGCACGAGGCGCTCAGCTTCGGCCTGGTCCTTTCGGTCCTGTCGGTGATGACGCTCGGCGTGCTGGTCAACTGGCTGGCCGCGACGCTGCTGGCCTTCACCATCTTCTTCTATGCCGTCGTGTACACGATGTGGCTGAAACGCTCGACGCCGCAGAACATTGTCATCGGCGGTGCCGCGGGCGCCATCCCGCCGGTTATCGGCTGGGCCGCGGCGACCGGATCGGTCAGCCTCGAAAGCATCATCCTGTTCCTGATCATTTTCCTGTGGACGCCGCCGCATTTCTGGGCGCTCGCGCTGTTCAAGTCCGAGGACTATGGCCGCGCCGGCATCCCGATGATGCCGAACGTTGCCGGCCATGCATCGACCCGCCGTCAGATTTTCGCCTACGCAGTGGTGCTGGCCCCGGTCGGCGTGCTGCCCTGGCTGCTCGGCTACACGACGCCATTCTATGGCGTGGCCGCTCTGCTGCTGGGCGTTGGTTTCGTCTGGTATGCCTGGAAAGTGCTTGGCATGGCCGACGACGACCGCGCCATGAAGCCGGCCAAGGCCCTGTTCGCCTATTCGCTGCTCTATCTCTTCGCCATCTTCGCCGCCTATCTGGCCGACTGTGTCGTCGAACGCGCGCTTGCCATGGGTGGGGCATGACTATGGTCGAGAAAGAACTCGAGATGGTCACCTTGACCGATCGCCAGAAGAAGGCCCAGCGCAGCCGTTCCATTGCGATAGGCGTAGCGCTGGCTCTGCTGGTCGTGATTTTCTACATCGCCACGATCGTGAAGTTCGGCCACAATTTGTCGGGCAAGATGTGATGAGCGTCGAGACGCCCAGAAAGACGGCCGGCAAGACCAGCAACCGCGCCGTCGCGGCCGTCTGCCTCGCCTTCTTCACCGGCATGATCGGCATGGCCTATGCAGCCGTGCCGCTCTACAAGATGTTCTGCCAGGCGACCGGTTACGGTGGTACCACGCAGCGTGTCGAGAGGCAGTATGCCGGCCGCGTGCTTGACCGCGAGGTCACCGTCCGCTTCGACGCCAACATTGCCGGCGTGCCTTGGGAGTTCCAGCCGGTCCAGCGCTCGATGACCATGAAGATCGGGCAGACCGTGCAGGCGCACTATCAGGCGACCAACAAGTTCAATCGCCCCGTCACAGGCCGCGCCACCTTCAACGTGCAGCCGGAACTTGCCGGTCCGTACTTCAACAAGGTCGAATGCTTCTGCTTTACCGACACGACGCTGAAGCCCGGCGAGACGCTGGACATGCCGGTCCTGTTCTATGTGGACCCCGACATCGTGAATGTGCCGGAACTGAAGGACATCAAGACGATCACCCTGTCCTATACGATGTTCCCGGTCGAGAAGAACAAGCCGGTCGCCTCCTCGGAGCCGGCCAAGGGCAACAGCAAGACAGTTTCAGATGCCGAAGGAAATCTCGGGGGTTGATATGGCAGACGCTCACGCAAAACCACACCATGACTACCATCTCGTCGACCCTAGCCCGTGGCCCTTCGTGGGATCGGTCGGAGCGCTTGTCACCGCTTTTGGCGGTGTCTGCCTCATGGAATACCTGAAGGGCGGCTCCTTCCCGATCTTTGGCTTCAACATCGCCAATCCGTGGCTGTTCTTCATCGGCATCGTGATCGTCCTGTACACCATGTTCGCCTGGTGGTCTGACACGATCAAGGAAGCGCATGAGGGCCACCACACGCGCGTCGTGTCGCTCCACCTGCGCTACGGCATGATCATGTTCATCGCCTCGGAGGTGATGTTCTTCGTCGCCTGGTTCTGGGCCTATTTCGATGCCAGCCTTTTTGCCGGGGAGGTGCAGAACTACGCGCGCCACACGTTTACCGGTGGTGTCTGGCCGCCGAAGGGCATGGAGGTTCTCGATCCCTTCCATCTGCCGCTTTACAACACCGTCATCCTGCTGCTGTCGGGCACCACGGTCACCTGGGCGCATCACTCGCTCCTCCATGGCGACCGCAAGGGGCTGGTCAACGGCCTGGTGCTGACCGTCGGCCTCGGTATGCTGTTCACCATGGTGCAGGCCTACGAGTACATGCACGCGCCGTTCGGCTTCAAGGATTCCATCTACGGCGCCACCTTTTTCATGGCGACCGGCTTCCATGGCTTCCATGTCATCATCGGCACCATCTTCCTGCTGGTCTGCCTGATCCGCGCGATGAAGGGCGACTTCACCCCCAAGCAGCATTTCGGCTTCGAGGCGGCCGCCTGGTACTGGCACTTCGTCGACGTGGTCTGGCTGTTCCTGTTTGCCTCGATCTACGTCTGGGGATCGGTCGGCGCGGTGATCGAAGGTCACTGATCCCGCCTTTGGGATTCGATTAGGTAGGCGGCCGCGGCGACGTGGCCGCCTTCTTCTTTTCGGTGCTATGATCGCCGATCGATGGAAGATGCGGCTGATCTCGGTAATTTTCGCGTTTATCGTCTTGGCATTCCCGGCTCTTGCCGGTGACAGGTCGATCTGAGAAGGCACGCAATGTCGATCCCGGCGGCATGATCATGATCCACGGCCAGCCGAACGGCTTCGGCCGGTGGGGCTGGCTGCTTCAATTGGTCGACTGGACCGATGGCTGCATTGGGGTTACGGACTTCGACATGGACGAAATCTGGGCAATGGTGGCCGATGGGACGCCGATCGATATCGGGCAATGACCGTGAATGAAGACAACCATGAGTGAAGATAGGGCGATCTGGCCTCCGATCGATCCGATCTCGGCCGGCCTGCACGGCCGTTGCCCGCGTTGCGGCGAGGGGCGGCTGTTCTCCGGCTTTCTCACCGTCGGCAAGCGCTGCGTCAATTGCGGCCTCGACTATTCCTACGCCGATGCCGGCGACGGGCCGGCGGTCTTCGTCATCCTGATCATCGGCTTCATCATCGTCGGCCTGGCGCTCTGGGTCGAGGTGACGCTGAGCCCGCCGCTCTGGCTGCATCTACTGATATGGATCCCACTGGCCCTGGTGCTGTGCCTGACGGCGCTCCGGTTGATCAAGGGCGTGCTGCTCACCCTGCAATACCGCAACAAAGCGGCCGAGGGTCGGCTGGACCGCGGCGAATGAGCGAGGCTTCCGTCAACGTCGGCGGCCGTTCGCGGCCGAGATCGGCACTGTTGTTCGCCCTTGGCCTTGTGCTGTTCTTGGTCTTGCTGGCGCTCGGCACATGGCAGGTCCAGCGCCTGCACTGGAAGGAAGGCCTGCTGCAGACCATCGACCAGCGCACGCATTCGGCGCCGCTGCCGCTGGCCGAGGTCGAGAAGGAATTCGCCTCGACCGGCGACGTCGACTACACGCCGGTCACTGTCACCGGCACTTTCCTGCATTCCGGCGAACGGCATTTCTACGCGACCTGGCAAGGGGATGCCGGCTTCAATGTCTACACGCCGCTGGCCCTTGACGATGGCCGTTTCGTCCTGATCAACCGTGGCTTTGTGCCCTACGACCTCAAGGACGCCGCCAAGCGCGCCAAGGGACAGGTGGCGGGCAAGGTCACGGTCACCGGGCTTGCCCGCAACCCGCTTCCGGCAAAGCCCTCCATGATGCTTCCCGACAATAACGTGGCCAAGAACATCTTCTACTGGAAGGACCGCGACGTCATGGCCGCGAGCGCCGGCCTGCCTGCCGGCTTCACGCTGGTGCCGATCTTCATCGATGCCGACAAGACGCCAAATCCAGGCGGCCTGCCGGTCGGAGGCGTCACCATCATCGATCTGCCGAACAGCCATCTGCAATATGCTGTCACCTGGTACGGGCTTGCCGCGGCGCTTGCCGCCGTACTCATCCTACGGCTTCGCCGGCCGGCGAAAGAGGACTGAATACGAGCGATACCCTTGACAGGGCAGGGGTGGGCACCTCATTTCGGCGCTGACGAACCGGCAGGATTTAATGCTTCACACAATCGCCAAGCCTCCTCTGACGATCCGGCTCTGCCAGCCGCGCGGTTTTTGCGCGGGCGTCGACCGTGCCATCCAGATTGTCGTGCTGGCACTGAAGAAATATGGCGCGCCGGTCTATGTCCGCCACGAGATCGTGCACAACCGCTATGTTGTCGAGGGGCTGCAAAGCCTCGGCGCCGTCTTCATCGAGGAACTTTCCGAAATTCCGGCCGAACACCGGCAGTCGCCGGTCGTCTTTTCGGCGCACGGCGTGCCCAAGTCGGTGCCGGCGGACGCGCAGGCGCGCAACCTGTTCTATCTCGACGCAACCTGTCCGCTGGTCTCCAAGGTCCACAAACAGGCGATGCGTCACCAGCGGCTTGGCCGCCACGTTCTGCTGATCGGCCATGCCGGGCACCCCGAGGTGATCGGCACCATGGGGCAGTTGCCGGAAGGCGCGGTAACGCTGATCGAGACCGAAGCCGATGCCGCCCGGCTTGTGCCGGCCGATCCCAAGGCACTCGGTTTCGTCACCCAGACCACGCTCTCGGTCGAGGATACCGCCGGCATCATCCGCGCACTGCAGGAGCGCTTTCCGGACATTCAGGCGCCGGCGGCGGAATCGATCTGCTACGCCACCACCAACCGCCAGGAGGCGGTCAAGGACACCGCCCCGGGTGCTGACCTCTATCTGATCGTCGGCGCTCCCAATTCCTCGAATTCGCGCCGCCTCGTCGAAGTTGCGGAACGCGCCGGCGCCGCCATGTCGCTTCTCGTGCAGCGCGCCGCTGAAATTCCGTGGAATGAGATCGGCGGCATTTCGACGCTTGGCCTGTCGGCCGGGGCATCGGCGCCGGAGATCATCGTCGACGAGATCATCGACGCGTTCCGCCAGCGTTTCGATGTGACCATCGACCTGGCCATCACGGCCACCGAAACAGAGGATTTTCCGGTCATGCGGGTATTGCGCGATGTCGAACTGACGCCGGCCGACATGGCTTTCGTCAATGGGGCCGCGTGAACGGCCATGGCGGTCTATACAGACGTTGCGGAGGGCGAACTCGGCGCTTTCCTGAAGCACTACCCGGTCGGCGATCTCCTGTCCTACAAGGGCATCGCCGAGGGCACCGAGAATTCGAACTTCCTGCTGCACACCTCCAGCGGCTCCTACATCCTGACGCTCTATGAAAAGCGGGTCGAGAAGAAGGATCTGCCGTTCTTCCTCGGGTTGATGGGCCACCTCGCAAACAAGGGGGTGTCCTGCCCGCTGCCGGTGACCGCGCATGACGGCAGCGTCATCGGCACGCTGGCCGGCCGGCCGGCGGTCATCATCACCTTTCTCGAAGGGCTTTCGCTGCGGCGACCGGCCGCGACGCATTGCGCCGAGGTTGGCAAGGCGCTGGCCGCGCTGCATCTGGCTGGCGCCGATTTTTCCATGAGGCGCCCGAACGCGCTCGCTCTCGATGGCTGGCGCAAGCTTTGGGATGCGTCTCGCGAGCGCGCCGACGAGGTCGAGCCGGGCCTTGCGGCCGAGGTCGATGCCGACTTCGCCGATTTCGAGCAGAACTGGCCCAAGGGCCTTCCCGAGGGCATCATCCATGCCGATCTTTTCCCGGACAATGTCTTTTTCCTGGGCGAGAAGTTATCGGGTCTGATCGATTTCTATTTCGCCTGTGACGATCTCTACGCCTACGATGTCGCCACCTGCCTCAATGCCTGGTGCTTCGAGAAGGATTTTTCCTTCAATCTCACCAAGGGCAAGGCATTGCTTGCCGGTTATCAGAGCGTGCGCCCCCTGAGCGCGGAGGAGAAGGCGGCGCTGCCGATGCTGGCGCGCGGCTCGGCGCTACGCTTCATGCTGACCCGGCTTTACGATTGGCTGACCGTCCCCGATGGCGGGCTGGTGATGAAACGCGATCCGACCGAATACATCAGAAGAATGCGGTTCCATCGGGCGATCAGGTCTCCTTCGGAATATGGATTGGCATGAGCAAGCAGGTTGAAATCTTTACCGATGGCGCCTGTTCAGGCAATCCCGGCCCCGGCGGCTGGGGCGCCATCCTGCGCTTCAACGGCACCACCAAGGAGCTTTTCGGCGGCGAGGCCGAGACCACCAACAACCGCATGGAATTGCTGGCGGCCATTTCAGCGCTGAACGCCTTGAAGGAGCCTTGCACGGTCGAGCTTCATACCGACAGCAAATACGTCATGGACGGCATTTCCAAATGGATCCATGGCTGGAAGAGGAATGGCTGGAAGACCGCAGACAAGAGGCCTGTCAAGAACGGCGAGCTCTGGCAGGCGCTGGACGAGGC
This sequence comes from Mesorhizobium sp. B2-5-13, assembly GCF_006440535.1. Lineage (NCBI taxonomy): Bacteria > Pseudomonadati > Pseudomonadota > Alphaproteobacteria > Hyphomicrobiales > Phyllobacteriaceae > Mesorhizobium > Mesorhizobium sp. B2-5-13. The sequence goes on along the minus strand of NZ_VFUI01000004.1, from coordinate 29,422 downwards.
CAACCGGCGCCACAAGGTCACCTGGAACTGGGTGAAGGGCCATGCCGGCCATACCGAGAACGAGCGTGCCGATGAACTGGCAAGGGAAGGCATGGCGCCGTTCAAGAAGGGACCTTTCAGGCCGGCGGTGTCGGCACCGAAGCCCGATGCCCAGGCAAAGCAGCCGCTGGTCACGAAAGCACGTCGTTCGACCCAGAGCTATTGAGCTTCTGTTCGCGGCGGCTGACCGGCCGGAGAGTTTCTGTCATGCCGATCGCCTACTACATCACCCATCCTCAGGTTCAGATCGACGCCACCATTCCGGTACCGGATTGGGGCCTGTCCGACATCGGCCGGGCCAGGGCGCACGCAATGCTGAACCAGCCGTGGATCGCATCAATCGGACATGTGGTGTCGTCGGCCGAACGCAAGGCCATCGAAACCGCCGAAGTGCTCGGGCGGCATCTAAATCTTGCCGTAGAGGTGAGGCAGCGGATGCATGAGAACGACCGGTCGGCGACGGGTTTCCTGCCGTCTCCGGAGTTCGAGGCGGTCGCCGATCAGTTCTTCGCCAATCCGCACGAAAGCATCCGTGGCTGGGAGCGGGCCATCGACGCGCAGCAGCGCATCGTGAGCGAGGTCGAGGCCGTGCTCGATGCCGGCGGCGCCGGCAACATTGCTTTTGTGGGCCATGGAGGCGTGGGAACACTCCTGCTGCTGTCGCTGAGTGGCAGGCAGATCAGCCGCGAAGCGGATCAGCCGGCGGGCGGCGGCAATTATTTTGCTTACAATATCGGTGCGCGCCACGTTATCGATGGATGGCAGCCGATCGACAGGCTGGAACAGCCCTGATTTTAGCGGATCAGCAACGCCGTAACCCAAAGGCCGAGCGCGAACACCGTGTGCGAGACCAGATTGAGGGCGCGGATCTGCATCGGGTTCGGCCGCTTTGAAGCCGCCCAGCCGGCGCCCATGCCTGGCGCCAGCAGGAACCACCCGGCGCCGACGGTGACGATGCCGAGGATGAAGGCCGGCAGGAAGGTCGGGGAGGCCAGCCAGCCTGCGCCCGCCAGCACCACCAGGATAATGCCGTAGACGATGCCGACGAAGTAATGGAAAGCCCAGCCTAGCGCCTTCTCATGAGCGTAGGGCGCCGCATCACCGATATCGTCATGAAACACCTTGTCGCCGAGGTGCCAGACCCAGCGCCCGACCGGCCCCCAGTTCGGCCGTGGCTGGCCAAACGCCTTGTGCAGGAAAAAGGCCCAGACGTCCATCAGAACGGTGGCGCCGACGCCGATCGCGATAGCGCGCCAGAAGATATCAAACATCGTTGATCCCCCGAAAATCGGCAGTCCTGGAGCGCAGCCGCATGTCGGGCGAGGCCAGCCGTTGCGGCCTCGCCTGACCGGCCGTCGAAGCTCAGAGCTGGCCGAGAATATGAGCCGCGCCTGACTCATCGACACCGGGTTTGATCTCGACATTGAGCGCGGTGACCTTGCCGTCGTCGATAATCATCGAAAAACGCTTTGAGCGCAGGCCCATGCCGCCACCGGAGTAGTCCGCGTCAAGACCGACCGCCTTGGCGAAATCGCCATTGCCGTCGGCGAGGAACAGGATCTTGCCTTCGCCGCCGGTGAAGCGCGCCCACGCGCCCATGACGTGGACGTCGTTGACTGAAACGACTGCGATAGTGTCGACGCCACGCGCCAGGATCGCATCATGGTTCTCGAGATAGCCGGGCAGATGGTTATTGCTGCAGGTCGGCGTGAAGGCGCCGGGAACGCCGAACAGCACCACTTTCTTGCCCGGAAAAATCTCGGCCGACGTGATCGGCTTCGCGCCGTCGGCCGTCATGGTCTTGAAGGTCGCCTCGGGCAGCTTGTCGCCAACGGAGATGGTCATGAGTTCCTCGCTTGGGGAATGGGGAAGGACGCGTGCTTGCCTAGCGAACTCGGTGGCTTCCTGCAACCATCGCGGCAGTAGCTTCAGTACATGTCGCCCAAAGTGCGCAGCGGTCTTGGGCTGACGACATGTACAAGAAGATGACCTTGGAGCGCATCGTACGGGTTCGTTTCAATACGACGCGCTTTAAGGGAAAGGCAGCAGCCCTTCGACCGCGCCCGCCGAACTCGTCAGCGTGTAGTGGAGCCCGCCGTCCGTCGGCGTCGTCGAGGGGCGATCGAGGATCGGCACGGTGAAGATCAACTTGCCATCTTTTTCCACGCGGGAGGAGGTGCCGAACATATAATCGCGCTCGCCGGCGACGAAGAAATCCGCTGCCTGCGGATCGCCAGGGAAGCTCGCCTCGACAACCAGCGTTTCGTGATCGCCCGGCAGCACCTTGACGCCAAAATCGGGTTTTGCAGGTGCCGGCAATGCCGTGAAACTCGCCTTTACCAATGCCGCGTCGTCGGCATTGTCGGGATCGGAAGCTGGGTCGACGCTCAGCCGCGTCTGCACCGGGATGCAGATGGTTTCACAAATGCCGAGAAAAATGTCGGCATCGATGACGGCCGGCTGGTCCGGCGTCGCCAGCGTGAACGTCACCGGCAGCGAAACCGGATAGTTGTAGCCGGCCCATTTGCCATAACCATCGTCGTGGCGCTGCGGTGCGGGAAACGACAGTGTCGCATCGGCGATATTGGTGCTGGCCGAAATGTCCAGCTGCGGCGGCACACCTGCGTCACCCGGGTCGCGCCAGTAAGTCTTCCAGCCGGGTTTGAGCGCGATATCGAGAACACCCTGGATGCGGCCGGCGTCGTCCGGCTTGCCGCTGGTCACCAGCCGCACCTTGCCGCCCTCGCTGTTGTACCAGGCTGATGAGGAGGCGGTGGCGGGGAGGGCGACCGCCAATCCGATGGCAGTACCGAGCAACAGGATTTTCAAGCTTTGCATGGCGATGATTTGAGCGTCCCTTCGTGGCCACGCAATGATTTCATGGCCCTTGCCGATATCATATTTGCGTGACCTGCGCGGACAAGCCAAGGCCGGCCCCGCAATGTGGGCTTTGGTCGAATCCGGTACTGCGCATCTTTTCGGCGCCCGGGAAACGCGTTACGCTCCCTGGCATGGATTTGTTGCGCCACAAGAAGACAGTCGCCGGACGCGGCTTTCTCGACGATCAGTTCCTGATTGCCATGCCCGGCATGAAGGACGACCGTTTCACGCGCTCGGTCATCTACATCTGCGCCCACAGCGATGAAGGCGCGATGGGCCTGATCATCAACCAGACGCAGCAGATGCTGTTTCCGGACCTTTTGGTGCAGCTCGGCATCATGAACGAGCTGGAGGCGATCCGCCTTCCGGCGCAGGCGCGCGATTTCGTCGTGCGCAATGGCGGGCCTGTCGACCGCAGCCGGGGCTTCGTCCTGCATTCGGGCGACTACCGCGTGGACTCCTCGCTCACCGTTTCCGACGACATCTGCCTGACCGCGACCGTCGACATATTGCGGGCGATATCGTCAGGGCGAGGGCCGCGCCGCGCGCTGATGGCGCTCGGCTATTCGGGTTGGGGCGCCGGCCAACTGGAAACCGAGATCGCCGAGAATGGCTGGTTGACCTGCCCGGCGACGCCGGAATTGCTGTTCGACGCCGATATCGAGCGCAAATACGATCGCATACTCGCGTCGATCGGCATCGATCTCGCCCATCTCAGCCTGGCCGCCGGACACGCCTGAGATTCTCTCAGGCCTGGGTCAGCGGATACTGCTCCTTCAGTGTCTTCAGCACCTGGTCGCCCGGCATCGGCGCGCCGAACATGAAGCTCTGCACATATTCGCAGCCCATCTGACGCAGCTCCAACGCATCGCGCTCGTCTGATATGCCTTCGGCGACCACCGACAGGCCGAGCTCATGCGCCATGTTGACCATGGATTTGAGCAGCACCGCGCGTTTTGGCGTGCTGTCGTCGACGAAGCTCTTGTCGATCTTGATGGTGTCGAACGGGAACCGCGTCAGATAGGCGAGCGATGAATAGCCGGTGCCGAAATCGTCCAGCGACAGGCCGATGCCGAGCTGCTTCAGCTTGGTCAGTACGTGGGCCGTCTGCTCGGGATTGTCCATGACCAGGGATTCGGTGAGTTCGAGCCGGAAGCAGCGCGGCTTCAAATTGGCGCGCGCGATCACGGAACGCACATCGCTGACGAGGTCGCGGCGGATGAGCTGGCGGCTGGACAGGTTGACTGAGACCGACAGCGGCGCGTCGCCGATCTGCTTTTGCCATCCTGCGAGATCCTCGGCTGCCTGCTGCATGGCAAACAGCCCAAGCTGCACGATCAGCCCGCAGCTTTCGGCGACCGGGATGAAATCGGCCGGCGGGATCATGCCGCGGCGTGGATGGTCCCAGCGCAGCAACGCTTCGAAGCCGGCGACGCTGCCGTCTTCCAGGCGCACGATCGGCTGATAGGCCAGCGTGAATTCGCGCCGTTCGATGGCGCGACGCAGGTCGGATTCGAACTGCAGACGGTCGGTGCCGACTGTGCGGAAAGCCGGCCGGAACGGCTCGATCCTGTCGCCGCCGAAACGCTTGGCCTGATGCATGGCGAGCTCCGCATCCTTGACCATGTCTTCGGCCGAGGTCTGCGCCGAGGTCCAGGTGATCAGGCCGATCGAGGCGGTCAGCACGATCTCGCGCTTGGCAAAGGTGATCGGATTGTTGATCGCATGCTTGATCGCATCGGCCACGCCGGCGATGCGGGCGGGATCCTGCTCGGACAGCAGCATCAGCGCGAACTGGTCGCCGGCGAAGCGCGACAGCGAATCCTTCGGCTTCAACAGCCGGTGCAGGCGCCGCGCTATGGTGAGCAGGATGGTGTCGCCGGCCGAGATGCCGAGCCCATCATTGACCTGCTTGAAGCGGTCGATGTCGATCACGAAGACGGTCGGCCGAACCTTCTCTTCGGTGCGGGCGATCGAGATGATCGCCTCCAGCCGGTTCATGAACAATTCGCGGTTCGGCAGGCCGGTCAGATTGTCGTGCACGGCGTCGTGCAGCAGCCGCTCCTCGGATTTCTTTTGTTCGGTTACGTCGACCATGGTGCCGACGCAGCGGATCACCTCGCCGTCCGACCCGATCACCGGGCGCGCGCGCAGGGCAAACCAGTGATAGTGCCCGTCGGCGCCGCGCAGGCGGAAATTCTGCGCCACCTTGCCGCGGCGATGCTCCAGAACGACGTCGAGCGTCGTGCGGAACGTGTCGCGGTCATCGGCATGCAGCACCGGCAGCCAGTTGCGCGCGGCACCGCCCAGGCTGTTGGGGGCAAGGCCGAGCTGGATGCTGACATCGGGTTTGGTCACCACGCGGTCGCGCAGCACGTCCCAGTCCCACACCGTATCGCCCGACCCGGCGACGGCCAGCGCCTGTCGCTCGAGATCGGAGAACAGCCCCTGATGCAGCGCACCGCCTGCAAAGGCGTGCTGCATGACGGTGAAGCCGATCAGCAGGATGATCAGGATCAGCCCACCGCCGAGCGCCGGCTGGGCGATGTCGTTGTCGAGCATGCCGGTGATCGCCATCCACGATCCGCATAGCCATAACAGCACCATGACCCAACTGGGCACCAGCATGATCGCTCGGTCATAACCACGAATACCGAGGAAGATGATCAGGCCGAGCCCGGTCAGCGCCGTGGCGGCAAACGAGATGCGGGCGATGCCGGCGGCAACCGCCGGATCGACAATGGCGACGCCGGCGATCAGCAGCAGTCCCAGAATCCAGACCAGGGCGCCATAGCTGAAATGGCCATGCCATCGGTTGAGGTTGAGATAAGCGAACAGGAAGACCACGAAGGTGGCCGCCAGCGCCACCTCCGTTCCGGCCCGCCACATTTGCTCGTTGCCGGGCGAAATCTCGATGACCTTGTTGAGGAAGCCGAAATCAACGCAGATATAGGCAAGCACCGCCCAGGCAAGGGCCGCCGTCGCCGGGAACATCGACGTGCCCTTGACGACGAACAATATGGTCAGGAACAACGCCAGAAGGCCTGCGATGCCGATGACGATGCCACGAAACAGCGTGTAGGAATTGACCGAGTCCTTGTAGGATTCCGGATCCCAGAGGTAGACCTGCGGCAGCTTCGGCGAGGCAAGCTCAGCGATGAAGGTGATCACCGTGCCGGGGTTCAGCGTCACCCGGAACACGTCGGCGTCGGGGCTGGTCTGGCGGTCGAGCGCGAAGCCTTCGCTGGGCGTGATGGCCGCGATGCGCGTCGAGCCCAGATCCGGCCAGAAGATGCCGGAATTGACCAGCCGGAAATGCGGCGCGACGATCAGCCTATCGAGTTGCTGGTCGGTGGTGTTGGCGAGCGCGAAAACCGCCCAGTCACCGGTCGAGCGGGCATCGTTGGCCTCGACCTCGATGCGCCGCACGATGCCGTCCGGCCCGGGCGCGGTCGACACCTGGAAGTTCTCACCCTGGTTGCGGTAGATCTCGACAGCGCGCGAAAGGTCGAGCGCGACATCGTCGCGCGCAATCTTGATGGGTTCGACGGCAAAGGCCGATGAGGCGGCGCACAGCGTCAGCATCGTCGCCAGCAGAACGGCGATCAGCGGCCCGTTTCGCAGGAAATTCGTCAAAATCAGTCCTTCGTTCCAGCGCCCGGCGGATCGTCGGCGATCCGGGCGTAGAGGTAGTGGTCCTGCCAGAGGCCGTTGATCCTGAGATAGGATCGCAGAAGTCCTTCGCGCCGGAATCCGGCTTTTTCAAGCACGCGGATCGACCTGATATTGTCGGGAATACAGGCGGCTTCGATCCGGTGCAATCTCAGCGTATCGAAGGCGAAGCGGGCCACCACCTTGACCGCATCGGTCATCAGGCCGCGGCCGCCGAACCGCTCGCCGATCCAGTAGCCGACATGGCCACTTTGCGAGACGCCGTGGCGTATGTTGCCGAGCGTGATGCCGCCCGCGAGCTTGCCGCTCGACTTCTCGAAGATGAAGAAAGCGATCGCGGTTCCCTGCGCATAGTCCTCGCGATAGCGGCTGATGCGCAGGCGCCATGCCGTGCGATCGAGTTCGTCCGGGGTCCAGCGCGGTTCCCATGGCTCCAGGAACGCCCGGCTTTCGCCGCGCACCGTCGACCACTCGCGGTAGTCGTTGGTGAACGGCACGCGCAGCGTGACCAGGTTGCCCTTCAGTGCCGGCAGGTCACGGCGAAAGAAAGGGAGCGCGAACACGGCGCTGGGGACTTAGACGGCGAGCCTGCGGGCCGTGGTCTGCGTGCCCGGAAGCGAATCAAGGATCGCCTCGTATGGCGCCAGCGTACCCACGGGCCCGACAGCGGTAAGCGTCGGCTTGGTCGAGAACATCCGCGACGACAGATCGGTCAGGCGCTCGACCGTCAGCGCCGCTAGCCGCTCCATCAGCTCTTCCTTTGCGATCGGCCTGCCGAAAAGGAGCAGTTGCCGCGCGATCTGCGAGGCGCGGCTGGCCGGGCTTTCGGCGGACATAATCAGCCCGGCGCGATACTGCGCGCGTGCACGGTCGAGCTCTTCCTGCAGGATGCTGTCGCCGACCTTCTGCAACTCGTCGACGATGACGGGCACCAGTTTGGCGATGTCGCTTTGCCCCGTGGCGGCATGGACGCCGAATATGCCCGTGTCGGAAAAGCCCCAGTGAAAGGCATAGACCGAGTAGCAGAGACCGCGTTTCTCGCGAACTTCCTGGAACAGACGCGATGACATGCCGCCGCCGAGAATCATCGACAATACCTGCGATGCGTAGAAATCGCGCACATGGTAGGCGCGGCCCTCGAAGCCCAGCACGATCTGCGCGTCCATCAGGTCGCGGTCCTCGCGGAAATCCCCGCCCACATATTGCGCGTATTGCGGAATGGTGCTGTCGGCTTTGCTGCGGAAACCGCCGAGCCGGTTTTCGACCTCGCGCACGAACTTGTCGTGCTTGATGTCGCCCGCGGCCACGATCACCATCCGCTCGGCGCCATACTGGCGTTCGATGAAATCGTGCAACTGCTTGGAAGTGAAGGATTTTACGGTTTCGGGCGTGCCCAGGATCGAGCGGCCAATGGTCTGGTGGCGGAAGGCCGTCTCGGTGAAACGGTCAAAGACGATGTCGTCTGGCGTGTCGTGCGCGGCGCCGATCTCCTGCAGGATGACATGCTGCTCGCGCTCGAGTTCCTGCGGGTCGAATTCGGACTCCTGCAGGATGTCGGACAGGATGTCGACGGCCAGCGGCACATCGTCGGAGAGCACCCTGGCGTAGTAGGATGTGGTCTCGACGCTGGTGGCGGCATTGATCTCGCCGCCGACGTCCTCGATTTCCGAGGCGATCTCGAAGGCGCTCCGCCGCTTCGTCCCCTTGAACGCCATGTGCTCGAGCAGATGGGCCATGCCATGCTCTTCTTCGCGTTCATTGCGGGCACCCGATTTGACCCAGGCACCCAATGCAACCGATTCGATACTTGGAAGGGTTTCGGTGGCGACTGTCAGGCCGTTCGACAGACGGCTTACCTCAACACCCATATGGCTCGTACTCCTTAACGCGCCGCCCGCGCGCGGCGGCTGACGTAATCTTCCACCATTTTGAGGTCGGATGGAAGTACCGTGTATTTTTCCTCAAATGTCATCAATCCCCCTAGCCATGCGGGCAGGGCGGGCGAGACGCCGCTGGCGGCCTCGACGGCGGCCGGGAATTTCGCCGGATGGGCGGTGCCCAGCACCACCATCGGCACCGCGCCAGCCTTGTCCGCCGCCACGTGCATGGCTGCCGCCGTATGCGGATCGAGCAGGTAGTTGCTGTTTGCCAGCGTCGAGCGAATGGTGGCGGCGACCTCGTCCATGTCAGCGCGGCCGGCATCGAATTCGGACCGCATCCCAGCGATTTCCGCGGCTTCGATGGTGAAGGCGCCCGACTGTTTGAGGCCTGCCATGTAGCGTCGAACGGTCGCCGCGTCGCGGTTCGACGCCTCGAACAGCAGGCGTTCGAAATTCGACGAAACCTGGATGTCCATCGACGGCGAGGTGGTCGCAAAGACCCCCTTGGTCCGGTATTCGCCGGTCGCGAAGGTGCGTGCCAATATGTCGTTGTCGTTGGTGGCGATGACCAGCCGTTCGATCGGCAGGCCCATCTTCTTGGCGGCGTAGCCGGCGAAGATATCGCCGAAATTGCCGGTCGGCACCGTGAACGACACCGGCCTGTCCGGCGCGCCGAGCGACAGCGCCGAAGAGAAATAATAGACGATCTGGGCCATGATGCGCGCCCAGTTGATCGAATTGACCCCCGACAGCGACACCCGGTCGCGGAAGCCGTGATCGTTGAACATATCCTTCAGCAGGCCCTGACAATCGTCGAAATTGCCCTCGATCGCCAGCGCATGGACATTTTCAGCCGTCGACGTTGTCATCTGCCGCTGCTGCACCGGCGAGACGCGGCCATGCGGAAAAAGGATGAAGATGTCGGTGCGGCTGCGCCCGGCAAAGGCATCGATGGCCGCGCCGCCGGTATCGCCCGACGTGGCGCCGACGATGGTCGCATGCTGGCCGCGTTCGGCGAGCACATGATCCATCAACCGGGCAAGCAACTGCATCGCTACGTCCTTGAACGCCAGTGTCGGCCCATGAAAGAGTTCGAGGACAAAAGTGTTGGCGCCGGTCTGCACCAATGGGCAGACAGCCTCATGGCGGAAGGTGGCATAGGCTTCGCGGACGAGGCGCTCGAAGACCGGCGCGGCGATCTCGCCGCCCAGAAATGGCGTCAACACGCGGATGGCGAGGTCGGGATAGGCAAGGCCGCGCATGGCGCGGATGTCGGCTGCCGAGAAGCGCGGCCATTCGCGCGGCACATAGAGCCCGCCATCGCGCGCCAGCCCAGCCAGGATGGCGTCGGAAAATCCAAGCGCGGGCGCTTCCCCGCGGGTACTCACATAATGCATGTCACAGATCCGTTTGCCGCCTGGTTTTTCCGTTCACCACAAGGTGGTTAATTTCTGCACCGGCTCTAGTCGCATTTTTGCCGCGCGGTTGATATACGTCACCAGCTTTGCGAGAGGGAAGTGCAGTTTCATGGCGTTTCGTATATCAAGTAGTCGCTTTTTGGCGGGTCTTGCGCTCACGGGCTTTATGCTTGCCGCCGCCGGCTGCCAATCAGGCGACAATGGCATCCTGAACCTCGGTTTCGGCAAGAAGGACCCGACGGCGCCTCCGCCGCCACAGGATCCCAAGGTGCTGGCCAGCCAGCTGAACGCCTATTGCCCGAGGGTGACGGTGCGCGATGGCACGGCGTTCTTCAATACCTATGTCAACGAGGTCCAGAAGCCCAAGCCGAAGCTCAAGAAGACCGGCGACGCGGCTGCGGATGCCGCGGCCCAGGCCGCGGCCGATGCCGCTGCTGCTACGCCGCCCGACGATTCGGCGAGGATCATTTATCAGGCGTCGATCAGCGACGTGACCCGCGACTGCAGCCGTGCCGACGGGCAACTGACGATGAAAATCGCGGTCGCCGGCAAGATCGTACCCGGACCGAAGTTCACGCCGGGCACCATCACCATGCCGATCCGCACGGCGGTCATGCATGGCACCGACGTACTTTATTCGCAGATCCACCAGTATCAGGTTCAGGTGACCGATCCCTCGGTCGCCACCCAGTTTGTCTTCACCGATTCCAATGTCGTCGTACCGGCGCCGACGGCCGCGGACTATCAGGCTTATGCCGGTTATGATGAAACCGCGCCCAAGGCAACGACCGACAAGCCGAAGCGCAAGAGGAAGAAAGCCACGGCAACGAACTGAACGAAGCCCAGGCGCTCGCGGCAAGTTTGCCGAGGCGCATCGTCACATGCAGGGGACAACGGCCGCGTCGCTGGCGAACCCCACGCAGTCCGTCGAGTTACTCGGGCAGTCCTGCGCGCCGTAGTGCGCTTCCGAGAGCCTCCGCGAGTGCCGGCGCGCAGTTCACGCCTGCGAACTGGCGGCTGTAGCGAAAGCCAGGCTGAAGCTCGAGCACGCGAGTGGCGGCCACCTTCGCTTCATCCAACCGGTCCAGGTTGGCCAGCGCGGCGGCCAGTTGCACATAAGTGATACTGTGCGCCGGGTTGGCTTGAACGGACTTGTAGGCCGCACGGCAAGCTTCTTCGTAACGACCGCGCAGCAAATGGCTCATTGCTTGAGCGTCAAATGCCGCCCAAGTCCACGAATCGAACGGACTAAGCCGCATACCCTGCTCGCTCCATTCTATCGCGCGCTCAGCTTCGCCGCTCCATCCGAGGATGACGCTGCCAAGAATGTAGGTCAGCGCCGATGACGGGCTGATGGCGAGGGCGGCTTCCAATGCGGCGAATGCAGCGGCGCGATCGTGCGCATCCATTCCGATGGAAAAGCCGGCCCAGGTCAGCGCGAGCGCATCGTCCTGGCCATGGACAATGGCAGACCGGGCGTGCCGGATCGAAGACGCACGGTGGATCTCCTGCAGCCCGGCGCGAAGAAACAGGCAATGGTGGCACATCGAGGCATTGCCATGTGCCAGCGCATAAGTCGGTTCGAGCGCGATAGCGCGGTCAAGAAGCAGCAGCGCTCTGGTCACCTGCCTCGGCATGCCTGAATCGACGTCGGGCTGGGCTTGCAGCACGAGATCGTAGGCATCGAGACTGTCAGGCCGCTTCCGCCTGACACGTTCGATTTCGGCTTTCCGCACGCTGGGCGCAATTGCGCCCACCGCCGACAGCGCGATCTCGTCTTGAAGCGCAAAGATGTCTTCGGAGCTGCGGTCGTAGCGCTCGGCCCATACATGCGCACCGGTCGATGCATCGATCATCTGCCCGGTAACGCGCACATTACCGCCGGCCTTGCGCACACTGCCTTCGAGGACATAGCGAACGCCAAGCTCGCGACCGACCTGCTTCACGTCCACGACGCGACCCTTGTAGGTGAAGGTCGAATTTCGGGCGATGACGAACAACCACTTGATGCGTGCCAGGCCTGTGATGATGTCGTCCACCATTCCATCGGCAAAGTATTCCTGCTGCGGATCGCCGGTCAAGTTGGAGAACGGCAGGACCGCGATGGAAGGCTTTTCAGGCAAAGTCGGTGCCGACGCGGCACGGACGGCGGCCGAAGTATCAGGAACATTCGTGGTGACAGCCGGGCCGACATAGCGATAGCCGCGGCGCGGCAATGTTTCGATCCAGCTCTCGACATTCGCTGTGTCGGCCAGGACGCGACGCAAGGCTGCGATCTGAACCGTCAAATTGTTATCGGCAACCGCCAGTCCGCCCCAGCCGGCCTCGATCAGCGCGTCCTTGGATACGGGAACGCCCGCATTCTGGATCAGCAGGCGCAGCAGCGCGACGGCGCGTTGCCCAAGTATGGTCGGCTCACCCCAGCAAAAAAGAATGCCCACCTCCGGATCGAGGCGGAACGGGCCGAACTGGTAGAGGTCGCCCCTTACGGTCATCAGAGTCTTTTAGCAAATTTTTGGGAACGGATTCATGACTTTCCGCCGCGACCAGCCGATCATGGCCAAATGCTTGTTAAAAGCATGCGCCCAGCCAAAGGAGGGTCATATGAGCGCCAATGCCTTCATCCGCAGGCCCGATGAGAAGAAGGGCCTCATGCTGCGTGGTCATCCCATGGCTTTCCTCGTAACTGGCGAGAATACCAGGCACACCAGCATGTTCGATTGGACGATCCCGCCGCAGTTCGCCACCGGGCGGCATGTGCACCGGGTGCAGGAGGAGACCTTCTACCTGCTCGACGGCGAGTGTGAATGGCATTTCGGCGACGAGACGATCCGCGCGACGCCTGGAACCTTTCTGTTCATCCCGCCGGGGGTGCCGCACAACATCACCAATATCAGCGAGAAACCGGCTCGCGTGCTGATGACCGTTTCTCCGCCTGGCCATGAGCATTATTTCGAAGAGCTCGCCAGCCTCGCGGCGCGGGGGGCGCCGGATCCAAAAGCGCTCGCCGATCTGCGAAATCGCTATGACACTGACCAACTCTCGACTCTGACGACGCGCGCGTAGGCTCGTCACCAAACTTCGATGGCCACTCCGGGTTTTTCTGAGTTCGGACCTTTCTACCGCGAGCCGCCGGACACGGGAACGACACCGGCTAAGCGGATGCGCTGGAAAATCTTCGCGAGCAGAGTTTCCGGCAGCCGCCCTAAGCGTCTTCCGACCATTCCGACAGCGCCGCGATCACGCTTTTCAACTCCGCCCAGCGGCGGATCACCGTTTCGGCACCGGCCTCCGTCAGGGCATCGGCATGGCCGGGATAGCTGTGGCTGGCGCCCGTAAAACCGATCACGCGCATGCCGGCGGCCTTGGCGCCGGTGACGCCGTGCACGGAATCCTCGATGACAAAGGTGTTCGCCGGGTTGGCGGCGAGCTTTTCGGCGGCATGCAGGAACACGTCCGGAGCCGGCTTGGTCTTTCCGGTCGGCGTCTCCATCGCCGAGAAGATGCGCCCGGCGAAGAATGGCAGCAGATGCACCTTCTCCAGCATGAACTCGATCCGCTCCGAACGTGAATTGGAGCAGATGCAGCGCTGCGCCGTGACCGAGGCGACCGCTTCGCGCACGCCCTCGATGGCACGCACGTCGCTGCGCAGTTTGCGGTCGACCAGTTCCTCGGCGCGATCGATCAGCGACACCTGAAACGGGATTTTGGACTTCTCCTCGATCCGGATCAGGATGTCCTTGAAGGTCAGGCCCGCATAGGTCTCGGCAATCTCCTCCGCCGAGATTTCATATCCGGCCAAGGTGATCAATTCGGCCTCGACCCGCGCGGCGATGATTTCGGAATCGACGAGCACGCCGTCGCAATCGAAGATGACAAGATCTGGCTGGGGCATGGTGATCCGGACGATGGAGGATGGAGGGATGGCCACTCAGGGCTCAAGCGGCGCGGCATACACCAACGGCCGGACCTTCGCAAATCTGGTGGCCATCCGCGCGCCTTCACCGAATATTTACGCTGATCGGTAACCATAACGGGGAGTAAACAGTAACGCGTGCCTTGGGTGTAAAAATGTCAGCCGTGCGTCTTCTCGACGAGCTCTCCCACGCTCCCCAGCAGTCCGAATGGCTGGACACGATCCTGAAAGGCGATTGCGTCGCGGCCCTTGACCGCCTGCCGGAAAAGTCGATCGACGTCATCTTTGCCGATCCGCCCTACAATCTGCAGTTGGACGGCGATCTGCACCGTCCCGACCAGTCCAAGGTCAACGCGGTCGACGACGACTGGGACCAGTTCGAGAGTTTTGAGGCCTATGACGCCTTCACGCGCGCCTGGCTGCTGGCAGCGCGCCGCGTGCTGAAGCCCAACGGCACGATCTGGGTCATCGGCTCCTACCACAACATCTTCCGGGTTGGCGCCAAGATGCAGGATCTCGGCTTCTGGATCCTCAATGACGTGGTCTGGCGCAAGACCAATCCGATGCCGAATTTTCGCGGCCGCCGCTTCCAGAACGCGCATGAGACGATGATCTGGGCCTCGCGCGATCAGAAGGGCAAGGGCTATACCTTCAATTATGAAGCGCTGAAGGCGTCGAACGACGATATCCAGATGCGTTCCGACTGGCTGTTCCCGATCTGCACCGGGGGCGAGCGCCTGAAGAACGACAATGGCGACAAACTGCATCCGACGCAGAAGCCCGAGGCGCTGCTTGCCCGTATCATGATGGCCTCGACCAAGCCGGGTGACGTCGTGCTCGACCCGTTCTTCGGCTCCGGTACGACGGGTGCCGTGGCCAAGCGCCTCGGACGCCACTTCGTCGGCATCGAGCGCGAGCAGGCCTATATCGACGCCGCCAATGAGCGCATCGATGCCGTGCTGCCATTCGACGAAGCGGATCTTACCGTGCTTACCGGCAAACGCGCCGAGCCGCGCGTCGCCTTCGTCAGCCTGATCGACACTGGGCTGATGACGCCCGGCGCCACGCTCTACGACGCCAAGAAGCGCTGGGCTGCCAAGGTTCGCGCCGATGGCACGGTGGCGATCGGCGACAGCGCCGGCTCGATCCACAAGATCGGCGCCGAGGTGCAGGGGCTGGACGCCTGCAACGGCTGGACCTTCTGGCATTATGAGCGCAGCGGCGGATTGACCCCGATCGACGAACTGCGTCGCATCGCCCGCCTCGGCATGGAACGGGCAGGGGGCTGACCCCCTGCTGCTTGCATCATATTCGTTGATTCAAATTCTCGACGGATCGCCGCAAGCGATAGAGATCACGCCTTGATTCCAAAGCGTTCAAGATCTGCCTGAAGCGTACTGGCATCGGTGAACAGCACCGCTTGCCAGCCGGCGGCCTTGGCGCCGTCGACATTTTTCTGGCTGTCGTCGATGAACAGCGTCGCCGACGGCTCGAGGCCGAACGCAGCCACGTGATGGTCGTAAATGCCGCGGTCCGGCTTGATCTTGCCGATCTCGCCCGAGATGGTGACGCCACGCGGGCGATCGAGGAAATCGAAGCGTTCACGCGCTTCTGCCAGCGTGTCGGAGGCAAAGTTGGTCAGCATCGTCACATCGTGGCCGCTGTCGATCAGCCCGAGCATGATGGCGACGCTGTCGTCATAGGCATGCGGAACCATCTCGTGCCAGTGGCGGCGGAAATTGCGGATGTTTTCGGCGTGCTCGGGATGCTCCGCGATCAGCAGCGCTTCGGCCTCTTCCCACGTCCGCCCGCGATCCTGTTCGATGTTCCAGTCATGCGTGCAGACATTGTCGAAGAACCACTTTCGCTCTTCGACATCGGGAATGAGGCGGCTGAACGGAATGTTCGGATCGTAATGGATCAGCACGCGGCCGATGTCGAAAACGATGTGGCGGATTTCAGTCATGGGGCCTCTTTGCACTCAATGGCGACGGCTTTTTCGTCGCGCCGGGTATCGCAGCCTCGATTGCCTTTTTCATGACAGTGGGCAGCGCCTCGCCTGAAATGTCATGGGCCGGCGACCAGAAATACCCTGCCGGTGCATCACCTTTGATGTGAGCGCGAAAGACTTCGAGTTCGAGCGCGAAATGGGTGAAGACATGCGTGATTTTTCCGGCGCGCAGCCAGTTGCCGGGAAAAGGCGCCGCCGCTTGCGTGGTGGCTCCGTCCGCCCGCGCCGTCCAGGCGGTGGTAGGCACTTCCGTCATGCCGCCAAGCAGGCCCTTTTCCGGCCGCTTGCGCAAAAGAATGGCGCCGTCCTCACGTGTGGCCACGAAAGCCGCGCCGCGCCGCAGCGGTTTGTCGGCTTTTGGCAGCCGCACCGGGAAATTCTCGGGGTCGCCTGCAATGACGGCGCTGCAGTCCTCGCGCAGCGGGCACAGCATGCAGCGCGGTCGGCGCGGCGTGCAGATCGTCGCGCCGAGATCCATCATTGCCTGGGCGAAGTCGCCGGGCCTTGTCGCCGGCACCATGCGCTCGACATGGGCTCGTATCTCGGTCTTGGCTTCGCTCAGCGGCGTCGTGATCGAAAACAGCCTTGAGATGACGCGTTCGACATTGCCGTCGACAACGGCCGCGGGACGGTCGAAGGCGATTGCCGTGATGGCAGCCGACGTATAGGCGCCGATCCCCGGCAATTCTCGAAGTTCGGTCTCGGTATCTGGAAACCGGCCGCCGCGTGCCACCACCAGATCGGCACAGGCCTTGAGATTGCGGGCGCGGGAGTAATAGCCGAGCCCCGCCCAGGTTTTCATCACATCCTCGGTCGGCGCCGCTGCCAGCGCTTCGACGTCGGGCCATTTCTCGACAAAGGTGCGGAAATAGGATTTCACCGCTTCGACGGTGGTCTGCTGCAGCATCACTTCGGACAGCCAGATGCGGTAGGGGTCGGGCCGCACACCGCGTGCATGCTCGCGCGGCGTCACGCGCCACGGCAATTCGCGATGATGCGCGTCGTACCAGGCGAGCAGGCGCGACGCCCTATCGTCTGAGATGGCCATGCTGGTCAGGGCCTTGCGGGTCTGGTCTGCTGGTGCCATTGATCTTGCGTTGGCCTGGCCGGTATCTGCTGGGTCGTGGCTGGAGAACGCACATGGCAGGGAAAAGGCCCTTCGGCAATCCCGTTCCGGTGAGCGACCTCGCCACCGAGATCCTCGACCCGGTGCTGCGCAAGCGGGCAGGCATATCGATCGGTCTTGTCCAGTCCTGGGAAGAGATTGCCGGACCGCGCCTGGCCATCCACTCGCGGCCCGAAAAGATCCAGTGGCCCCGCCGCCTGCACGAAGACGATCCGTTCGAGCCGGCCGTGCTGGTCATCGCCTGCGAAGGCATGGCCGCGCTTCATCTGCAGCATGAGACCGGCGAGATCATCAACCGGGTGAACGCCTTCCTGGGTTTCAGGGCGATAGGCCGGATCAGGATCGTGCAGAAGCCGGTAAGCTCGGGAAGAGCCCGGCCCAAACCTGCCCTCAGGCCACTGAGCGCGGCGGAAAAGGCGAAATTGGCCGATACTGTCGGCTTGATCGAGGATGACGGGCTGCGCGCCTCGCTGGAACGGCTGGGTGCGACCATTCTGGGCGCAAGGAAAGCCTAGTTATAACTGGCAACGGTCATAGGTTTGTCGTTAATCTCTCGCATTCGTGATCACCCTCGTCAGGTTTCGCGATTGGATTGGGGACAGGGATGCCTTAATTCGCGCCAACTCTCGCTTTTTCGTGCCATTGCATTGCAAAATCCAAACCCTTATCAGGTGATTCGTATGAGCCGTACCCCGTTTGGCCAAAGCTTCTCTCGCAGAAACGTCCTGACTTCGCTGGCCGCCATCCCGGCGGTGGCCCTGCTCGCCGCCTGCAGCGATTCCGGCGAACAGGCCAAGGCTGCGGATGTGAAGCCCGCGGACCCTGCGGCGCCCGCAAAGCCGGCCACGCCCGCCGCGGTCCAGGTGCCGGAAGCGCAGGGCACCGTCGACATGACCGAACTGATGAAGCCGGGTGCGCTGCCCGACAAGCAGCTCGGCAAGGATGACGCCAAGGTCACCATCGTCGAATATGCCTCGATGACCTGCCCGCACTGCGCGCATTTCGCCGAGACCACCTTTCCGGATTTGAAGACCAAGTATATCGATACCGGCAAGGCCCGTTACATCCTGCGCGAATTCCCGTTCGATCCGAGCGCCGAAGCAGGTTTCATGCTGGCGCGCTGCGCCAAGGACAACTATTTCCCGATGGTCGATGTCCTGTTCAGGCAGCAGGCGAACTGGGTCGGCGTGTCCAACACAAAGGATGCGCTGCTGCAAATCTCCAAGCTTGCCGGTTTTACACAGGAGTCCTTCGAGGCCTGCTTGACGGACCAGAAACTTCTGGACGATGTGAGATCGGTCCAGAAGCGTGGCGCCAATGAATTCAAGGTCGACTCGACACCGACCTTCTTCATCAACGGTAAGACCTACAAAGGGGCGATGTCGATTGAGGAAATGTCGGCCATCATCGACCCTCTGCTCTGACATCAGCTCAGCGCCGAAGCGGCAGCGCTCCGGCGCTGCTTGCCTGTCTATCTGTTCGCGCGCTATGCGCCCTGTCGCAAAACCTCGGTACAGTTTTGCGGAACCGGTGTATGAGGCGCGTGAATGAAGTTTTCGCGCCTCCGGCTCCTTGGTTTCAAGTCCTTCGTCGAACCTGGCGAGTTCGTCATCGAACGCGGCCTGACCGGCATTGTCGGGCCGAACGGGTGCGGCAAGTCGAACCTCGTCGAGGCGCTGCGCTGGGTGATGGGCGAAAGCTCCTACAAGAACATGCGCGCGTCCGGCATGGACGACGTGATCTTTTCCGGCTCGGGCACGCGCCCCGCCCGCAACACCGCAGAAGTCACGCTGTTCCTCGACAACAGCGACCGCTCGGCTCCATCAGCCTTCAACGATGCCGACGAACTGCAGGTGTCCCGCCGTATCGAGCGCGAGGCCGGCTCGCTCTACCGCATCAACGGCAAGGAAGCGCGCGCCAAGGACGTGCAGCTTCTGTTCGCCGATCAGTCGACCGGCGCGCGCTCGCCCTCGATGGTCGGGCAGGGCCGTATCGGCGAACTGATCCAGGCCAAGCCGCAGGCGCGCCGCGCGCTGCTCGAAGAGGCAGCCGGCATTTCCGGCCTGCACACCCGCCGCCATGAGGCGGAGCTGCGGCTTAAGGCGGCCGAGCAGAACCTCGAACGCCTGGACGATGTCGTCGGCGAACTGGAAAGCCAGATCGAAAGCCTGAAGCGCCAGGCGCGCCAGGCTTCCCGCTTCAAGAACCTGTCGGCCGACATTCGCAAGGCCGAAGCAACGCTCTTGCATCTGCGCTGGACGTTGGCCAAGACGCAGGAAGGCGAGGCGCGTTCTGCACTGGCGACGGCCACGGCGCTCGTCGGCGACCGCGCCGCCACGCAGATGAACGCGGCCAAGGAGCAGGGCATCTCCGCCCATCGCTTGCCCGACCTGCGCGACGCGGAAGCCGCGGCTGCCGCGGCCTTCCAGCGGCTGTCGATCGCCAGGTCGCAGATCGAGGAAGAAGCCGGCCGCATCCGCACCCGTCAGGCCGAACTCGAGCGCCGGTTGCAGCAACTCGACGGTGACATCGCCCGCGAAGAGCGGATGGTGCGCGACAATGCCGACGTACTCGAGCGCCTGCGCGCGGAAGAGGCCGCGCTGAACTCCGAAAACGCCGGCGCCGCGGAGCGCGAGGCCACTACCCGCGCGGCATTCGAACAAGCCGCCTCGACGCTTGCGCAAACCGAAGCCAAGCTCGCCGCGCTGACCGCCGAGCGCGCCGAGGCCGCCGCCTCGCGCCATCAGATCGAACGGACTTTGCGCAAAACCGCCGAGCGGCGCGATCGCTTCGCCCGTCAGCTCGCCGATGTCGATCGGGAGTTATCGGACATCCTCGCCAAGGTGGCCGGCCTGCCCGATCCGGCCGAGAAACGGATCCTGGTCGAACAGGCGATGGCATTGCTGGAAGAGTCCGAGGCCTCGGTGGCACAGGCCGAGCAGTCGGTCATCGACGCTCGTGGCGCCGAAAGTGCCGCTCGGCCCCCGCTTCAGGACGCCAGGGCGGAACTGGCCGGGATCGAGACCGAAGCGCGTACGCTGGCCAAGATCCTGAACGCGGCCAGCGGCGATCTCTTCCCTTCCGTGCTGGAGCAGATCAGCGTCGAGCGCGGCTTCGAGACGGCCCTGGGCGCGGCCTTGGGCGAAGACCTGGACGTGCCGCTCGACCGTAGCGCACCGGCGCATTGGGGCGAAAGCGAAATCCAGCCCGGCGACGCCGCGCTTCCGGAAGGGATCAAGAGCCTTGCCAGCGTGGTTCGCGCGCCGGCACAACTTGCCCGCCGCCTGGCGCAGATCGGCATCGTCGAGGCCGCTGACGGGCGCCGGTTGCAGGGGCTTCTGGCTCCCGGCCAGCGCCTGGTCAGCCGCGAGGGCGCGTTGTGGCGCTGGGACGGTCTGACCGCCAGCGCCGATGCACCGACCGCCGCGGCACAAAGGCTGGCGCAGAAGAACCGGCTTGCCGAACTCGATGCCGAAGCGGTGCAGGCGACGCTCGTCCTGCGCCAGGCCGAGGGCACGCTGGCACAGGCCGAGCAGACGCTGCGCCAGGCAAGCGAAGCGGAGCGAACCACACGCCAGGCCGGACGCGAAGCCCAGCACCGGCTGGACGCCGCCCGCAATGCGCTGGCCGAGGCCGAAAAGGCCGGCGGTGAACTGTCGAGCCGGCGTGCCGCGCTGGACGAAGCGCGCGCCCGCATCGTCGACAGCCACGAGGAGACATCGGCGGCTTTCGTCGAGGCCGAGATGCTGCTGCAGGACGCGCCGGATCTCGGCGACCTGCAATTGCAGCTCGAACAGTCCTCGGCCAATGTCTCTCGCGACCGCGCCACGCTTGCCGACGCGCGTGCCGTCCATGAGGGGTTGCGGCGCGAAGCCGAGGCCCGTACGCGACGGCTGGACGCCATCGGCGCCGAGCGCAGCAACTGGCTGGTGCGTGCCGAAAACGCCTCGACACAGATCGCCTCGCTCGGCGAACGCAAGGCCGAGGCCGAGGCCGAGCGCGAACGGCTGGCCGATGCGCCCGACGAGATCGACGTCAAGCGCCGTGCGCTGCTGTCGCAACTCACCGAGGTCGAGACCTTGCGCAAGGCGGCCGCCGACCGGCTGCAGGAAGCGGAGAACAGGCAGGCCGAACTGGACAAGGCGGCCACATCAGCCATCCAGTCGCTGGCCGAAGCGCGCGAAACCCGCGCCCGTGCCGAGGAGAGGCTGACGGCGGCGGACGAACGCCGGCTGGAGGTCGAGGCGCGTATCCAGGAAACGCTGAACACGCCGCCGCATCTGGTCATCCGCCACACCGGCCTGGAAGCCGGCGACCCGATGCCCGAGATGCCCGAGATCGAACGCCAGCTCGACCGGTTGAAGATCGAGCGCGAACGGCTCGGCGCCGTCAATTTGCGCGCCGAGGAAGAGCAGAAGGAGCTTTCCGATCGCCTGGAGGCAATCGTGTCCGAGCGCGAGGACATCATCGAAGCGATCCGCAAGCTCAGGCAAGCAATCCAGAGCCTGAACCGTGAAGGCCGCGAGCGGCTGCTGGCCGCCTTCGATGTGGTGAACAGCCATTTCCAGCGGTTGTTCTCGCATCTGTTCGGTGGCGGCACGGCAGAATTGCAACTGATCGAATCCGAGGATCCGCTGGAGGCGGGACTTGAGATCCTGGCCCGCCCGCCCGGCAAGAAGCCGCAGACCATGACACTGCTGTCGGGCGGCGAGCAGGCGCTGACGGCGATGTCGCTGATCTTTGCCGTGTTCCTGACCAATCCGGCGCCGATCTGCGTGCTCGACGAAGTCGATGCGCCGCTTGACGATCACAACGTCGAGCGCTTTTGCAATCTCATGGACGAGATGGCCAACACCACCGAGACACGTTTCGTCATCATCACCCACAATCCCATCACCATGGCCCGCATGGACCGGCTGTTCGGCGTGACCATGGCCGAGCAGGGCGTCAGCCAGTTGGTCTCCGTCGACTTGCAGGCCGCCGAAGCGATGCGCGAGGCGAGCTGACGCCGCGGGATCTGCGCGTTCGCCCTCAGCCAAGGATCGTAGCGAAGGGATCGCGGGCGGTAAGCCACGCATTCTGGCATCGACTTTCCCGATTATCGCAAAAGTCGCGGCAAAACCGAACAAGTCTTGGAGGGCGTCAGGCTGAAGCGGGTTGAATGCGCGACAGTGCAAAACCGCCTTTGCCCGACAGGCTCTCTTCCGCCGGCCGGAACATGTCCTCGAAGTCCAGGTCCTGCTCGAAAACCACGCCTCCGACGGTGACGGCCAGGATCTCCTCGGCGCCTTGAGGGGCAAAATAGACCTGCGAGACACTGGCGCGGATACGCTCGCCAACCGTCCTGGCTTCGGCCTCGCTCGTTCCAGGAAGGAAGACGCCGAACATGGACGCGCCTATGCGGCCGACGACGTCTTGCGAGCGCACGCAAGAGCGGATGGTCGAGGCTATGAGGCGCAAGGCTTCGTCGCCCCAGCTCAGGCCGAAGCGCAGATTGATGGCGTTCAGATGTTCAGGATGAACGACTAGGAAGGCGCCCGATCGCTCGCCAGGTGGCGAAGACCTGATTGCCCGTCTCTCGATCAGCGACGTGAAAACCTTGCCGTTCAGGCAACCGGTCAGCGTATCGAAGGTAGCGGCCCTGTTGAGTTCCCGCCTATAGCGACGGATCTCGGCCAGTTTCAGGCCTATGAACACAAAAAGCGGCAGGCAGATCACCAAAGGCAAAAGCGTTGCGGTGATCATGCCGCGCCCGAAAGGCGTCAGCGTCTCGCTGAACAACAGCAGATAATTCAGGATCAGGGAGACGCACAGGCTGCCGATGGTTCCAAGGAAAGCCAACCAGGCGACATTCTTCCATTCGTGATGGGCCGGGACATCAGCTGCTGCGTTGCTCATCGTCGATCTCCGTTCGAACGCCAAGCATAAGACCGGCAAGTTACGATTTCGGTCTCGAAGAACAATACAATTTGAGACGTATCGCCAGCTTTCTGAACAGACGATGCGGCCCTTTGTGGCGAATCCGGTTGCTGCCGCCTACGGGGGGCTGAAGATTCCCATCTCCGCCGTCCGGGCTGCTGCTTCGGCCTTGCCATAGATGCCGCTCGGCAAGGCCAGCGCCCAGCCATTCGATACGAGCCAGGCGCCGACATCCTGTTTGCCCAGCCTGCATGTCGCCGCGACAGGGAAGCGGTCGACCGTCGGAGGCACGAAACAGCTCAGCGCCCGCCCGCGCATCCAGTTGTTGAAAGCCGCGCGCGCCCGCTGCCCGCAAGGCCAGGCACTCTCGTGAAACAGGCAGACCCTGTCGATCGCAACGCTTTGGGTTCCGCTGATGAACAATTTCCGCCCCATGGAGTCGAAACCGGCCGACGACGTGGCCACCGGACGGTACAGCGGTGTTTCCAGCCAATCCTTGGGCATCGATGGCTTGGGTTGTGGGGCGAGGCCGAGGTCGCCAAGGGGCAAGCGAGGTTCCACCCGCTCCATGTCGGTCCCCTCGATCTGCGGCGGTGCGATGAGATCCTCGGCAATCTTGCGGGCTGAATTGACGATCGATCGAACCGGGTGCTGCGCGACTTCATCGCTGACTTCCGGGGCCGGGTTGGTGACGGTCCGTTCGACAGGGAACAGGGTCGCTGCCCT
Source organism: Mesorhizobium sp. B2-5-13 (assembly GCF_006440535.1). Lineage (NCBI taxonomy): Bacteria > Pseudomonadati > Pseudomonadota > Alphaproteobacteria > Hyphomicrobiales > Phyllobacteriaceae > Mesorhizobium > Mesorhizobium sp. B2-5-13. Next base: position 5,835 of record NZ_VFUI01000004.1, on the reverse strand, counting down.
GATCAGCAGCAGGATGCCGACGAGAAGCTCGAGGCTTGCGACCGCGATCGTCATGCGAAGGCGTCCGACTTGTGCCATCAGGCCGCCGCGCCCAATTCGCTAGAAGCTGGACGTCGATTTGGCAACCGGTTTGAGCGCGCCTTTTTCAATCCGGTAAAACGGCATCGAGCGTTCGCTGGATCCATCCGCGCGGAACCTGAACAAGCCGGTCGATCCGCGAAATCCACTCCGGTTCTCGAAAACGTGCCTGTTGAAACCGTTAGGTCCGGCAGCGCTCGCGATCCCCGCGGTCAGGGCAACCATGTCATAGGCATAAGCGACATTGACGTCGGCCTGGTAGTTGAAGGTTGCCTTGAAACGATCCGAGATCGGACCTGTTTCGTGTTGATCGAGCGTCGCGATATAGGCGCCTTCGAAAAGTGGACTGGTCGGGTGCTCCAGCCAGCGGTTCGTGCCAATCACGGAGGTCGATTTTCCAGGAATGCCCTTTGCCTTCAGGGCGATCAGGATTGGCGACGGATTGCTGTCGCCGCTGGCAACGATCACGGCATCGGGAACGTCCACCAGCGAGCCCATGTCCGTCACCGCCTTTGCCGCGCTGTCGGCGCTCGTATAGGGTATGGTGATTGCAAGGGCGGCTCCATACACGCTGAGGCTGTTGGCGACCCGCTTCTCCATGATGTCGGCACTCGCGCCCGCCGGCACCAGCAGAACGAACTTCTTGCCGCCCTTGGCCGCGATCGCGCCAGCTCCCGCGGCCGCGCTGTCCGCCTCGCTGAGGCATACCGCATAGACGCCCGGGCCACCGGCAAAATTGTCCGCAAGAGCCAGAACCACCGGCCGGTTTGAGCCCGACAGTTTTGCGACATGCTGCGCCGCCGCCAGTTCGGTCGGACCGATGACCACTTTCGCTCCCGAAGTAATGGCTTTAACCGCCAGTTGCTGGGAGTAGGTCGCGTCTCCCCTTGTGTCCTCGATGGTAAGCGTCAGCAGCGGGTTGCCGAGGTCCGTCATGGCGAGCTTGGCGGCGTCGAGCATCTTTCTGCCGTTTTCGCCCGCGGATCCGGAAGCGGACAGCGGCAGCAGCATGGCGACTTTGGTGGGTCCCGTGCCGAGGGACTGCGTCGCCTGGCTTGCGTTTGCCACAGCAACAACAGCAGCCGGCTGATTGGCGACCTGGATGGCGGCGGGATCGAGCGCGTCGGACACCGCGCCTTTCGATTGGCAGCCGAGCAACGACATAGCCAGCATGGAAGCGACCACCCATGTCCGCGGGCCGTGGACCGGCCGGTCAAATTCCATTTTCTGCTCCCACCCTGTCTGCCGCGCATGGCGACAGGTCTTTCCCGATCTCGTCCGCACGATATATCATGGCGGCTCCATTCGACCGAAGTGCTCAGTCACGGAACAGCTCGGCCCTGAGCGCTTTGATGCGTCTGGCCTGCTCCACGGTTCGATAGTCGGCACATCTCATGTAGCGTGGGCCGGGCACGAAAAACCTGCGCACACAGACACGCTTTGCCCCTGTCGGCATGCCTTCCTGCGAAAGGGCGGAAAACCCGAATGTCGCCACAGGCAACGGCCCGGCTACCTCCAGGCCATCCCTTGCCAGTATGGCTCTCGCACGCTCGCAATAGCGAACGGAAAGTGCCGAGAACCGGGTCTCGTTGTGGCCAGCGCGATATTTCATCACGGTCGTGCACAGATCGCCGCCGGCGAGCTTGTTCGCGAGCGCCAGATACTCGACGCCAAACGCGATATTGGTCGCGGGCGCGCTGAGATTCTCGAGCGAACCGCGAAAGCCGAGCATGCGCGCGGTCGCCGGCATGACTTGCATCAGTCCGATTTCTCCAGCACCCCCGCGTGCGTCAGGATCGAAGCCGCTTTCGATCTCGATCACGGCATGCGCCAGTGCCGGTTGAAGACCGTAGATCGATGCCTGACAGGTCGCGAACGCCTTATAGGTCTCGCGCGACCACTGGGATGCGGCGCTGCAGTGCGTCCGCCGCGTTGCGATGGCTGATGTTGCCTGGTCGACGGAAGACGGCTCGAATTCCCTGGCTGGCGCCGCCGGCATCAGCCAACCGGTCAGCGCAATCGCCCCGGCGATCACGGCGAGCGATGCGCGATCGCCAATCATCGGACCCGCTGGCGCGCTCTCGCTGCGGTTAGTTCATGTACTCGACCATGCGATCGTGAAAACACTCGCACTTGTTGAGCGTGTCTTCGTCCTTATAGTTGGTCTTCAGGTAGCCGTAAGCCATGCCGCAGGCGACCTTGGCTTCCGATGCCCAGACGAAGACCGGCCGGGATGAATGGATCCATTCCGGGCTGTTGGCGACGGCGACCGACTCGTCCATCAGCTTCACGACCTGTTTCGTGAGGTCGACCGTGTTGTCGGTCAGCACGAGATTGGACGTTCCAACGGTGCGGCAATAATCGGCCGTCGGGCCTTCGATGATGTCGGCGGCAAAGCCGGCCGACCCAGCCGTCAACAACAGCGCCGCCGCCGAAGCCAGCAGTCTCGAAACAGTCTTCATGATGAACTCCCCTCCATGATCTGAAGATATACCATAGTCGTTTGGCCACGCACTATGGCCTTAAACCACATTTGCCGTGGTCGTGTGTGTGTTAGCGCCATCGTCATACAGCAGTGTGATCGTGCTGGCCACGGGCGCGACCGCGTTGGTCAGTTGCGCCACGTCGATGAAGTTGGCGCCACCGGCGAGACCATTGGCATCGACACTCAGTGTGTGTGTTGCCGAATCGTAGTTCACGAAGTCGGCAACGTTGCCGGCTCCAGTCTTGAAAAGGGACGTCAGGTCGATCACGTCGCCATCGCCGCCGACGCCGCTATAATCGCTGATGAGATCCTTGATATCTAGATGCTCAAGCTTGAAGGTGTCGGCGCCGGTGCCCCCGATGAGCGTATCTTGGCCCGAACCGCCGATCAGCAGATCATTGCCTCCACCGCCGTTAAGCGTGTCGTTGCCTGAGCCCCCGTAAAGCGTGTCGTTTCCGGTGTCGCCAAACAGGGTGTCGATTCCGCGCCCGCCGGCCAGGAGATCGGCCTGTCCCGGAAGGCCGCTAAGGATGTCATTGCCATCTTCGCCGAATAGGGCGGTTTCCGTGATCGTCGTCGTGTGCGTATCGGCGCCGGGCGTTCCTTGCCACGTGCTGGTATCAGGCGAAAGGTGCGCCGTCACCGAGCCCGCGATCAGGTCGCCGTCACCGTCGGTTGCATTGACCGGGATCGAGATATCGAACGGCGTGACGGCGTTCGCGGTCGTATAGGTGACCGGGCCTAGTTTGAAGTCATTCGAGCCAATGTTGGCCGAAATCTCGATCGCGCTGAACGGGTCGGAGTTTGCAACCACCGTAAAAGTGTCGCCTTGCGCCAAACCGGTGATGGTCCAAGTTCCATGCACGGCGTCATAGGCTGTAGTCGGAACTGCTCCACCGGAACCGTTAATCACCGTGATCAGGCTGCCAAATGCTGTGCTTTCGCCAGATACATCGCCTATGTAGGAAGCATCGTTGTCAGCATTGACCGGGCGTATGGTTATCGAAACCAGGCCAGGCCCAGATACATTGCCAATCTGCTGACTGTAGCTCGCTACCTCGTAGTGGCCGGTATAGGAAGTCCCGGCAATGGTGCCATTGGTTGTCGCGCTACTAACGAAATCGAAGCGGATCTCCTCGCCAGGTCCGATGCTGTTTCCGCCATCGACGCCCCAACTGCCCGTGCTCGTATTGACGAAATTAGGGCTATTGCCGGTCGCGAGCAGGTCACTGGTTGAGTTGGCCGAGTCCAGAACAATTGCCTGATTGTTGCCGCCGCTAGGCGAGAAGTTCGCCGTATTGAACTGGTTGCCGGCAAACATAGTCGCTGCCTGCGTGTAGGTCCAGGTGTCGGTCGTGGGATCCAAGGTCGCCGTGAAGGCGAGGTCGCTGCCGTTCGCGGCCGAGGTTCGTCCCTCTACCGTGTGCGTATCCACGACGTGGAAGAAGACCTGCTCGCCATTCAGGAAGATGTTTGCGCTGCCTGATGTGACGGCCGCGCCCTCGTTCACGTTGAACACCACGTTGCCAACGCCGTCGGCGCCGGCACTTGCGGCGAAGTTGATGCTTTCCGTTAGTACAGTATGCGGGACGTTTTCGACGAAGATGCCGTCAGGATTGAACGGCAGCGGAGCGTCATCGAGAACCGTCAGGTTGACCGCGCCGGAAACGTGATCGCCGCTGGTGTCGGTTGCCACCACCTGGAGGCCGTTGATGGTGATGTTGCCGGAGCCCGCAGCATGCTGAAGCTGATCGGTCAACGTTGCGGTCACCACCGGAGTGAGTGAACTGTTGGCGCCTGCGGTTGTATTCGACAAGGCCAGATAGACGAATGCGCCAAGGTCCACGCTGCCAACCGTCTGGATTAAGTGTCCGACCAGTTCCCCGCCGACCAAACTCCAGGACAGCGTGTAACCGGAAGCCAGGCCCGAAACCGTCGGTGCCACCCAGTTTGAAGCGTCGGTCGGGTTGGCGAAGGCGACGGAAATCGCTTCGCCTGATGAGGTGAAGGTGATCCCGCTGTTTGCCTGCGCCGTCTCGCCACGGCTGCCTGGGTTGGTGCCGGTCACGACACCAGCATGAAGATCCGCCGGCAACGAGGCATCCTGCGTCGTGTCGAGCGCGGCCTCGTTCAATGTAAGCGAGGCGGTGCCGCCGCCTGACGGGACCGTATTGGTCTGGACATTCAGCGTTACCGTTGCCGTCGACGTGTCGCCGTCGCCGTCCTTGATCGTGTAGGTGAACGAGTCCGATCCAACGTAGACGCCCGTTGGCGTATAGGTGAACGTTCCATCATTGTTGTAGACCACCGTGCCGTGGGCGCCGTTTGTGGTGACTGTGACTTGGCCACTGAGCGGACTGTTGTCGGTATCCACGCCATCGGCACCGAAGACGTCGTTGCCGAGCAGGCCGGTAAGAGTGGTGGGTCCAGTAATGGTCGAACCCCACGTGTCGTCATGGGCTGTCGGTACGTCATCGACGATGGCGATGTTGATGGTGCCGGTCGTGGTGTTCCCGTTTGCGTCGGTGACCTGATAGGTGAAGCTCTCGGCGGCATTGACGGTATCGGTGCCGGCGGTTGCCGGTCCGTGCACGGGTGCGGTCAGCGTATAGACATAGCTGCCGTCGGTGTGGACCTGGATGGTGCCGTAGGTTCCGGCTGTGGCGGCATTGCCGCCGCCGGCCAGCTGATAGGTGAGCGGTGCGAAACCGCCGGTGGCATTGAGCTGGTTTGCGGCATCGGTCTCGGCGGTCGAGCCCGGCAGCGAGCCGGTGACAGTGCCGGCGGCGAGATCGGCGCCATCCTTGTTGGGGTCGAGGGCCGCCTCGTTGACGATGACGTCACTGTCGGCGGGAGCGACGAGCCCGGCATCGCTGAGGTTGATGGTCAGCGTCGTGGTCGACAGGTCGCCGTCACCATCCTTGAGGGTGTAGACGAAGACGTCGGTGGTGTCGGCGGTGATGTTGTTGGCGGTCGACTGGTAGGTGTAGGAGCCGTCTGCATTGAGATGCAGCGTGCCGTGCAGGCCGACGATGTCGGTGTTGACGCCACCCGATACGGCGGTGGTTGTGTTGCCGCCTGCGGCGCGCACGCCGTCGATGGTGGCGCCATCGGCGCCGGCGACGTCATTGACCAGCACGCCGGCAACGGCGGCAACGCTGAGCAACGCGCCTTCATTGACATTGCCGCTGTCGACATGGGCTGTCGGTACGTCATCGACGATGGCGATGTTGATGGTGCCGGTCGTGGTGTTCCCGTTTGCGTCGGTGACC
>NZ_VFUI01000039.1:0-21888 GCF_006440535.1 Mesorhizobium sp. B2-5-13 | reverse complement strand
GCCATGGAAGAGAAGCTGCGCTTCGCCATCCGTGAAGGCGGCCGCACCGTCGGTGCCGGCATCGTCGTCACCATCAAGGAATAATCGAGACCGGCTCTGCCGGATCGAGGAAAGGGCGGTCTTCGGGCCGCCCTTTTTCGTTTACTTGCGCTTGGCAGCGCAAGTATTGCCAGGGTCGGTTCAAACCTGTTGCAAGCGCCATGGCTGCAACTAGTATAGGTTGCACTGAGGGAGCTTTGCCAACAGTGGTTCCAAGGCGCTGTTTTGATGGGAAGGCATGGCGGTTGTGGGCACTGGTTTGCCTCGTCGTCGTTATGCTGCTGCCTGTTCTGACAGCGCGAGCGGAGGATGGGCCTCCCGACATCCCGCCCATGCGCTTCGTCGTCGTGCGCAGCAACGCTCCGGGATGCGAACCCAACTGTCCTGAGTGGATATCGGCGGACGGCACCATCGCCGCGGGCACGCCGGCGCTCCTCAAACGCACGCTCAAGGCGCTCAAGGGAAGGCAATTGCCGGTGGTCGTCAATTCGCCTGGCGGTAATGTCGATGCGGCGCTGGCACTTGGCCGGATGATCCGCAAGAACAAGCTCGATGTGGCCGTCGGCGTGACGGTTTTTTCCGGTGGTCAGCCGGAAATTGAGAACTACAAGAGCAACAAGGGCAACAAGGGCAAGAGCGCCGACTATTTCGGGATAGTCCATGACGACGGAGCCATGTGCAATTCGGCCTGTCCGCTGATGTTTTCCGGCGGTGTCCGCCGCGTGATCGGAGATTTCGGCTATCTCGGCGTCCACCAGATCACCACCATATATCACCGGGAGAAACTGCTCTACCGGACCACGTACCGGATCGTGAACGGCAAGAAGAAGATCATCAGCACCAAGGTGGTCAGCCGTAAAAGCGCAGGCAGCTACAAAACCTACGAGATGAGCAGGGCCGTCGAGAAGACGCTTTCGGCGTACCTGAGGGAAATGGGGATAGGCGACGGCGTGCTGGAAATCATGAAGGCTACGCCGGCCAGCGAGATTCGTCAGATTCCGCTCGACGCCATGTTGACGATGAAGCTGGTCACGAGCCGGGACGCAGTGGATGTGTTGACCACGGCAAGCCTCTGCGGGCTTGGCCAGCCGGCCACGAACTGCCGGGAAATAGCTGGATCTGCAAACAAGACGACGCCGTCGGCCACCCTCAAGCCCATGATTGCCGTACCGGTTCAACCGGACGCCGCGAAGGCCGGCGGGGACATGCGCTTTGTCGTGGTTCGCGGCAGCAATCCACTGTGCAACCCCGATTGTCCGGAATGGATATCGGCGGAAGGTGCGATCACCGGCCAGACGCCGCAGAAGCTGCGGCAGTTGCTGGCCACGCTTGGCAATCGGCGACTGCCTATCGTCATCAGTTCACGCGGAGGCGACCTGTCCAGCGCTCTCGCAATGGGACGACTTGTCCATGAAAGAAAGCTCGACATAGCCGTTGCCCGGACAGATTTCGTCGACTGCGACCCCGGCGTGTGGAATTGCCTCGCCACCGAAGGAGCCTATGCCGGATTGAGCATCGATGCGGGGGCGGAGTGCGATTCTGCCTGTGCGCTCGTGTTTGCCGGCGGCGCCAGACGGCTTGTCGGTCCCCGGGCGCGGCTCAGCCTGTATCCGATGGGACAGAAGCTGGTGGTCAAGGCGTATCTCGACGAAATGGCGATCGGTCCTGCTCTGTTCGCCGCGGTCGAGCGACGCTCGGCCAAGGGGCAACTTGACGCAGACATGATGCGCAGGGTTGGACTGACAACGGGACCGCAATCGGTCGACGCGTTGACCGGCTCCACGATTTGCAAGGCCGTTGCCAAGCCCGACAATTGCCGAGGCCTGCCAGCCGCCAATGCACAGGCCGACGCACCTGCCAGGCTGTAGAGCACGGCGCCGTCGAAACTGCCCATCGAGGCAGGTTGAGCCATATCCGATTTCCGCTATCGTCGCGGCCGCGGGGCCGGCGAAGGATCAAGAATGAGCCAGGACGTTCCGACACTCTACGAATGGGCCGGCGGCGCCGAGGCGCTGAACCGGCTGACGCAAACCTTCTATGACAAGGTGGCACAAGACCCGGTCGTTGGCCCGGTGTTCAAACATATGTCGCCGGATCACCCCGCCCATGTCGCCGCCTTCATCGGCGAGGTCTTCGGCGGACCGAAAACCTACAGCCAAAACTTTGGCGGCCATCGCGAAATGGTCATGCATCATCTGGGCAAGCATTTGACCGAGGAGCAGCGCCGCCGCTGGATCAATCTTCTCGCCGACGCGGCGGATGAGGTTGGTTTGCCGGACGATCCCGAATTCCGTTCCGCCTTCATGGGCTACATCGAATGGGGATCGCGGCTGGCCAAGATGAATTCCAATCTCGGCGAGACCTGCGATCCCGAGACCGAACCGATGCCCGCCTGGGGCTGGGGCGTGCCCGGCGGGCCGTACCGGGTGCCGGACGAAAAATAGCTACCGGTTGCCGGGGAGGTGGATGACCGGTGCCGCAGATGCCAAGGTCGTGCGCCGGCGCGAGTGGGATGGAACGGGCTTCGAACATCTTGTGCCACGGGGGGCAGGCGGGGCGGTTTCTGGCTGAGTTGCCGACTATCCCGATTTCTGGCGCAGGGTTAAGGCATGTTTGCTTGCAAACCGCTCTTTACAGAGCGTGCGGAAGCTTTTAGGAAGCGCCTGCGCCGAGGCGCACGTGTACGGGCATAGCTCAGTTGGTAGAGCGGCGGTCTCCAAAACCGCAGGTCGTAGGTTCGAGCCCTGCTGCCCGTGCCATTTTCCAAGATGGCATCACAACGATTTTGCAGGCGGCCTTTGAAAATCGGTGACCCGCTTGCCATATTGGGCTCATTGGGGCATAAAGGTGCCATAGCCGGAACGGAACGACTGGATGGTTCCGAGGCGGCGTTTGGTCATAAAGCGGACACTTGCCACTTGCGTGGATCAAGAATCGGTTTTATGTAGACGAAACAGACACGCGACGCGTGAAGCTGGGAAGCCGGCTTTACGCGTCTGATTTGCATGGGCGAAATGATTGCGCTGATTCGGCGCGAGATTGGGCTCAGGCGGCACGTCCCGGCCAGCGGGATCATCCAGGGGACCCGGCCAACGGGTCTTGAAGACAGGCGGCATATGGCTTCGAAAACCACAAATCCTTTCGTCTTTCTCCAGCAGGTGCGCGCGGAGACAGCCAAGGTGACTTGGCCGTCGCGCCGCGAGACGATGATCTCGACGATCATGGTCCTGGCCTTCGCTGTGATCGCGATGATCTTCTTCTTCACCGCCGATCAGCTCATGGGCCTCGCGGTCGAGCAGATTCTGGGCATTGGACGCTAAGTCCGGCGATTAGGAGAAGTCGTAAAAATGGCTACGCGCTGGTACATCGTCCACGCCTATTCGAACTTCGAGAAGAAGGTCGCCGAGGACATCGAGAACAAGGCCAAGCAGAAGGGTCTGTCCGCCGATATCGAGCAGATCGTGGTGCCGACCGAGAAGGTCGTCGAGGTTCGTCGCGGCCGTAAGGTCGACGCCGAGCGCAAGTTCTTCCCGGGCTACGTGCTCTTGAAGGCTAATTTGACCGACGCCGTGTTCTCGCTGGTCAAGAACACGCCGAAGGTCACCGGTTTCCTCGGCGACTCCAAGCCGGTGCCGATCACCGAGGCCGAAGCGCAGCGCATCCTGAACCAGGTGCAGGAAGGCGTCGAGCGGCCGAAGCCCTCGGTCACCTTCGAGATCGGCGAGGCGATCCGCGTTTCGGATGGTCCCTTCGCGTCGTTCAACGGTTTCGTCCAGGAAGTGGACGAGGAGCGGGCGCGGCTCAAGGTGGAAGTTTCGATCTTCGGGCGCGCCGTGCCTGTCGATCTGGAATTCGGGCAGGTCGAAAAGGGCTGATCCGAAATCCCTGATGCCGGTCTGGCGATCAGGTGAGGCGGTGCGGCAACGCGCGGCCTTGAGAACGGTGGGAGGCGAAGGCGGCTTTAGCCGGCCGCAAGAACCGCACCACCAGACTGCAACCGCCGGTGTTTCCCAGATCGTGGGGCCGGCATAGACAAAGGCAGGAAAAGAGATGGCTAAGAAAATTGCAGGCCAGCTCAAGCTCCAGGTCTCCGCGGGATCGGCTACGCCGTCGCCCCCGATCGGCCCGGCGCTTGGTCAGCGCGGCATCAACATCATGGAGTTCTGCAAAGCGTTCAACGCGCAGACCCAGGAAATGGAAAAGGGATCGCCGGTTCCGGTCGTCATCACCTATTACCAGGACAAGTCGTTCACCTTCGTCATGAAGACGCCGCCGGTGAGCTACTTCCTGAAGAAGGCCGCGAACCTGAAGTCGGGCTCGAAGGAGCCGGGCAAGGTCAAGGCTGGCACCGTTTCGCGCGACAAGGTTCGCGAAATTGCGACCGCCAAGATGAAGGATCTGAACGCGAACGACGTCGAAGCGGCCATGCGTATGGTCGAGGGCTCGGCCCGCTCGATGGGTCTGGAAGTGGTGGGCTAAGATCATGGCAAAGATTGCAAAGCGTGTATCGAAGACCCGTGAAGGCATCGATCCCAACAAGGCTTACGCGCTCGGTGATGCGCTGAAGTTGCTCAAGGATCGCTCCTCGGTCAAGTTCGATGAGACCGTCGAAGTCGCCATGAACCTCGGCGTCGACCCGCGTCACGCGGACCAGATGGTCCGCGGCGTGGTCAATCTGCCGAACGGCACCGGCCGCTCGGTCCGTGTTGCCGTGTTCGCCCGTGGCGACAAGGCTGAAGAGGCCAAGGCCGCCGGTGCCGACATCGTCGGTGCCGAGGATCTGGTCGACATCGTCCAGAAGGGCACGATCGATTTCGATCGCTGCATTGCCACGCCGGACATGATGCCGCTCGTCGGCCGTCTCGGTAAGGTGCTCGGCCCGCGCGGCATGATGCCGAACCCGAAGGTCGGCACCGTCACCACCGACGTTGCCGCGGCCGTCAAGGCATCGAAAGGCGGCGCTGTCGAGTTCCGCGTCGAAAAGGCCGGCATCGTTCATGCCGGCGTCGGCAAAGTCTCGTTCGACGTCAAGGCGCTGGAAGAGAACATCCGTGCCTTCGCCGATGCGGTGACCAAGGCAAAGCCGACCGGCGCCAAGGGCAACTACGTCAAGAAGGTGTCTGTCACCTCGACGATGGGCCCAGGCCTCAAGCTCGACGTCTCGACGCTCGCCGCGTCATGATTGGACCATTTGGATCGGCCTCTCGAAGGCCGGTCCGTGACTGAATTCCGGGCCTTGGATTGATCCTGGGCCCGGTACCGGAAGCCGGAAGGCTTCCGGACATCCTGTCCGAGATTGCGGGCGGCCCGAACCTTGATTCAAGAGGAGGGCCTTAATTCATGTGGGCCTGCATGAGACGGGTGAAAACCGGACAACGGAGCAACAAGCTCCAATGAAAGGTTCGAACCGTGTTTGCCTTTTGTCTGCGCATCGCCGGCTTGGCCGTCGATGTGGCGAAAGGGGGCAGGATCCTCGAGCGTCGTTCGGGAGATCCGTTACTGGATGGCCCGGCCGGCAAAAGGCAACCCGACGCCTGTCCTCGAAAATGGGAATGTTCCCATTAACGGGACTGGGGTCAACTGGAGATAGGCAGTGGACAGAGCGGAAAAACGCGAACTCGTCACGGGCCTGAATGATGCGTTTTCGGGCGCAGGTTCAGTCGTCGTGGCCCACTATGCCGGTATCACCGTCGCGCAAATGAACGACCTTCGGTCGAAAATGCGCGCCGCCGGTGGCACCGTTAAAGTCGCGAAGAACCGTCTCGCCAAAATCGCTCTTCAGGGCACGGACTCCGCATCGATCATCGACCTGTTCAAGGGACAGACGCTGATCGCCTATTCGGAGGATCCGATTGCGGCGCCGAAGGTCGCGTCCGATTTCGCCAAGGGGAATGACAAGCTCGTCATCCTCGGCGGCGCAATGGGCACCACCTCGCTCAACGCCGACGGTGTGAAGGCACTCGCCACACTTCCGTCGCTCGATGAGCTGCGCGCCAGGCTGGTTGGCATGATCGCCACGCCGGCAACCCGGATCGCCCAGATCGTCAATGCGCCAGCGGCCTCGGTCGCGCGCGTCATCGGCGCTTACGCCCGGAAGGACGAGGCGGCATGAGGCCGTTCCTCGCTATCAAAAACACACGTTCGAACCTAACGAAGGAACACAACAATGGCTGATCTGGCAAAGATCGTAGACGACCTTTCGAAGCTGACCGTCCTCGAGGCGGCTGAGCTGTCGAAGCTTCTGGAAGAAAAGTGGGGCGTTTCGGCTGCTGCTCCGGTGGCGGTTGCCGCTGCTGGCGGTGCTGCCGCTGCTGCTGCTCCGGTCGAGGAAAAGACGGAATTCGACGTCGTTCTCACCGAGGCCGGCGCTCAGAAGATCAACGTCATCAAGGAAGTCCGCGCCATCACCGGTCTTGGCCTCAAGGAAGCCAAGGACCTGGTCGAAGCGGCTCCGAAGCCGGTCAAGGAAGGCGTTTCCAAGGCCGACGCTGACAAGTTCAAGGCCCAGCTGGAAGCAGCCGGCGCCAAGGTCGAGCTGAAGTAAGCGTAAAAAGCGGCGGGCGGCCTCGCGCCGTCCGCCACTCCCTTGGGTGACCAGGGAGGCTGCGTGACGCGAGATGTACGAAAACCTCTTTCCTGAGGGCCGAAACCGGCCTTCAGGAAACGGGTTTTCTCCCGTTTTAGCCGGTAGCCGCCAAGCAATTGGAAAGGCGGCCGGAGAACAGACAGAGAGCCGCCGGCCAGGTGGCTCAGTATGCAAGGCGAACCGCGGCGAGGTTCGTCCCGAGTTTAGAGCTAAGGAGCGACGATGGCCCAGACCCAGACTTTCAATGGCCGCAGACGCGTACGCAAATTTTTCGGAAAGATCCCGGAAGTTGCGGAGATGCCGAACCTCATCGAGGTCCAGAAGGCGTCCTATGACCAGTTCCTGATGGTGGACGAGCCCAAGGGCGGACGTCCCGACGAAGGGCTGCAGGCTGTTTTCAAGTCGGTCTTCCCGATCTCCGATTTTTCCGGCTCCTCCATGCTGGAGTTCGTGAAGTACGAGTTCGAAGGACCGAAATTCGACGTTGACGAATGCCGTCAGCGCGATCTGACCTATGCCGCGCCGCTGAAGGTGACGCTGCGCCTCATCGTGTTCGATATCGACGAGGATACCGGTGCCAAGTCGATCAAGGACATCAAGGAGCAGGACGTCTACATGGGCGACATGCCGCTCATGACGCTCAACGGCACCTTCATCGTCAACGGCACCGAGCGCGTCATCGTCTCGCAGATGCACCGCTCGCCGGGCGTCTTCTTCGACCATGACAAGGGCAAGTCGCACTCGTCGGGCAAGCTTCTGTTTGCCGCCCGCGTCATCCCCTACCGTGGCTCGTGGCTCGACATCGAGTTCGATTCCAAGGACGTCGTGCACGCCCGCATCGACCGCCGCCGCAAGATCCCCGTGACTTCGCTGCTGATGGCGCTCGGCATGGACGGCGAGGAGATCCTGTCGACGTTCTATAACAAGATCACCTATAAGCGCGCCGGCGACCATTGGCGCATTCCGTTCAACGTCGAGCGTTTCCGCGGCCTCAAGGCCGTCGGCGACCTGGTCGACGCCGACACCGGCGAGATCGTCGTCGAGGCGGGCAAGAAGATCACCGCCCGCCAGGCACGTCAGCTCGGCGAGAAGGGTCTCAAGGCGATCAAGGCGACCGACGAGGATCTGCTCGGCAACTACCTTGCCGAGGACATCGTCAACTATGCCACCGGCGAGATTTTCCTCGAGGCCGGCGACGAGATCGACGACAAGACGCTCAAGGTGCTGCTCGGCACCGGCGAGCAGGAGATCCAGGTCCTCGACATCGACCATGTCAATGTCGGCGCCTATATCCGCAACACGCTCGCCGTCGACAAGAACGAGAGCCGCCAGGACGCGCTGTTCGACATCTACCGTGTCATGCGCCCGGGCGAGCCGCCGACGCTCGAGACCGCCGAAGCCATGTTCAACTCGCTGTTCTTCGACAGCGAGCGCTACGACCTGTCTGCCGTCGGCCGTGTCAAGATGAACATGCGTCTCGAGCTCAAGGCCGAGGACACCGTGCGCGTGCTGCGCAAGGACGACATCCTGGCCGTGGTCAGGACGCTGGTCGAACTGCGTGACGGCAAGGGCGAGATCGACGACATCGACAATCTCGGCAACCGCCGCGTGCGTTCGGTCGGCGAGCTGATGGAGAACCAGTACCGCGTCGGCCTGCTTCGCATGGAGCGCGCCATAAAGGAACGCATGTCCTCGATCGAGATCGACACGGTCATGCCGCAGGACCTGATCAACGCCAAGCCGGCGGCAGCCGCCGTGCGCGAGTTCTTCGGTTCCTCGCAGCTGTCGCAGTTCATGGACCAGACCAATCCGCTGTCGGAGATCACCCACAAGCGTCGCCTGTCGGCGCTTGGACCGGGCGGCCTGACCCGCGAGCGCGCCGGCTTCGAAGTGCGCGACGTGCACCCGACGCATTACGGCCGCATCTGCCCGATCGAGACGCCGGAAGGCCCGAATATCGGTCTGATCAACTCGCTGGCGACCTTTGCGCGCGTCAACAAGTACGGCTTCATCGAAAGCCCGTACCGCAAGATCGTCGACGGCAAGCTGACCAATGACGTCGTCTATCTCTCGGCGATGGAAGAGGCCAAGCACCACGTCGCGCAGGCCAACGCCGAGCTCGACAAGAACGGCGGCTTCGTCGACGAGTTCGTCATTTGCCGCAGCGCCGGCGAAGTGATGATGGCGCCGCGCGAAAACGTCGACCTGATGGACGTGTCGCCCAAGCAGATGGTGTCCGTTGCCGCGGCGCTCATCCCGTTCCTCGAGAACGACGACGCCAACCGCGCTCTGATGGGCTCGAACATGCAGCGTCAGGCCGTGCCGCTGGTGCGCGCCGAGGCGCCGTTCGTCGGCACAGGCATGGAGCCGATCGTCGCCCGTGACTCAGGTGCCGCCATCGGCGCCCGTCGTGGCGGCATCGTCGACCAGGTGGACGCGACGCGTATCGTTATCCGCGCCACCGAGGATCTCGACCCGGGCAAGTCCGGCGTCGACATCTACCGGCTGATGAAGTTCCAGCGTTCGAACCAGAACACCTGCATCAACCAGCGTCCGCTGGTGCGTATGGGCGACCGGGTCAACAAGGGCGACATCATCGCCGACGGTCCGTCGACCGAGCTCGGTGATCTGGCGCTCGGCCGCAACGTGCTGGTCGCGTTCATGCCGTGGAACGGCTACAACTACGAGGACTCGATCCTGCTCTCCGAGCGGATCGTGGCCGACGACGTCTTCACCTCGATCCACATCGAGGAATTCGAGGTCATGGCCCGCGACACCAAGCTCGGTCCGGAGGAAATCACGCGCGATATTCCCAACGTCTCGGAAGAAGCGCTGAAGAACCTGGACGAAGCCGGCATCGTCTATATCGGTGCGGAAGTTCAGCCTGGCGATATCCTGGTCGGCAAGATCACGCCGAAGGGTGAAAGCCCGATGACGCCGGAAGAGAAGCTTCTGCGCGCCATCTTCGGTGAAAAGGCTTCCGACGTGCGCGACACTTCGATGCGCATGCCTCCGGGCACCTTCGGCACCGTCGTCGAGGTGCGCGTGTTCAACCGCCACGGTGTGGAGAAGGACGAGCGCGCCATGGCGATCGAGCGCGAGGAGATCGAACGCCTCGCCAAGGACCGTGACGACGAGCAGGCGATCCTGGATCGCAACGTCTATGCGCGTCTTTCCGACGTTCTCGTCGGCAAGGAAGCGATCGCTGGACCGAAGGGCTTCAAGAAGGGCTCTACGCTGTCCAAGGACACGCTCGACGAGTATCCGCGTTCGCAGTGGTGGCAGTTCGCGGTGGAGAACGAAAAGCTCCAGAGCGAACTGGAAGCCCTGCGTGGCCAGTACGACGATTCCAAGAAGGCGCTTGAGCAACGCTTCATGGACAAGGTCGAGAAGGTGCAGCGCGGCGACGAAATGCCTCCGGGCGTCATGAAGATGGTCAAGGTCTTCGTGGCGGTGAAGCGCAAGATGCAGCCCGGCGACAAGATGGCCGGCCGTCACGGCAACAAGGGTGTCGTGTCGCGCATCGTTCCGGTCGAGGACATGCCTTTCCTCGAGGACGGCACGCATGCCGATATCGTGCTCAACCCGCTGGGTGTGCCGAGCCGCATGAATGTCGGCCAGATTCTGGAAACGCATCTGGGCTGGGCTTGTGCCGGCATGGGCAGGAAGATCGGCGAGCTGATCGACACGTATAAGGCTGCCGGCGATATCAAGCCGCTGCGCAAGACGTTGGAAAGCTTCATGCCGGCCAACGACCGCAACGAGCCGGTCCGCGAGTATGATGACGAGAGCATCGTTCGCCTCAGCGAGCAGATGCGCCGCGGCGTCTCCATCGCGACCCCGGTGTTCGACGGCGCGCATGAGGCTGACATCAACATCATGCTGGAGCAGGCGGGCCTGCATACCAGCGGTCAGTCGCAGCTCTATGACGGCCGCACCGGCGAGCCGTTCGATCGCAAGGTGACGATGGGCTATATCTACATGCTCAAGCTTCACCACCTGGTGGACGACAAGATCCACGCGCGTTCGATCGGCCCGTACTCGCTCGTCACCCAGCAGCCGCTGGGCGGCAAGGCGCAGTTCGGTGGCCAGCGCTTCGGCGAAATGGAGGTCTGGGCGCTGGAAGCCTACGGCGCCGCCTACACGCTGCAGGAAATGCTGACGGTGAAGTCGGATGACGTCGCCGGCCGCACCAAGGTCTACGAGGCGATCGTGCGTGGCGACGACACGTTCGAGGCAGGCATTCCCGAGAGCTTCAACGTGCTCGTCAAGGAAATGCGGTCGCTTGGCCTCAATGTCGAGCTGGAGAACACCAAGCTCGACGAAGCTCCGGTTCGACTGCCGGACGCAGCCGAGTAACGGCTACGGCGCGTCGCGGAATGCCGCGGCGCGTCCACGAAATTCGACGGCCGGTGGGCCGACCACTCAGCGGGCATTCGGCCCGCGTTAGATGCAAGGGGTTTTCGAGGACCCCGAAAAGGAGAACGGCATGAACCAAGAGGTCATGAATCTCTTCAATCCGCAGGCGCCTGCGCAGGTGTTCGATTCCATCCGGATTTCGCTTGCCAGCCCTGAGAAGATTCTGTCCTGGTCGTTCGGCGAGATCAAGAAGCCGGAGACCATCAACTACCGCACCTTCAAGCCGGAGCGTGACGGTCTGTTCTGCGCGCGCATTTTTGGCCCGATCAAGGACTACGAATGCCTGTGCGGCAAGTACAAGCGCATGAAGTACAAGGGCGTCATCTGCGAGAAGTGCGGCGTCGAAGTCACACTGTCGCGCGTTCGCCGCGAGCGCATGGGCCATATCGAGCTGGCGGCACCCGTCGCCCATATCTGGTTCCTGAAGTCGCTGCCCTCGCGCATCGGCACGCTGCTCGACATGACGCTGAAGGACATCGAGCGCGTCCTCTACTTCGAGAACTACATCGTCACCGAGCCTGGCCTCACCGCGCTGAAGGAGCACCAGCTGCTCAGCGAGGAAGAGTACATGATCGCCGTCGACGAGTATGGCGAGGATTCGTTCACCGCCATGATCGGCGCCGAGGCCATTCATGACCTTCTGGCCGGCATGGACCTGGAGAAGATCGCCGGCGACCTGCGGTCGGAATTGGCTTCGACCACGTCCGAGCTGAAGCAGAAGAAGTATCTGAAGCGGCTCAAGGTCGTCGAGAACTTCATGGAATCCGGCAACCGTCCGGAATGGATGATCATGAAGGTCGTTCCGGTGATCCCGCCGGACCTGCGCCCGCTGGTTCCCCTGGATGGTGGACGCTTCGCGACGTCCGACCTGAACGATCTCTATCGCCGCGTCATCAACCGCAACAACCGCCTGAAGCGGCTGATCGAGCTGCGGGCGCCGGGCATCATCGTGCGCAATGAAAAGCGCATGCTGCAGGAAGCCGTCGATGCGCTGTTCGACAACGGCCGTCGCGGCCGCGTCATCACCGGCGCCAACAAGCGTCCGCTGAAGTCGCTGTCCGACATGCTCAAGGGCAAGCAGGGCCGGTTCCGTCAGAACCTGCTCGGCAAGCGCGTCGACTATTCCGGCCGTTCGGTCATTGTCACCGGTCCGGAGCTCAAGCTGCATCAGTGCGGCCTCCCGAAGAAGATGGCGCTCGAACTGTTCAAGCCCTTCATCTACGCCCGTCTCGACGCCAAGGGTTACTCCTCGACGGTCAAGCAGGCGAAGAAGCTGGTCGAGAAGGAGCGTCCGGAAGTCTGGGATATCCTCGACGAGGTGATCCGCGAGCATCCGGTTCTCTTGAACCGCGCGCCGACGCTGCATCGCCTCGGCATCCAGGCGTTCGAGCCGATCCTGATCGAAGGCAAGGCGATCCAGCTTCACCCGCTGGTCTGCACGGCCTTCAACGCCGACTTCGACGGCGACCAGATGGCCGTTCACGTGCCGCTGTCGCTTGAAGCGCAGTTGGAAGCCCGCGTGCTGATGATGTCGACCAACAACATCCTGCACCCGGCCTCCGGCGCGCCGATCATCGTGCCGTCGCAGGACATGGTTCTGGGTCTCTACTACCTCTCGATCGTCAACCAGAACGAGCCGGGCGAGGGCATGGTGTTTGCCGATATGGGCGAACTCCAGCACGCGCTCGAGACCAAGGCCGTGACCTTGCACGCCAAGATCAAGGGCCGCTTCCGCACGGTCGACGCCGAAGGCAAGGTCGTGTCGAAGATCCATGACACCACGCCCGGCCGCATGATCATCGGCGAGCTTTTGCCGAAGAACGTCAATGTGCCTTACGAGACCGCCAACCAGGAGATGACCAAGAAGAACATCTCCAAGATGATCGACACCGTCTACCGCCATTGCGGTCAGAAGGAGACGGTCATTTTCTGCGATCGCATCATGGCGCTCGGCTTTGCTCATGCGTGCCGTGCCGGCATCTCGTTCGGCAAGGACGACATGCTGATCCCGGACACCAAGATCAAGCTGGTGTCGGACACCGAGGCCTTGGCCAAAGAGTACGAGCAGCAGTACAATGACGGCCTGATCACGCAGGGCGAAAAGTACAACAAGGTCGTCGACGCCTGGGCCAAGTGCTCGGAAAAGGTCGCCGACGAAATGATGGCCCGCATCAAGGCGGTCGAGTTCGAAGACAATGGCCGTCAGAAGCCGATGAACTCGATCTACATGATGTCGCACTCCGGGGCGCGTGGCTCGCCCACCCAGATGCGCCAGCTTGCCGGCATGCGCGGCCTGATGGCCAAGCCGTCGGGTGAAATCATCGAGACGCCGATCATCTCGAACTTCAAGGAAGGCCTGACCGTGCTCGAGTACTTCAACTCGACCCACGGCGCCCGCAAGGGTCTGGCCGACACCGCCTTGAAGACGGCGAACTCGGGTTACCTCACCCGTCGTCTGGTCGACGTGGCGCAGGACTGCATCGTCAACTCCGTGGATTGCGGCACCGACAAGGGCCTCACCATGCAGCCGATCGTCGATGCCGGTCAGGTTGTCGCTTCGGTCGGCCAGCGCGTGCTGGGCCGTACATCGCTCGACGATATCACCCATCCGGTGTCGGGCGAGGTTCTGGTCAAGGCCGGAACGCTCATGGACGAACGTGACGTCGAGCAGATCGAAAAGGCCGGCGTGCAGTCGGTCCGCATCCGCTCGGCCCTGACCTGTGAGGTCAGGATCGGCGTCTGCGCGGTCTGCTACGGACGCGATCTGGCCCGCGGCACCCCGGTCAACCAGGGTGAAGCCGTCGGCGTCATCGCGGCGCAGTCGATCGGCGAGCCGGGCACGCAGCTCACCATGCGCACCTTCCACATGGGCGGTACCGCGCAGGTGGTGGACAGCTCGTTCCTTGAAGCCTCCTATGAGGGCAAGGTCGAGATCCGCAACCGCAACGTGGTGCGCAACTCGGACGGCCAGCAGATGGTCATGGGCCGCAACATGGCGGTGCTGATCCTCGACGAAGCCGGCAAGGAGCGCGCGACGCACCGTGTCACCTATGGTTCACGCATCTTCGTGGACGATGGCGACAAGGTGAAGCGCGGTCAGCGTATCGCCGAGTGGGATCCCTATACCCGTCCTGTCCTCACTGAAATCGAGGGCAAGGTGTCGTATGAGGATCTGGTCGACGGCATTTCCGTTCAGGAAACGGCCGACGAGTCGACCGGCATCACCAAGCGTGAGGTCATCGACTGGCGGTCGACGCCGCGCGGCAACGACCTCAAGCCTGCGATTGCCATCCTGGACTCCAAGGGCAAGGTCGGCAAGCTGTCGAAGGGTGGCGATGCCCGCTTCCTGCTCTCGGTCGAGGCCATTCTCTCGGTCGAGCCGGGTTCCCAGGTTCGCCCCGGCGACGTCCTGGCGCGTATCCCGATGGAAAGCGCCAAGACCAAGGACATCACCGGCGGTCTGCCGCGTGTCGCCGAACTGTTCGAGGCACGTCGTCCGAAGGATCACGCCATCATCGCCGAGATCGATGGCACGATCCGCTTCGGCCGCGACTACAAGAACAAGCGCCGCATCATCATCGAGCCGCACGACTCGACGCTTGAGCCGGTCGAGTACCTGATTCCGAAGGGCAAGCCGTTCCATCTCCAGGACGGCGACGTCATCGAGAAGGGCGACTACATCCTCGACGGCAATCCGGCGCCGCACGACATCCTGGCGATCAAGGGCGTGGAGGCACTTGCTTCCTACCTCGTCAACGAGATCCAGGAAGTCTACCGCCTGCAGGGCGTGTCGATCAACGACAAGCACATCGAGGTGATCGTTCGCCAGATGCTGCAGAAGGTCGAGATCACGGTGCAGGGCGACTCGACCTACATCCCGGGCGATCATGTCGACGTGATCGAACTGGAAGAGGTCAACGAGCGTCTGGTCGAGGACGGCAAGAAGCCGGCCGAGGGCCAGCCGGTGCTGCTCGGCATCACCAAGGCATCGCTGCAGACGCCGTCCTTCATCTCGGCCGCCTCCTTCCAGGAGACGACCAGGGTGCTGACGGAAGCCGCGGTTGCCGGCAAGACCGACATGCTGCAGGGCTTGAAGGAAAACGTCATCGTCGGCCGGCTGATCCCGGCCGGTACCGGCGGCACGATGAGCCAGATCCGGCGCATCGCCACCTCGCGCGACGAACTCATCATCGACGAGCGCCGCAAGGCCTCCGGTGTGGAAGTCGCCGAGCCGATGCTGGCGGACATGACAACCGCCGCGCAGTAAGCGAGGCGGCAAAAATCTCAGGCAACAGAAGCCGTCGGGGCAACCCGGCGGCTTTTTCATTTCTATACGGAGGAAAACAGATGAGCACGAAGATCTGGACGGCTGTCGATAACTACATCGTCTCCTCGCTCTTCGAGGCGGATCCCGTTCTCGACGCGGTTCTGGCGGCCAACCGCGACAACGGCCTGCCGGCGATCGACGTCTCGGCGGCGCAAGGAAAACTGCTCTCGCTGCTGGTGCGCATCAGCGGCGCGAAGAAGGTGCTCGAGATCGGCACGCTGGGCGGCTATTCGACCATCTGGATGGCGCGGGGATTGCCCGCCGACGGCAAGGTCGTGACGCTCGAACTCGATCCGCACCATGCCAGCGTCGCGCGTTCGAATTTCGTGCGGGCAGCAGTTGCGGACCGTGTGGAATTGCGCGTCGGCCCGGCGCTCCAGTCGCTTGCAGCACTGGGTGGCGAGAACGCCGGTCCGTTCGACCTCATCTTCATCGATGCCGACAAGCCGAACAACCCGAACTATCTGTCCTGGGCCTTGCAGCTGTCGCGCTCCGGAACGGTCATCATCTGCGACAACGTCATCCGTGACGGCGCCGTGCTGGATGAGGATGGTCGCGATGCCAATGTCGAAGGCGCACGCGCGGCGTTTTCCTTCATCGGCGGCGACAAACGGCTGGACGGCACCGCCATCCAGACCGTGGGCGCCAAGGGCTATGACGGCTTTGCCATCGCGATCGCCGACTGAACTGACGGCTGAGACTGCGTCGCCAAAACCATGCGGGAACCGGCAGAGGTCGGCAAGAGTCTGAGGCATGGAAGCCGTCGGGGCAGTCCGGCGGCTCTTTTCGCTTATTCGGACTGCGTCTCGAAGCGAAGTAGGTCTCCGGGTTGACACTCGAGGTAGCTGCAGATTCGTTCAAGCGTGTCGAAACGGATGCCTTTCACCTTTCCCTGTTTCAGCAGGGAAAGGTTGGCCTCCGTGATGCCGACATGTTCGGCGAGGTCCTTCGACTTCACGTTTCGTTCGGCGAGGACGACATTGAGCCTGACTTTGATCGGCATGCACGGATCCTCAAACGAACTGCTGGTTTTCTTCGGCCAGCGCCGTCGCCTCGGCCATCACCCAGGCAATTACCGCAATGGTGCCGGCGGCCAACAGCATCAGGACCGTGTCGCTGCCGAAGCTCAGGGTCAGCCGGTGCTGGCCGGCGGGTGCATCAAGGGTCAACAATACGGACATCGCTGCCATCGAAAATGGCTTGAGCAATGCGGATGCAAGTAGGCCAAGGGCAAAGTCGAGCGCCCAATTTGCGATAAGAAATTATCGTTCTACAATAATTAATTTATGCACAATGATGATCCTTGTCAACGCCCTCTCAACAGGAGAACCCATGCCTTCGTTCGCTACGCGCCGCGCCTGAAGCGGGTGCGCCCCGTCAGACCAGTTGGTCGCGGACGCCGGCGACGCCACTGATCGTCGCCGATATGGTCAAGCGTGCCGGCTGCCGGGCCAAGGACTGATCCACCGGATATTGTCGCGCGGTCATTTGACCGCGCGACGTGCGGGGTGCCACGATCAGATCAGTCGAAAAACGCTTCCACTACATTGCGCTTGCCCAGCATGAACGCGTCGGCCACGTGCTGGAGCGGCGCCAGGTCCACATCCGATACGCCGGCGTGCACGATCTCGGCAAAACGCCGGTAGAGCATCGGATATTCCGCTTCCGGCTCCTGGTGTACGACACTGCCGTCGACGGCGAGCTTCGAGCCGCCACCCGAGAGCACCATCTGTCCAGCATCCGTGTCGGCCAGGATGTCCCAGCTCTGCGGTCCAGTCTGCAACCAGTCGAGGTCCATCGTCACATCAGATCCGTTCGCCGCGCGGAAGGCGACCTGCGCCGCGATTGGTGCATCACGGTTCTCGGGAAAATCGAGCACGGCCGAAGTGATGTACATGGCCGGCAGGATGTAGGTTGCGATCGACAGCGCGTTGATACCGGGATCGAAGACGCCGAAGCCGCCAGGCTGCCAGATCCAGTCCTGATTCGGATGCCAGCGCCGTACATCTTCCTTCCAGACGATCGCCGCCGATTTGATTTTGGTCGAAGCCAGGAATGTCCGTGCGGCTTCCACCGCCGGCGCGTATCGCGAGTGCCAGCTGGCGAACAAAGAGACGCCTTGTTTCGTCGCGAACGCCTTCAGGTCCTCGACTTCGCTGACCGTGGCACCCGGAGGCTTTTCCAGGAAGACGTGCTTTCCGGCCTCGAGCGCCTTGCGCGCGGCGTCATAGCGGAACTGCGGTGGCATGCACAGTGACACAGCGTCGAGTTCGGGAACCGCGCCAAGCATCGTCTCAATATCAGGGTAATTCGCGATGCCGTCGACCTTGCCGTGCCGGCTGGCCGCCGCGATCAGCTGGTAGTCCCGATCCTTGGCCAGTGCCGGAAGGTGTTGGTCGCGGACGATCTTGCCGACGCCGACAATGCCGATTCTTATGGGCGAGATGGATGAGGACATGAGGCTCCGCCGGGTTTGGACGACTGCGCGTCTCTTAGCAGATCGGACATGACGGGCAAGCACCGGCCATGCCAGTTATCCGAACGAATCGGCACTGCGGCGCAGGGCAGGTGAGGGGCATCACGCTTGTGATCAGATCGGAACGTCGAAGGTCACGATCGACACTTCGCCTTCGAGCGCGCCCTGAAAGGCCGAAAGATGCGGCTCATCGTCGGGCTCGCCCTCCATGTCGCCGATCTGGTCGAGTTCGGCTTCGGCATAGCCTTCCGCCGCGAGCGATTCGAGCGCGCGGCGCACCGCCGAATCGTCATCGGGCGCCACCAGCATGACATGCACGCCTTCCGGCTTGCCGCCTTTCTTCTTCCACACCCGGCCGGTGATGATGGTGACCGGGCGTTCTTCATTGTCGTTCACGGGCCGATTCCTCCGCGGCGAGGGATTGTCAGTGTTCATGCGGCCTTTTTCGCATGAAGCAAGGCCCCGCAACAGCCAAAGGCCGGTCACTTTCTTCCTCGCCCTTGCAAAACGGCGAAAGAAAATTACTTGCGGTTTTCGCATGGCTGCCAAGCCCCGCCTTCAATGCAATATTTGCCACTGCGGGCTTGACGGTTCGCGGGCTTACGAGTAGAAGCCGCCCAGTCAGAACCGATGTGAGGCTCTTGCTTCCGAAGCGACACGCTTTGGAGTTTGCCTCAAACAGGGTTCGTTTTACGAGCGAAAAGACATCTCCGGCGTGCACGAAGCGGTTTCCGCTTCCTCTGCGATTTGTTCGGGCAAGACCGCAAGGCGCGGTTTGTGGCCCGAATTTGCGTATGGAAATGACGCTTTGAGCGAGCCTTGACCGGCACGAGACACGGAATTGAGAGACAAGAGGGTTTAATGCCTACCGTCAACCAGCTGATCCGCAAGCCGCGCATTGCGCCGGTGAAGCGCAACAAGGTCCCGGCCATGCAGCAGAACCCGCAGAAGCGGGGCGTCTGCACGCGCGTCTATACGACGACGCCGAAGAAGCCGAACTCGGCGCTGCGCAAGGTGGCCAAGATCCGCCTGACCAATGGTTTTGAAGTGATCGGTTACATCCCCGGCGAAGGTCACAACCTTCAGGAACACTCCGTGGTCATGATCCGCGGCGGCCGCGTCAAGGATCTTCCGGGCGTGCGCTATCACATCATCCGCGGCGTGCTCGACACGCAGGGCGTGAAGAACCGCAAGCAGCGCCGTTCGAAGTACGGCGCCAAGCGTCCGAAGTAAGGGGCGTCCGAAGTAAGGTTTTCCGGCCTTGTCGCTTTCCGGCGCAAGGCTACGAGATTGAGAGACAAAAGCCATGTCGCGTCGTCACAGTGCAGAAAAGCGTGAGATCAACCCGGATCCCAAGTTCGGTGATCTGATCGTCACCAAGTTCATGAACGCCGTCATGTATGACGGCAAGAAGTCGGTCGCCGAGACCATCGTCTATGGCGCGCTGGACCAGGTCCAGTCGAAGACCAAGCAGGAGCCGGTCACCGTCTTCCACCAGGCGCTCGACAATGTCGCGCCGCATGTGGAAGTGCGTTCGCGTCGCGTCGGCGGCGCCACCTACCAGGTTCCGGTCGACGTGCGCCCCGAGCGCCGCCAGGCGCTGGCGATCCGCTGGCTGATTGCCGCGGCCCGCAACCGCAACGAGACCACCATGGTCGACCGCCTCTCCGGCGAGCTGATGGACGCGGCCAACAACCGCGGCACTGCCGTGAAGAAGCGTGAAGACACCCACAAGATGGCTGAAGCCAACCGCGCTTTCGCACACTACCGCTGGTAAAGCGCGAACAGGACTGAGAGGCAGCTACGATGGCCCGCGAATACAAAATCGAAGACTACCGCAATTTCGGTATCATGGCGCATATTGACGCCGGCAAGACGACGACTACCGAGCGCGTCCTCTATTACACGGGCAAGTCGCACAAGATCGGCGAAGTGCACGACGGCGCTGCCACCATGGACTGGATGGAGCAGGAGCAGGAGCGCGGCATCACCATCACGTCCGCTGCGACCACGACCTTCTGGAAGGCTCGTGACGGCAAGATGCACCGCTTCAACATCATCGACACCCCTGGACACGTCGACTTCACCATCGAGGTCGAGCGTTCGCTGCGTGTGCTCGACGGAGCCATTGCGTTGCTCGATGCCAACGCCGGTGTCGAGCCGCAGACGGAAACCGTCTGGCGTCAGGCCGATAAGTACCGCGTGCCGCGCATGATCTTCTGCAACAAGATGGACAAGATCGGCGCGGACTTCTACCGCTCGGTCGAGATGATCGGCTCGCGCCTCGGTGCGCAGGCTGTCGTCATGCAGCTGCCGATCGGCGCCGAGACCGAATTCAAGGGCGTCGTCGACCTCGTCGAGATGAACGCGCTTGTCTGGCGCGATGAAACCCTGGGTGCTGCCTGGGACGTCGTCGAGATCCCGGCCGACCTCAAGGCGCGTGCCGAGGAATATCGCGAGAAGATGATCGAAGCCGCCGTCGAAATGGACGAGACGGCGCTCGAGAACTACCTCGAAGGCAAGATGCCGTCGAATGACGAGATCCGTTCGCTGATCCGCAAGGGCACGATCGCGGTCAAGTTCTACCCGATGTTCTGCGGCTCGGCCTTCAAGAACAAGGGTGTGCAGCCGCTGCTCGACGCCGTTGTCGAATACCTGCCGTCGCCGGCCGACGTTCCGGCCATCAAGGGTGTCGATGCCAAGACCGACGCCGAGATCGAGCGTCATGCGGACGACAACGAGCCGCTGTCGATGCTCGCCTTCAAGATCATGAACGACCCGTTCGTCGGTTCGCTGACCTTTGCCCGCATCTATTCGGGCAAGCTCACCAAGGGCGTCTCTGTCGACAACACCGTGAAAGGCAAGAAGGAGCGCATCGGCCGCATGCTGCAGATGCATGCGAATTCGCGCGCCGACGTCGAAGAGGCTTTCGCCGGCGACATCGTCGCCCTGGCCGGCCTCAAGGACACCACCACCGGCGACACGTTGTGCGATCCGTTGCACCCGGTGATCCTCGAGCGCATGGAATTCCCCGATCCGGTTATCCAGATCGCCATCGAGCCGAAGACCAAGAACGACCAGGAAAAGATGGGGCTCGCCCTTCATCGCCTGGCTGCCGAGGACCCGTCCTTCCGCGTCAAGACGGACGAGGAAAGCGGCCAGACCATCATCTCCGGCATGGGCGAACTGCACCTCGACATCATCGTCGACCGCATGCGTCGCGAGTTCAAGGTCGAAGCCAATGTCGGCGCGCCGCAGGTGGCTTATCGCGAGACGATCACCCGCAAGCACGAGCAGGACTACACGCACAAGAAGCAGACCGGCGGTACCGGCCAGTTCGCGCGCGTTAAGGTTGTGTTCGAGCCGAATTCCGAGAGCGAGGACTTCGTATTCGAGTCCAAGATCGTCGGCGGCGCGGTGCCGAAGGAATACATTCCGGGCGTTGAAAAGGGCATCCAGAGCGTCATGGGCGCTGGTCCGTTCGCCGGCTTCCCGATGATCGGCGTCAGGGCAACGCTCATCGACGGCGCCTACCACGATGTCGACTCCTCGGTTCTTGCCTTCGAAATCGCGTCCCGGGCTTGCTTCCGTGAAGCTGCTCCCAAGCTTGGCGTGCAGTTGCTCGAGCCGATCATGAAGGTCGAGGTGGTGACGCCGGAAGATTACGTCGGCAGCGTCATCGGTGACTTGAACGGCCGTCGCGGCCAGATCCAGGGCCAGGAAGCGCGCGGCGTGGCCGTCGTCATCAACGCGATGGTGCCGCTCGCCAACATGTTCAAGTACGTCGACAACCTGCGCTCGATGAGCCAGGGCCGCGCGGCTTACACGATGCAGTTCGATCACTATGAGCCGGTCCCGACCGCGGTCGCTCAGGAAGTCCAGAAGAAATACGCGTAACTCGAAAGAGCTGCCGCGGTAACGCAATTCAAAGCCCGCATGGGCGAGCAGGAAATGGAGACATCACATGGCAAAAGGTAAATTCGAGCGCACTAAGCCTCATGTGAACATCGGCACGATTGGTCACGTCGACCATGGCAAGAC
>NZ_VFUI01000038.1:0-23316 GCF_006440535.1 Mesorhizobium sp. B2-5-13 | reverse complement strand
CCGCTTCACCGCCATCGCAAATCCCTCCGAGCAATAATCGAAGTGAATCACAATGCCAGAATTGCGCAACAGGCCCCTTGCGGGGGAGATCGGCTGTATCGATCTTCACCTGTCGATCCGCGTCGACAGGATGATCGACGACGCGGTCCGCTCCACCCCGTCCATGGCGCCGATCTGGTCGAGCAGCGTATCGAGGTCGCGGATCGACGGTGCGTCGACGATGACGATCATGTCGAAATTGCCGCTGACCGAATGCAGCGTCCGCACGGACGGCAATGCCTGCAGGCTGCGCACCACCCTATCGGCCAGCTTGGGCGTGACGGTGAGCAGCACATGCGCCCTGACCAGCCCCTGCTCATAGTCCGGCGCCAGCCTGACGCCATAGCCCGTGATGATGCCGCGCTGCTCCAGCCGCTCGATCCGGCTTTGCACCGTGGTGCGCGAAACGCCGAGCTGCCGCGCCAGTTCGGCCGTCGAGGCGCGCGCGTTGGCGCGCAGCAGGGAAAGCAGGGCCTGTTCGGCATCACTGAGCATTTCGACGAAACTCTTCGGCAAATTAACTAAAGATAGGGTGCGGTTTGCAGAATCTCACGCTTCCTTTCGACAGGCAAGCTGCGATGATTCCGGCGAACGCAAATGGCAGGGGTATTTGACCATGAACAACATCGTTATCGTCGGGGCCGGCAAGATCGGCTCGACCATCGCCGAAATGCTCGCCGCAACGGGTGACTACCACGTCACCCTCGTCGACCGCTCGGCCGCGCAACTCACTGCCGCCGAAGTGCCCGACGGCGTCGAGACACTCGAACTCGACATCGCGGCGGTCGGTGCGCTTGAAGCCGCACTCGTCGGCAAGTTCGCGGTGCTGAGCGCCGCCCCCTTCCATCTCACCACGCGCATCGCCGAGGCGGCGGCCAGCGCCGGCGTGCATTATCTCGATCTCACCGAGGATGTCGTCTCGACCAGGCGCGTCAAGGAGCTGGCACGTTCCGCCAAGAGCGCCTTCATCCCGCAATGCGGACTGGCGCCGGGCTTCATCTCGATCGTCGCCAACGATCTCGCCAGCCGCTTCGACACGCTGGAAAGCGTGCGCATGCGCGTCGGCGCGCTGCCGCAATACCCGTCCAACGCGCTGAACTACAATCTGACCTGGAGCACCGACGGCGTCATCAACGAATATTGCGAGCCCTGCGAGGCGATCGTCGAGGGCGAGCTGGTCGAAGTGCCGCCGCTGGAAGAGCGCGAGGAGTTCTCGCTCGACGGCGTCACCTATGAGGCGTTCAACACCTCGGGTGGGCTCGGCACCTTGGCCGAGACGCTGAAGGGCAAGGTGCGCACGCTGAACTACCGCACCATCCGCTATCCCGGTCATGCCGCGATTATGAAGGCGCTGCTCAACGACCTTGGCCTGCGCCACCGCCGCGACGTGCTGAAGGACATTTTCGAAAGCGCCCTGCCGGCGACGCTGCAGGACGTGGTCATCGTCTTCGTCACCGTTTCCGGCCGCAAGAACGGCCGCCTGCTGCAGGAGACCTACGCCAACAAGATCTATTCCAGGCGCGTCGGCCAGACCGTGCGCAGCGCCATCCAGATCACCACCGCCTCCGGCATCTGCGCCGTGCTCGACATGCTGGCCGATGGCAGCTTGCCGGCGACCGGCTTCGTCAAGCAGGAGGAAATCGCGCTCGAAGCCTTCCTCGCCAACCGCTTCGGCCGCGCCTATGCCCAACATGAGATGGTAAGCCGGCTGGCGGGGTAAGCTTTTCGGATACGCCGGCGGGACCCGCCGGCATTGCCGATCTGCGTCGGCGCGACACCTCAAATATGCAGCGCGTGCCCGAGCGCCTTTAGCGCGGCTTCCTGGAACCCTTCGCCTTGCGTCGGATGCGAATGGATCGTGCCGGCGATGTCCTCCAGCCTTGCCCCCATCTCCAGCGCCAGCCCAAACGCCGCCGACAGCTCCGACACGCCCTGACCGACCGCCTGGATGCCGAGCACCAGGTGATTGTCCGCGCGCGCCACGACGCGGACGAAGCCATCCTCGCCGAGCTTCGTCATGGCGCGGCCATTGGCGGCGAAGGGGAACAGGCCGATCTTGATCTCGGCCCGGGCCTTGGCCTCTTCAGGCGACAGACCCGCCGTCACCAGCTCGGGATCGGTGAAGCAGACGGCGGGGATCGAGCGCTTGTCCCAGCTGCGCTTATGGCCGGCGACGATTTCGGCGACCATCTCGCCCTGTGCCATCGCCCGGTGCGCCAGCATCGGCTCGCCGGTGACGTCGCCGATGGCGAAGACGCCGCGCATAGAGGTGCGGCACTGGTCATCGATCCTGATGAATTTTCCGGCCCTGTCGAGATCGATCTGCTCGAGCCCCCAGCCCTCGGTCACCGGCTTGCGGCCGACCGTCACCAGGATCTTGTCCGCCGCGACCTTGCCGCTCTTGCCGTCGGATGTCTCGACCAGCAGCGCATCGCCTTTTGTCGACAGTCCCTTGGCCTTGGCGCCGAGCATCACTTCGACGCCAAGTGCGGCGAGCCGCTTGACCACCGGCCGGGTCAACTCCGCATCATACTGTGCCAGCACGCGCGGCAAGGCCTCGACCACGGTCACCTTGGCGCCCATCTTGGCGAATGCCATGCCGAGTTCGAGGCCGATATAGCCGCCGCCGACGACCGCAAGCCTCTTCGGCACTTCGCTCAGCGCCAGGGCTTCAGTGGATGAAATCACCGGTCCGCCGAAGGGCAGGAGTTCGACCGGCGCCGAGCCCGTCGCGATCACGATCGTTTCCGCGCGGATCACCTGGCTTCCCGTCTCGGTCTCGACCTCGACGGTCTTGCCGTCGCGAAACCTCGCCCAGCCGTGCACGGTCTTCACCCCGGCCTTCTTGAGCAGGCCGGCGACGCCACTGTTGAGCCGGCTGACGATCCCGTCCTTCCAGGCGATGGTCCTGGCCAGATCGAGTACCGGCGCCGTGACCGAAATGCCGAGCGGGCTCTTGCCGCCGGCCATGTCAGACACCTTCTCGAATTCCTCCGCCGCATGAATCAGTGCTTTTGAGGGGATGCAGCCGACATTGAGGCAGGTGCCGCCGGGCTTGCCCGCCTCGACGATGACCGTATCGACGCCGAGCTGCCCGGCACGAATGGCGCAGACATACCCCCCGGGCCCGGCGCCGATGACCAGCAGCTTGCAGGAGATTTCTTTCATGATGGGACCCTGGTTCGTTCCGGCATTGCACCTGCAGACCGCCAACCTTGAAGAATGGCCGAGACGCCCCTGCCGTCGTCATCCTGGGGCGGAGCAAGGAGCGTAGCGACGTGCGCAGACCCCAGGATCCATGCCGTGACGGGAAGGCGTTGCAACGGTTCAGAAACCTGCTCCGCAACGCTCTTAGGCTGAGGTCGCGGCATGGATCCTCGGGTCAAGCCCGAGGATGACGAAGGCAAAGGGGCAGCGTCCGTTCTCATCCTCTCAATCCACGAAAATCAGCGCAGGTGTCTCCAGCAGCGCCTTGATCCGCTGGACGAACACCGCGGCATCCCAGCCGTCGATGACGCGGTGGTCGAAGCTCGACGACAGGTTCATCATCTTGCGCGGGATGAACTGCGTGCCGTCCCACAGCGGCCGCACCATCATCTTGTTGACGCCGATGATCGCGACTTCCGGATGGTTGATGACCGGTGTGGTGGCGACGCCGCCCATGGCGCCGAGCGAGGTGATGGTGATGGTCGAGCCCGACAGCTCGTCACGCGTCGCCGTGCCCGACTTGGCCGCCTCGGCCAGCCTGGCGACCTCGGCGCCGCACTCCCAGATGTCGCGCGCCTCGGCATGCTTGACGACAGGCACCACCAGCCCAGACGGCGTCTGCGCGGCGATGCCGATATGGATGCCGCCGTGCTGGTGGATGATACCGGCCTCGTCCTCGAACAGCGAATTGAGTTGGGGCTGGTCCGCGATCGCCTTGACCATCGCCCGCATCAGGAACGGCAGCAAGGTCAGCTTCGGCCTCTCCTTGCCTCCCTTGGCGGCGCGCTTTTCCTTGTTGAGCGCGGCGCGCAATTCCTCGAGCGCCGTCACGTCGATCTCCTCGACATAGGTGATGTGAGGGATGCGCGATTTGGACAGCGTCATCTTCTCGGCGATCTTGCGCCGCAGGCCAACCAG
This sequence comes from Mesorhizobium sp. B2-5-13, assembly GCF_006440535.1. Taxonomy (NCBI): domain Bacteria; kingdom Pseudomonadati; phylum Pseudomonadota; class Alphaproteobacteria; order Hyphomicrobiales; family Phyllobacteriaceae; genus Mesorhizobium; species Mesorhizobium sp. B2-5-13. Next base: position 19,152 of record NZ_VFUI01000038.1, on the reverse strand, counting down.
TTTGATGTCCTCGATGGCATCGTTGCGGGCGAGGCCCGATGCCTTGGCCACTTGCGGCCCGCGCGCCAGGAAGGTCTCGATGTCTTCATGGCCGATGCGGCCGGCCGGGCCGCTGCCTGCGACTTGCCTGAGATCTATGCCGGCCTCCTTGGCGCGCAAGCGGACGGCTGGCGAGGCCAGCGGCTTTTCGCCTTCTGGACGCGGCGCGCCCGAAGCCGGGGAGCGTGTCACGGTTTTCGGCGCCGCCGACGACGATGCGGGTTTCGCCGGTGTCTCGGCGGGTTTTGCCGGCTTGGGCGGCGAAGCGGCTTCGGGCTTCGGGCTCGGCAACCTGGCGGGCGGCTCCGCCCCGGTCACCGGTTCAGCCTCTTTGGCGGCTTTCACATTGCCGTCGCCCGCCACTTTCAGCCGCACGATGGGCGAACCGATCGCCACCGTGTCGCCGATCTCGGCGCCCAGCCACAGGATCTCGCCATCGACGGGCGACGGGATTTCGACCGTCGCCTTGTCGGTCATCACGGCGGCCAGCAACGTATCCTCGCGCACGATGTCGCCGATCTTCACATGCCATTCGACGAGCTCGGCCTCGGCGACGCCCTCGCCGACATCGGGCAGCTTGATGATGTGTTCGCCCATTTCAGGCCTCTCTAAGCTTCCAATGTTTCGATGAGCGCACGGCCGACACGGGCCGGGCCGGGGAAATAGTCCCACTCCTGCGCGTGCGGATAGGGCGTGTCCCAGCCGGCGACGCGGACCACCGGCGCTTCCAGATGGTAGAAGCAGTTTTCCTGTACCAGCGCCGACAGTTCGGCGCCGAAGCCTGACGTCAGCGTCGCCTCGTGTACGACCACGCAACGTCCGGTCTTCTTGACCGAGGCCACGATCGTATCGAGGTCGAGCGGCAGCAGCGTCCTGAGGTCGATGATCTCGGCATCGATGCCGGTCTCCTCGGCCGCGGCCTGGGCGACATAGACCATGGTGCCATAGGCGAGCACCGTGACGGCGGAACCCGCCCTGCGGATCGCCGCCTTGCCGAGCGGCACGGTATAATGGCCGTCGGCGACCTCGCCGAGCTCGTGCTTCGACCACGGCGTTACCGGCCGGTCGTGATGGCCGTCGAACGGGCCGTTATAGAGCCGCTTCGGCTCCAAGAAGATCACCGGGTCGGGATCCTCGATCGCCGCGATCAAAAGCCCCTTGGCGTCATGCGGGTTGGATGGCACCACCGTCTTCAGCCCGGACACATGGGTGAACAGCGCCTCCGGGCTTTGGCTGTGCGTCTGGCCGCCGAAGATGCCGCCGCCGGTCGGCATGCGCACCACGATCGGGCAGGTGAAATCACCGTTCGACCGGTAGCGCAGCCTTGCGGCTTCCTGCGTCAGCTGGTCGTAGGCCGGATACATGTAGTCGGCAAACTGAATCTCGACGCACGGCTTGAGGCCATAGGCGGCCATGCCGATGGCCGAGCCGACAATGCCGGATTCGCTGATTGGCGCGTCGAAGCAGCGGCTCTTGCCGTATTTGGCCTGCAGGCCGTGGGTGACGCGAAAAACGCCGCCGAAGAAACCGACATCCTCGCCGAACACGACGACTTTGCTGTCGCGTTCCATCGAAACGTCCATGGCGTCCCGGATGGCCTCTATCATGGTCCGCCTTGGCATGGCTCAGACTCCCGCCTGCTGGCGCTGGCGTCTGAGATGCGGCGGCATCTCGGCATAGAGGCCCTCGAACATGTCTCGCGTCGACGGCTTGCCGCCGGCATGCAGCGTGCCGTGGCTTTCCGCCTCCTTCTGCGCCGCGATCACCGTGTCGAGGATTTCCGCCTCGGCCTGTGCGTGCCGCTCGTCCGACCAGACGCCGAGCTTGATCAGATGGTTCTTCAGCCGCACGACCGGATCGCCGAGCGGCCAGGCGTCGGACTCGGTCTTTGGCCGGTAGGCGGAGGGATCGTCCGAACTCGAATGGGCGCCAGCGCGGTACGTGACATATTCGACCAGCGTCGGCCCGAGATTGTTGCGGGCCCGCTCGGCCGCCCATTTGGCCACCGCATGGACCGCCAGATAGTCGTTGCCGTCGACGCGCAGCGACGGAATGCCGAAGCCGAGGCCGCGTGCTGCAAAAGTGCCCGAGCCGCCGCGCGCAATGCCCTGAAAAGTCGAGATCGCCCACTGGTTGTTGACGACGTTGAGCACGACCGGAGCCTTGTAGGTGGAAGCGAACACCAGCGCCGAATGGAAATCGGATTCGGCCGTCGAGCCGTCGCCGATCCAGCCGGCAGCGATGCGCGAATCGTTCGAGATCGCCGAGGCCATCGCCCAGCCGACCGCCTGGATATACTGCGTCGCCAGATTGCCGGAGATAGAGAAGAAGCCGTGCTCTTTCGACGAATACATGATCGGCAGCTGCCGGCCTTTCAGCGGATCGGCCTCGTTGGAATAGATCTGGTTCATCATCGTGACCATCGGATAGCCGTCGGCGATCAGCAGGCCGGCCTGCCGATAAGTCGGGAAGTTCATGTCGCCCGGGGCAAGCGCCTTGCGAAAGGCGCAGCTCACCGCTTCTTCGCCCAGATGCTGCATGTAGAAAGAGGTCTTGCCTTGCCTCTGCGCCATCTGCATGCGCGCATCGAAGGTCCGCAGCGTCATCATGTTGCGCAGGCCCTCCAGCAATTCCTCGCTGGAAAGCAGCCCGGCCCATGGCCCGACGGCTTCGCCATTGCGGTTCAGCACGCGGATGATCGAAAACGCCATGTCGCGGATGGTGCGCGGATCGACATCGATATCGGGACGCGCCACCGAGCCGGCCTGGGCGATGGTCACGTTGGAGAAATCAGGCGTGCCGCCCGGCCGCACTTCCGGCTCCGGAACGTGAAAACGCAACATCCCAGCATCGGCCATGACCAAAACTCCTCCAATGTCGCCTGGGTGCGGATATTTGCACATCCGCGCGTCCAGACCAGCGCGAATTCGCCAGGCAAGTCATCCGCGCATCGGTTCCGGCCGCGCCGGCCGATCCCAGCCTCCCGCGCTCAAGATGAAGATATGTCCGCGAAATTTCTTGTCGATGTTGAGCAGCGGCACGCAATTTGGCGCATGGTTGCGCCGTGTTTGTCGCCAGATAAGGTGATTGGGTGCAGAGCGTGGCCGCTTTTCCTTCTCCCCTTGTGGGGCCCGAAGGGCGGGCGCGGCCCGTGACTCGCCCAGGGCGATGGCCTCGCGAAGCGAGGCCGGATGAGGGGTGCTCCAGCTTGGCGCGTGCCAATCGGCTGCATCAAAACCAGCGTCTCACCCCGCTGGAACACCCCTTCCGTCGCCTTCGGCGACACCTTCTCCCGCAGGGGAAGAAGGAAAAGAGTGCTCGGTGCCGATCGCCGTTCACCCCGCGCACGCATCATGCTAACCACCCTCCATGGCACAGAAGAAAGCTTTCGAGGTCGATTCCTGGCTCGCGCGGCCTGATCCGCGCATCTCGATCGTCCTGCTTTATGGCCCCGATCGCGGCCTTGTCTCGGAGCGGGCGAAGGCGTTTGCCGGAAAGACCGGTCTGCCGCTGGACGATCCGTTCTGCGTGGTCAGGCTCGAGGGTTCGGAGGTCGACCGCGACGAGGGCCGGCTGCTCGACGAAGCCCGCACCGTGCCGATGTTTTCCGACCGGCGGCTGCTCTGGGTGCGCAACGCCAGCGGCCAGAAGGCGCTGGCCGACGACGTCAAGGCGCTGACGGCGGAGCCGGTGCGGGACGCCATCATCCTGATCGAGGCCGGCGACTTGAAGAAAGGGGTCGGGCTGCGCGCGGTGGTCGAGGGCGCCGACAACGCCATGGCCTTGCCCTGCTACGCCGATGAGGCCCGCGACATCGACACGGTCATCGACGACGAGCTGCGCAAGGCCGGCATGTCGATGACGCTGGAGGCCAGACAGGCGCTGCGCCGCAATCTCGGCGGCGACCGGCTGGCCTCGCGTGGCGAGATCGAAAAACTCGTCCTCTACGCCCACGGCCAGAAGGAAATCGGGCTGGAAGAGGTGAGAGCCATGTCGGGCGACGTGTCCGGTGCCTCTTATGACGATGCCGTCGACGCGCTGCTCGAAGGCAAGATCGGCGACTTCGACACCGCCTTCACGCGCCACTGCCAGGGCGGCGGCCAGCCCTTCCTGGTGCTGTCCTCGGCGATGCGGCAGATACAGCAGATACAGGTCATGCGCGGCCAGATGGACTCCGGCGGCCGCAACGCCGCTTCCGTCGTTGCCGCCGCGCGGCCGCCGGTCTTTTTCGCGCGCCGCAAGCTGGTGGAGAGAGCGCTGGAGCGCTGGAACAGCGAAGCGCTCGGCCGCGCGCTGACCCGCCTGCAATCAGCCGTGCTGCAGACGCGGCGCCGGCCGGACCTGTCGGTGGCGCTGGCCAGGCAGGCGCTGCTGGGGATCGCCGTGGAAAGCGCGCGGCTGGCGCAAAGGTAGGCGCCTCTTCCTTCCCCCCTTGCGGGAGAAGGGAAGACCGCGAAACATTCGCCGGCTAAATACCAAAAGCAATCCCTAGAAAAGTGTGTCGCAGTCTTCCATCCGAACTGCGCAAAAACAAGAGTTTAGCACGTCCGCGATTCTATCAATCGCCGGGCCGCTCTAATCCTGTTTCAACCGGCGGCACAGCTCATCCAGCTGCTCCAAGCTCCGATACGCAACGCGTAGCACGCCACCCTTGCCCTTGTGGTCGACCGTGACGATCATGCCGGTCGTATCGGTCAGCAGCTTTTCCAGGGCCAGCGTGTCGGCGTCCTTTTCGACGACCGGCGCGGCTGACTTGGTGCCGTTGGAACTGGTGCCGGCCGGCATCTGCGCCAGCGCCTCGGCCTGCCGCACGGAAAGACCCTCCTCGACAATGCGCTTGGCAAGGCCGGCCGGATCCTCCGCCGTGACCAGCGTGCGGGCATGCCCGGCCGACAGCGCGCCGTCGACCAGCATGTCGCGGATCACGTCGGGCAGCTTCAACAATCTCAAAGTGTTGGCGACATGGCTGCGGCTCTTCCCGATCACCTGGCCGAGATCGGCCTGGGTGTAGCCATGGTCGTCGATGAGTTGCTGGTAACCCTGTGCCTCTTCGACCGGATTGAGGTCGGCGCGCTGGACGTTCTCGATGATCGCCAGTTCCAGCGCCGTGCGGTCGTTGACTTCGCGGATGATGACCGGGATCTCGGTCAGCCCGGCACGCTGCGCCGCACGCCAGCGCCGCTCGCCGGCGATGAGCTCGTAGCGGCCCGCCTGCGTCGGCGACGGCCGCGCCACGACCGGCTGCACCACGCCATGCTCGCGGATCGACTGGGCGAGGTCGGTCAGTTCGGCATCGCCAAAATGCCGGCGCGGATTTCTCGGGTTTGGGCTGAGAAACTCGATCGGCACCTTGCCGTCGGCGCTCATGCCGGGCTTTTCCGGTGCGGCGGGACGATCGATCTCGCCGATCAGTGCCGCCAGTCCGCGTCCCAGTCTTTTCCTCGAGAGATCTTCGCTCATCTTTATTCCACGTCTATTTCAGATCGTTTCGGTATCGAATCGGCTGTTGATTATGCGGCCGATCTAATCAAGCAGCGCGCAATTTACGCTCGCGGCGGATCACTTCGGAGGCCAGTTGCAGATAGGCCTGGCTGCCGGAGCATTTCAGGTCGTAGAGGATCGCCGGCTTGCCATAGGACGGCGCCTCCGACACCCGCACATTGCGCGGAATGATGGTCTCATAGACCTTGTCGCCCATATGCTCGCGCACATCCTGCACCACCTGGTTGGCGAGGTTGTTGCGGCCGTCATACATGGTCAGCACGATGCCCTGGATGGTAAGATCCGGATTGATCGAGCGACGCACCTGCTCGACCGTTTCGAGCAGCTGGCTAAGACCCTCCAGTGCGAAGAACTCGCATTGCAGCGGCACGAGAACAGAATCAGCTGCCGCCATTGAATTCAAAGTCAAAAGATTGAGCGACGGCGGGCAATCGATCAGCACGTAGCCGAAGGGCGCCCCGCGCTCGGTCGCCGCGCGCAGTGCATTGCGCAGTTTGAGCACCCGGTCCGGCGCCGAAGCGATCTCCATCTCGATGCCGAGCAGGTCGAGCGTCGAGGGCACGATCGACAGGCCGGGCACCGCGGTCGGGATGGCGGCGGCTTCCAGCTCCAGTTCGCCCGTAAGCACATCATAGGAGGAGACCGTCCGGTCCTTGCGGTCGATGCCGAGGCCGGTGCTTGCATTGCCTTGCGGATCGAGGTCGACGATCAGCACTTTTTCGCCGATTGCCGCCAGCGCGGTGGCCAGGTTGATGGCGGTGGTGGTCTTGCCGACACCGCCCTTCTGGTTGGCTACGGTGATGATTCGAGGGCCGTTCTTCATCATGGGTTTATGCCAGAAATTCATCTTTGGGTCGCCGAATAATCAGACCGGTCTCGGTTCAGACGGGTCGCACATTGGACAATTCGAGGATGACGCCGCTGGCGTCGGTCACGCTTGGATGTTCTACCAGATCGAAAGTCCACCGGTTAACGCTTTCTTGCACTTCGGCGCGGTAATCCCGGCCTTTGTGGAACAGCGCCCGCGCCCCCGAGGTCAGCCATGGCGCGGACAGGTCCAGCAGGACCGAAAGCGGGGCCAGCGCCCGCGCCGTGACGATTTGCGGCTTCGAAACAAGCACATGGCTGTCCTCGATGCGGCGCGCCACGACTCGCGCCGGCAAGCCGAACTGACCGATGACGGTCTGCAGGAACGAGGCCTTCTTGCGGTTGCTTTCGACCAGATCGATGCTGGCCCCCGGGCGCTCGGCGAGCAGAAAGGCCATGACAAGCCCGGGAAATCCGCCGCCGGAACCGATATCGACCCAATGCGTGGCTTCGGACTCTATCCGTGCAAGCTGCGCACTGTCCAGGATGTGGCGTTGCCAGACATCACCGGAGGTCGATTGCGCGACGAGATTGATGCTGCGGTTCCATTTCTGGAACATCTCTTCGAACGCCACCAGGCGATCGAATGTTTCACGTGAAACCGGACCGGCGGCCTCCTGCAGGCTCTCGCGGGAGAAAGACCTCACGCAACGTCCCTCCGCTCGGCCTTTTCAGCGGTTTCCCCCTTCTGTGCTGTTTCCCCCTTCTGCGCTGTTTCCCAGTGACGGACATGCGCGACAATGATCGCCAGCGCCGCAGGCGTCATGCCTTCCATGCGCTGTGCATCCGCAACGGAGCGTGGCCGCCGCGCCTGCATCTTCTGCTTCAATTCATTGGACAGGCCGGGCACGCCGGCGAAATCAATGGCATCGGGGATCAGCCGGCTCTCCTCATGCCGTATCTGCGCGACATCCGTGCTCTGGCGGTCGAGATAAACCGAATATTTCGCTTCCGTTTCGAGGCGCTCCGCGGTCTTGGCGTCGACGTCGCCAAATTTAGGCTCGACCCGGCTTAGCCAGGCAATATCGACACCGGGATAAGCCAGCAATTCAAAGCCGGACCGGCGCACGCCGTCGCGATTGATCTCCAGGCCGTGCCGTGCCGCCTCGTTCGGCGTCATGGTCAGCGAAAGCGCCAACTGGCGCGCTTCGTCAAGCCGACGGGTGGCATCGCCATAGCGCTGCAGCCGCCGCGCCGAAGCGATCCCCAGCGTCTGCGCCAATGGCGTCAGCCGCTCATCGGCGTTGTCGGCGCGCAGCGACAGCCGGAATTCGGCCCGCGAGGTGAACATCCGGTAGGGCTCGCTGATGCCGCGACTGGTCAAATCGTCGACCATCACGCCGATATAGGCCTGGGTGCGGCTGAGCACGACCTGCTCGCCGCTCGCGGCGCGGCGCGCTGCGTTGAGGCCGGCGAGCAGGCCCTGCCCGGCGGCCTCTTCATAGCCGGTCGTACCGTTGATCTGCCCGGCGAGAAAAAGCCCGGCAACGCGCTTGGTCTCCAGCGTCTGATGCAGTTCGCGCGGATCGACATGATCATATTCGATGGCATAGCCCGGCTGCAGCATGACAGCGCGCTCCAGCCCCGGAATGGTCTTCAGGATGGCGAGCTGAACATCTTCCGGCAGCGAGGTCGAAATACCGTTGGGATAGACGGTGTGGTCGTCGAGCCCTTCCGGTTCGAGAAAGATCTGGTGCCCGTCGCGGTCGCCGAACTTGACGATCTTGTCCTCGATCGACGGGCAATAACGCGGCCCAACGCCTTCGATCGAGCCGGAATACATCGCCGAACGGCCAAGATTGGCGCGAATCACCTCATGTGTGGCCGTGGTCGTGCGCGTAATGCCGCAATCGATCTGCGGCGTCACGATGCGGTCGGTCATGAGCGAGAACGGCACCGGATGCTCGTCCGCCGCCTGGCTTTCCAGCGAAGCCCAGTCGATGGTCCGCCCGTCCAGGCGCGGCGGCGTGCCGGTCTTGAGCCGCCCGAGCCTGAAACCGGCGCGGTCCATTGTCGCCGACAATCCCATGCTGGCCTTCTCATTCATGCGGCCGGCGACAATCTTCTTTTCGCCGATGTGAATGAGCCCGCGCAGGAAGGTCCCAGTCGTCAGCACCACGGCGCCGCAGGCAAGCCGGCGGCCGTCCGCCAGGAGAACCGCTTCTATCTTCCCATCGGAAATCTCAAAATCGAGAACTTCGCCCTCGACAACCTCAAGATCGTTCTGCTGCCGAATCGCATCCTGCATGGCAAGGCGATAGAGTTTCCTGTCGGCTTGCGTGCGCGGACCGCGCACCGCCGGACCCTTGCGGCGGTTGAGCAGACGAAACTGGATGCCGGCGGCGTCCGCCACGCGGCCCATCAGCCCGTCCATGGCGTCGATCTCGCGCACAAGATGCCCTTTGCCCAGCCCGCCGATGGCAGGGTTGCACGACATTACACCGATCGTGTCGAAACGTAGCGTCACCAGTGCGGTGCTGGCGCCGGCGCGCGCCGCGCCACTGGCCGCCTCGCAACCCGCATGGCCGCCGCCCACCACAACCACATCATAGTGATCGGTCATCTTACATAAGTCCCGGACTCAAAAGAGATCAGCGACACATGTCCCCGCGAGACGGGACTGTCAAGAAAACTTCCGCGCGACGTTTCACGTGAAACAGGGAAACCCTGCTTCTGTCGGCGTTTCACGTGAACCACCGCCAAAGATGTTTCACGTGAGTCAATCGGGGCCCCTGCCAGCGGCCATGCGTGTTTCACGTGAGTCATTTCCCGATGCAGAACTGGGAAAAAATCACGTCGAGCAAGTCTTCGACGTCGACCGTGCCCACGATCCGCCCCAGGCGGTCCGCTGCCAGGCGCAACTCTTCAGCGCGTAGCTCCTGTGGCGTCCCGTCGGCGGCGGCGCGATGCAGATGCCGGTTCGCCGCCCCGAGCAACTCGACATGACGCAGCCGTGACGGCAGCACATCGCCGGCACCGCCCGCCGCCTGAGTGGCGCGGTGCCCGATCTCCGCTAGCAATTCATCCACACCCGTCCCTTCGACCACCGATATGCCAAAGTTGTAGCGCTGGGCCGCATCGTCGGCCGCTCCGCCATCGAGCAGGTCGAGCTTGGTGCCGACGCGCAATGCCGGTATCGCAACAGGAGGCGAACCGGCGTCCCTGGGGTCCGCGGCGTCCTCGAGCAACAGCAAGAGATCGGCGCGACCCGCCTTGGCTTTCGCCTTCTCGATGCCGATCGCCTCAATTTTGCCAGGCGCTTCCCGCAACCCCGCCGTGTCGGTCAACCTGACACGCAGACCTTGGAGATCCAGCACGACCTCCAGCAGGTCGCGGGTGGTGCCGGGTTCATCCGTTACAATAGCCGCATCGCGGCGCGCCAAGGCGTTGAACAGGCTGGACTTGCCGGCATTGGGCGCGCCGAGAATGACGACTTCGAAGCCGTCGCGAATGACTTCGGCGGCGTGGAATCCGGCTATGTGCCGGTCAATCTCTAATATCATCGACCGCACGTCGGACCAGACCGTATCCGAAACGGAACCCGGCACATCATCCTCGTCGGCAAAGTCGATCTCGGCTTCGATCATCGCCCGCGCATGGATCAGGCGCCGACGCCAGCCGAGATAAAGCTCACTCTGCGCGCCCTCGGCATTCTGGACGGCGAAGCGCCGTTGCGCTTCGGTCTCGGCGTTGACGAGATCCGCCAGCGCCTCCGTCTCGACCAGGTCGACCTTGCCGTTGAGAAAGGCACGGCGCGTGAATTCCCCGGGTTCGGCGTGCCTGACGCCGTCAAATCCAGCGATTGTCTCCAACATTCTGGCCACCACGGCGCGGCCGCCATGAATATGGAACTCGGCGACGTCCTCACCGGTGAAGCTGGCCGGCCCGGGGAAGAAGACAACCAGCCCGGTGTCGAGAACCGTTCCATCTGGAGCCCTGAGCTTGCGCAGCACCGCCGTGCGCTCCTTAACCATGCCGCCGGCAATCGTTTCGACAACGAATCGAGTCCGAGTGCCGGAGATACGCAGCACGGCGATACCGGCCGGAAGCCGGCCGCTCGACAACGCCACGATCGAATTGCCTGAAATCATTTGCCCGCTCTACCGAACCGCCCTAGCTATCGTGTCATCACCCATCCCGAGTGCCTCGAAAGTTGGCCATTGTGACATTGCCCGCGCAAAACCTGCTTGCCGACGAGGCCAGCCCCTATCTGCAGCAGCACAGCGGCAATCCCGTACATTGGCGGGGATGGTCACCGGCATCGCTGGAAGAGGCAAAGGCGCTGGACAGGCCTATCCTGCTCTCCGTCGGCTACGCCGCCTGCCATTGGTGCCATGTCATGGCCCATGAAAGCTTCGAGAACGACGACGTCGCCGCCGTCATGAACCGTCTGTTCGTCAATATCAAGGTCGACCGCGAGGAGCGCCCCGACATCGACCAGATCTATATGGCCGCACTGTCCTCGATGGGCGAGCAAGGCGGCTGGCCGCTGACCATGTTCCTGACGCCCGATGGCAAACCGTTCTGGGGCGGCACCTATTTCCCGCGCGAGCCGCGCTATGGCCGGCCGGGGTTCATCCAGGTGATGGAAGCGGTCGACAAGGCCTGGCGCGAAAAGAGGGCGAGCCTGCACCAGAGCGCCGACGGCCTGACCTCCCATGTCGAGGCGCGGCTCTCCGCCACGCATTCCAAGGCGCTCCTCGATCGCGATGCGCTGTCCGACCTCGCCGGCCGCGTCAGCGGCATGATCGACCGCGATCGCGGCGGCCTCGCCGGCGCGCCGAAATTCCCGAACGCGCCGTTCATGCAAACGCTGTGGCTGTCCTGGCTGCGCGACGGCAATGCCGCGCATCGCGACGACGTGCTCATCAGCCTCGAACATATGTTGAGCGGCGGCATCTACGATCACATCGGCGGCGGCCTCAGCCGCTACTCGACGGACGCCGAATGGCTGGTGCCGCATTTCGAGAAGATGCTCTACGACAACGCCCAGCTCATCCGCTTCTGCAATTGGGCTCTTGCGGCGACCGGCAATGATTTGTTCCGGGTACGAATCGAAGACACGGTTGACTGGCTGCTGCGCGAAATGCGCGTCGATGGCGGCGCCTTTGCCGCCAGCCTCGACGCCGATAGCGAGGGCGAGGAGGGCCTGTTCTACACCTGGGGCAGGGAAGAGATCGAATCTGTCCTTGGCGATGATTCAGCGTTGTTCTTCAACTACTTCACGCTTTCCAGCCCACCCGGCTGGGAGGGCAAGCCGGTTGTCCATCAAACCTTCTCTCAGCAAGCGCTTGGGGCGACCGACCGCGAACAGCTGGTGCCGCTCAAGGCAAGGCTTCTCGCCGCCCGGGAAGAACGCGTCAGGCCTGGGCTGGACGCGAAGACCCTTACCGACTGGAACGGCCTGATGATCGCAGCACTTGCCGAGGCCGGCCGCTCGCTGGCACGGCCGGATTGGATCGAGGCCGCGGCAAAGGCGTTTGCCCACATCAGCGCCGCCAGCCGCGACAATCGCTTGCCGCATTCCATGCTTGGTGTCAGGAAATTGTTTCCCGCTCTATCGAGCGACTATGCCGCCATGACCAACGCGGCGATCTCGCTGTTTGAAGCCACAGGCGATTGGAACTATGTCGACAAGGCCAGCCGGTTCCTCGAACAGCTCGACCATTGGCACGCCGACGCGCAGGACACGGGCTACTATCTGACCGCCTCGGACAGCACCGATGTGCCGATCCGCATCAGGGGCGATGTCGATGAGGCCATTCCGTCAGCCACCAGCCAGATCATCGAGGCGCAGGTGCGGCTCGCCTCCGTCACCGGCAATCTCGATTTGCAGGAGAAGGCGTGGAAAACCGCCGAGCACGCTGCCGGCCGAGCCGCGCACCAGGCCTACGGCCAGGCGGGCATCGTCAATGCCTGCGCGCTTGCCATCGAACCGCTGAAGCTGGTCGTCGTGGACGAGCCGGAAGATCAAAAACTCGTTCCGGTCGTTAATCGAAACCCTGATCCCCGCCGCGTCGATATTGTCGTGCCGATCGGTATGGCGGCGAATCGACCCTTGCTGCCCGGAGGAATTCTGCCGCCGACCAACCGGCGCGGCGCCTGGCTGTGCACCGGCCAGGTCTGCCTGCCGGTGGTTGCGGATCCCGATGAGTTGGAAGGGATGTTGCGCAGTTCGTCATCCTATAGCGCAGCAAGGAGCGACGCGACGCACCGCGGACCATAGGACGTCACGGGATGGATCCTCGGCTCAAGCCCGAGGATGACGAAGAGAAAGCCCGCTTCGCTTCGATTATGTATTCATCGAATCGAAGAAATCGCCGTTGGTCTTGGTCTGCTTCAGCTTGTCGATCAGGAACTCGATCGCGTCGGTGGTTCCCATCGGCGCCAGGATACGGCGCAGCACGAAGATCTTTTGCAGGTCCTGACGCGACACCAGCAGGTCTTCCTTGCGGGTGCCGGACTTGAGGATGTCGATGGCCGGATAGATGCGCTTGTCGGCCACCTTGCGGTCGAGCTGGATTTCGCAGTTACCGGTGCCCTTGAACTCTTCGAAGATGACTTCGTCCATGCGGCTGCCGGTGTCGATCAGCGCCGTGGCGATGATGGTGAGCGAGCCGCCTTCCTCGATGTTGCGGGCGGCGCCGAAGAAGCGCTTCGGGCGCTGCAGCGCGTTGGCGTCGACACCGCCGGTCAGCACCTTGCCGGAGGACGGCACGACGGTGTTGTAGGCGCGGCCTAGGCGGGTGATGGAATCCAGCAGGATCACCACATCACGGCCGTGCTCGACCAGGCGCTTGGCCTTCTCGATGACCATTTCGGCGACCTGGACGTGGCGCACCGCCGGTTCGTCGAAGGTCGAGGAGACCACTTCGCCCTTCACCGAGCGCTGCATGTCGGTCACTTCTTCCGGACGCTCGTCGATCAGAAGCACAATCAGATAGCATTCCGGATGATTGGCGGTGATCGAGTGCGCGATGTTCTGCAAAAGCACCGTCTTACCGGTACGCGGCTGTGCGTTGATCAGCGCGCGCTGGCCCTTGCCGATCGGCGCCACCAGGTCGATCACGCGAGGCGATATGTCCTTGCTGGGCGGATTGTCGACCTCCATCTTTAGCCGCGAGGTCGGATAGAGCGGCGTCAGATTGTCGAAGTGGATCTTGTGGCGGATCTTTTCGGGATCGTCGAAATTGATCGTGTTGACCTTGAGCAGCGCGAAATAGCGCTCGCCCTCCTTCGGGCTGCGGATCGGTCCTTCGACCGTATCGCCGGTCTTCAGCGAAAAGCGCCGAATCTGCGACGGCGAGATGTAGATGTCGTCGGGACCTGGCAGGTAGTTGGCATTGGCGGAGCGCAGGAAGCCGAAACCGTCCTGCAGCACCTCGACCACACCGTCACCGATGATTTCGATGTCCTGGGCGGCGAGCTTCTTCAGGATCGCGAACATCAGCTCCTGCTTGCGCATGACGCTGGCGTTCTCGACCTCGAGCGATTCGGCATAAGCGATCAGCTCTGGCGGCTTCTTGTTCTTGAACTCGGTGAGTTTCATTTCTTGCATTAGACGGACTCTGGGTAGGCTTTGGGGAAAAGATCGGCGGGATGCGACAAATGCCGGGCGCGGCCGAAAGCAATGACGGGCGGCGCATGACGGGAAGGAAGACCCGTCTTGTATCGTCGGTCGGCTGAAAGAGCAAGCCGCCTTTTGAGCGGGTCCGATGAAGCCTCAGAAGGGCTTCACGACGACCAGGATCACGATTGCGATCATCAGCAATGTGGGGATCTCGTTGACGATCCGCCAGTGCCTTGCCGTTTTTTCGTTGCGGTCCTCGGCGAATTTGCGCACCGCGGCGGCCAGATAGCCGTGAATGCCAGACAGGATCAGCACCAGGCCGATCTTGGCATGCAGCCAGCCGCCCTGGAACGCAAAGATTTTCCAGGCCAGCCACAGCCCGAACACCCAGGTGAGGGTCATCGCCGGATTGATGATGCCGCGCAGCAGGCGCCGCTCCATCACCTTGAACGTCTCGGATTGAACGGAGCCCTTCTCCGCGTCGGCGTGATAGACAAACAGGCGCGGCAGATAAAGCATGCCGGCCATCCAGGAGATGACGGCGAGGATATGGATCGCCTTTGCCCAGGGATAAAAGCTTTCCGGTGCGAAGAAAAACAAGACCGCGGTGAGAACGATCAGGACAGCGATGCCGATGACCATGCGCTTCATCGCCTGGCCGGTGCTATTGGTGTTACTTCTGTCAGTCATCAGCGTGCCGCGCTCCGCACCTGTTTCACCATCGCCTCGACATGCGCCACCGGCGTGTCGGGCGTGACGCCATGGCCGAGATTGAAGATCAGCGGCCCGTCCCCCAACGCCCGAAGGATCGCCCCGACCCCGTCGGCCAATGCCTGGCCGCCGGCGACCAGCCGCAACGGATCGAGATTGCCCTGGACGGCTCCCTGCCGCTGCAACGCCTTCGCTGCCTCGAGCGGCACCGTCCAGTCGATGCCGAGCCCCGTCACACCGGTCTTCTCGCGATAACTCTGGTAGCGGGCTCCGGCGCCCTTGGGAAACCCGATGATCGGCACGTCGGGATGGACGGCCCGAACTTGCCTGACGACCTCTGCGACCGGCTCGACGCAGAACTGTTCGAATGTAGCATCGTCGAGCACCCCCGACCAGGAATCGAAGATCTGCACGACATCCGCGCCGGCCTCGATCTGGCGGATCAGGTAGGAAGCCGAACGATCGGCGAGCACTTTCAGCAGCTGTCGAAACGCCGCCGGCTCGCGGTAGGCAAACAGCCGCGCCGGCGCCTGGTCCGGCGTACCGTGGCCGGCGATCATATAGGTCGCCACCGTCCAAGGCGCGCCGCAAAAGCCGATCAGCGTCGTCTCGTCGGGCAATTTCGCCCGCAGCCGGCGAAGCGTCTCGTAGACCGGTTCGAGATTCACGTGAAACATGTCGCTTCCCAGCGCCGCGATCTCCGCCGCTGAAATCGGCGTCAGCAGCGGTCCGCGCCCTTCCTCGAAGCGCACGTCGCGGCCAAGCGCATGGGGAACGACAAGGATGTCCGAGAACACGATCGAAGCGTCGAAGCCGAAACGCTCGATCGGCTGCAGCGTCACTTCGACGGCAAGGTCGGGGTCGTAGCAGAGATCAAGGAACGAACCGGCACGCCTTCGCGTCTCACGATATTCCGGCAGATAGCGCCCTGCCTGGCGCATCATCCAGAGCGGAGGAGGAAACACCGTCTTGCCCTTCAGGACATCCAGCATGATCCGTCTTGCAGGCATCGAACGCTCGCCTCTCCCGGCTTCCTCTTAATCAAATATCTTATTTTAAAAGAGTCTTCTGATTCTAAGAGTCTGTTGGTTGTGGTGGTTGTCACCTGTCCCGCTTTGGCCGCCAAAACGCCAGCAAGCATATTGTCGCGCACTGCCGATCGCGGTTTGCAGGGTTCTGGGGACAATCAGGAATCTCGCAGGGGAGTCAATGCGCTAGATCGACCGCCCTCGAGACCTGCCCTGTGGACGAACAAAAGGCAAAGCGCTTCGTCCACGGACTTGTCCCCAGCCGTCCGGCGAAGCTGACAGCGCATCGAATTGTGGACAAACCGGCATCTGATACAGTCGCCTTTCGCCGGCATGCCTGCCCGTTCGATCTTATCCACATCCGCCCACAGCCCCAGGTGACCCCTGTGAACAAACCCCAAAGCTTCTTCCACCTGCATCTGATTTCCGACGCCACGGGGGAAACGCTGCTCGCCGCCGGCCGCGCCGCTTCGGCGCAGTACAAGGATGCGCGCGCCATCGAACACATCTACCCGCTCATCCGCACCGAAAAGCAGATAGCCAAAGTGTTCGAGGACATAGAGGAGGAGCCGGGCATCATCCTCTACACGGTGGTCGACCAGAAGCTGGCGCACGGCATCGACGAACGCTGCGCGGCCATGGGCCTGCCTTGCGTGTCCGTGCTGGAGCCCGTGCTGACCGTCTTCCAGTCCTATCTCGGAACGCCGGCCGGCCGCCGCGTCGGCGCCCAGCATGTTCTCGACGCCGAATATTTCCGGCGCATCGATGCGCTCAACTTCACCATGGACCATGATGACGGCCAGCTGCCGGCAAACATGGATGACGCCGATGTCGTGCTGATCGGCATTTCGCGCACCTCGAAGACGCCGACCAGCATCTATCTCGCCAACCGCGGCATCAAGACCGCCAACATCCCGATCGTGCTCGGCGTGCCGGTGCCTGATAGCCTGGTCAACGCCAGGACACCGCTAATCGTGGGATTGATCGCCACCGCCGAGCGCATATCGCATGTGCGCCAGAACCGCATCCTCGGCAATTCGAGCACCTACGTGCCGACCGACTATGTCGACCGCGCCGCCATCAACGAAGAGCTCGCCTATGCCCGCCAGATCTGCACCCGCCATGGCTGGCCGATGATCGACGTCAGCCGCCGCTCGATCGAGGAGACGGCGGCGGCGATCGTTGCCCTTAGGGGGAAGACGCGCTAGGGCAGACGAGAGAAGTGAGCATCCCGAAGCGCACCCCTCATCCGACCTCGGACGGATGAGGGGTGCGCGACGGAACACCAACCCTGGTGAGTCAGCATGACAGAAAAAATCATCCTCGCTTCGGGCAGCCCGTTCCGCAAGGCGATGCTGGTCGATGCCGGCGTCGACATCGAGGCGGTTCCCGCGACGCTGGACGAGCGGGCGCTGGAAGCCCCTTTGCAGGACAGCGGCGCCTCGCCCGAGGACGTCGCCCTGGTGCTCGCTGAAGCCAAGGCCACCGAAGTCAGCGAGCGCCGGCCCGGCGCGCTGGTGCTCGGCTGCGACCAGACGCTGTCCTTGGGCGACGAGGTGTTCCACAAGCCCGCCGACATGGAGGGCGCGCGCCGCCATCTCCTGGCGCTGTCGGGCAGGACCCATCAGCTCAACAGCGCCGCAGTGCTGGTGCGCGACGGCAAGGTGCTGTGGCGCCATGTCGGCATCGCCTCGATGACCATGCGCAAGCTCGACCCCGCCTTCATCGGCCGGCATCTCGCCAGGGTTGGCGCCAAGGCATTGTCGAGCGTCGGCGCGTATCAAATCGAAGGCGAAGGCGTCCAGCTGTTCGAAAAAATCGAAGGCGACCATTTTACCATTGTCGGCCTGCCACTGCTGCCGTTGCTGGCGGAGCTCCGTACCTTGGGAGCCATCGATGGCTGAGGCAATGAAGAAGGCCTTCGTCACCGGCCATCCGATAAAACATTCGCGCTCGCCGATGATCCACGGCCACTGGCTGGCCAAGCACGGCATTGACGGCAGCTACCAGGCGATCGACGTGGCACCGCGGGATTTCGCCGATTTCCTGGCGAACATGCAGGCCAACGGCTATCGCGGCGGCAACGTCACCATACCGCACAAGGAGGCGGCCTTTGCCCGGGTCTCGCGCCGCGACCATGCGGCGGACGAGATCGGCGCCGTCAACACGCTGTGGCTCGATGACGGCACTTTGTGGGGCGGCAACACCGACGGCCATGGCTTTGCCGCCAATCTCGACGACTACGCCGCGGGCTGGGCGGCCAATGGCCCGGCCGTGGTGCTGGGTGCCGGCGGCGCTTCCCGTGCCGTCATCCACGCGTTGAAGGAGCGCGGCGTCGGCGACATCCGCATCGTCAACCGCACGCTCGCCCGGGCAATCGAATTGCGCGACCGCTTTGGCGCCGGCGTTTCGGCGCACGAACTGGCCGCGACCGCCGAATTGTTGGGCGACGCCGGCCTGCTGGTCAACACCACCGCGTTGGGCATGCAGGGCAATGAGGGTTTGCCCGCCGACCCCACGCTGCTGCCCGACCATGCCGTGGTCAACGACATCGTCTACGTGCCGCTCGAGACCCCGCTGCTCGCGGCCGCACGGGCACGGGGGCTGAAGACGGTCGACGGGCTCGGCATGCTGCTCAACCAAGCGGTGCCAGGCTTCGAGCGCTGGTTCGGCGTCAGGCCGAAGGTTACGGCCGAGCTCCGCGCGCTAATCGTTGCCGATCTTGTGCCCAAGTCTCCGGCGTCGAAACCATGATCGTGCTCGGCCTCACCGGCTCGATCGGCATGGGCAAGTCGACGACGGCCAAGATGTTCGCCGAGGCCGGCGTGCCGGTGCACGATTCCGACGAGACGGTGCATCGCCTCTATGCCGGCAAGGCGGCCCC
Source organism: Mesorhizobium sp. B2-5-13 (assembly GCF_006440535.1). NCBI lineage: Bacteria > Pseudomonadati > Pseudomonadota > Alphaproteobacteria > Hyphomicrobiales > Phyllobacteriaceae > Mesorhizobium > Mesorhizobium sp. B2-5-13. The sequence continues at coordinate 551 of NZ_VFUI01000038.1, read as the reverse complement.
CCTGGTCGAGGCCGCCTTTCCCGGCACCACCGTTGACGGAAGTGTCGACCGCGCAAAACTCGCCGCCCGTGTGCTCGGCGATGCGGCGGCCTTGAAAAAGCTCGAAGCCATCATCCATCCGCTGGTCCGCGCCGATGCCGATGCCTTCCTGGCCAGGCATCGTAACGCCGGCGAATCGATCGCGGTCCTCGACATCCCGCTGCTGTTCGAAACCGGCGGCCGTGGCCGGGTCGACAAGGTCGTCGTCGTCACCGCGCCGGCCGAAGTCCAGCGCCAGCGCGTGCTGGCGCGGCCGGGCATGAGCGAGGAAAAGCTGGCGTCGATCCTGGCCAAGCAGGTGCCGGATGCCGAAAAGCGCCGGCTGGCCGATTTCGTCATCGACACCGGCGAGGGGCTGGAGGCTGCGCGTGCCGCGGTCGCGGCGATTATCGCCGAAATCAAGGGGGGTTCTGGCCGCTAGCTTTTTCCTTCTCCCACAAGGAGGCCTTTGCACGGGAGCCGATATTTGGCGCACGTGATGCATGGGCGTTTTTTGAAAGGCGATCGGGCCG
>NZ_VFUI01000037.1:0-24717 GCF_006440535.1 Mesorhizobium sp. B2-5-13 | reverse complement strand
CAAGGCGGCCCGATCGCCTTTCAAAAAACGCCCATGCATCACGTGCGCCAAATATCGGCTCCCGTGCAAAGGCCTCCCTGTGGGAGAAGGTGGATCGGCGCGTAGCGCCGAGATGGTTGAGGGGTGTTCCAGCGGAGCGAGACGTCGGCTTTCCTGGGAAAAACCCTCATGCGACCTAGCTTCGCGAGCCGCCGCCCTGGGCGAGTCACGAGCCTCGCCCGCCGCACAGGGGGGCAAAGGAAGTGAGCCTCAATACCCCAGCAGTTCCTTCAGCGGGATGACGCGCCAGACTTGCTTGATGGCGTAACGGTTGAAGGTCAGCGTCTTGGGCGGATTGTATTGTTCGACCACCAGCTCGCCCGCCGTGCGCCGGACCAGTTTCTTGATGAAGGCCTTGCCGTTCTTCTCGTTCTCTTCCGGAAAGGTCTCGATCACCACATGGTCGCCCGGCACCGCGTCGCGGCCGCCGCAATAGATCATGTCGCCGGGCTCGTAGCGCGGCACCATGGAATCCGAGAGCACATGCAGCGCGAACACTTTCGGCAGGTTGCGGATCCCTGGCGGACGCTGGACGTATCCCGCAGGCTCGCCGTTGAAGGTGAAATCGCCATCATCGCCGCCGACGGCGGCGCCGAGCACCGGAATATCCATGGCTCCGGCCGGCAGGGGGGCGGCATCGGTGACGATCTCGGCGTCCGCCACCGGGCCGGCATCGTCGAGGAAGACGACCTCGCCCTTGCCGAGCGCCACGGGGTCGACACGCAGGAAGGCGGCGGTCTTCAACAGGTTCTCGGTCTTGGGCAGGTTGCGCCCGGTTTCCCAGTTGCCGACGGCGGCGACATCGGTGTCGTTGTGCTCGGCGATGTGGCGCATGACCAGGCCGCGCTGCTTGCGTGCCTGGCGGATCGCGGCCCCGACCCTGATCGACAGTTGCGTTTTCACCATGGCCTCATGTGACCAACAAGCCCTGCTTTCGTCCATGAAAGAATGACTTGTGTCAATTTTTGAGTTGTGCTTATATCACTTCATGCAAAAGCTCAATCCCCTCAGAGTCGACAGCGCCTCCAGCCCGGCCTTGCCGGGCTGCCCTTTCCCTTCCGCCCCGGCCGCCTCCTCCCCGGCCGGGGCGAAGCGCGAAGCCGATTGCCTTGGTGCATCGGCCTCGCGTCCGGTCCGCCCGTCACTGGCGGCCGGAACGGCCGGAGCCGCCGCTCCCCGCGGCTCCGGCCCGCCATTCGACCCATTCGACCCGACCGCGGGTTGTTCCCTAATCCGCACCCAGGACGGCACCGTCATCCCTGACGAGCCGACGACGGGCAGGGCGGTCTCAGCCCCCGACGGGGACATGGCGCGGGCGCGGTTTGCGCACCTCGCCGCGCCGGCCGACCGGCGGGGCTGACGCAGCCCTTCCACGGCAATCCCAGCGGCCGACAGGCCAGACCAAGCCCGGCAGCGCCCATCGCGTCTGCGGGCGAACCCGACGCTTGCCTGACGGTGCCGTGCGCGGCGGCCGCTGGCCGCGCAATGGAGACGGACATGGCAGGCTACAGCGACAGCGAATTGCAGGCGATTGCCGCCTGGCTGAAGGACGGGCTTTCGGCATCGAGGATCGCGGCCGCGTTCAGCGCACAGCGTGGCGCGCGCGTATCGCGCAACGCCATTATCGGCATCGTCCACCGCAACGTCATGCTGGGCGCGATCGGCTTTGCCAATGGCAAGGGCCTGCCGGCGTCCCGTATGGCGACGGCCAAGACAGCGCGCCGCGCCGCCAAGGCGGAAACCACAATCGAACGTGCCGGCGCCGCGCTGCAGCCGCCCAAACCCGCCATGCGGCCGAAGCGGGCTCCTTCGCCTGTCCGGCCACGGCTTTTCCAACGCGAGGCGGGCGTGCTGATCGCCGATGGGGAAACCTACCGTTTCAAGGTACCCGCACCGCCACGTGGTCCCATCGGCCGACAGCCGCATGGCGTGGCCATGCGCTTCATCGACTGCTTGTTCAGCCGCTGCCGAGCGCCGCTCGACCTGTCGCTGGAGGAAGACCCTCAAAATGGTGCGCCCGGCGGGAGGCCGGGCCAGGACATGCTGTGCTGCGGCATGCGCACCAGGGCGATGAAAAGCTACTGCACCTATCATCAGGCGCGCTTCCAGCGCCGTGTTTGCGAAGCCGGTTGAAGCTTGGTCCCGATCGCCGCGAAATGTTGGGAGAATTGCTTTGAACAGCTATCGCGGCGCACCGCTATTTCGGTATCTGGCGGCCCTGTTTGGGCAGGCGGCTCTGCACCGTTCGTTGCTCCAGCACCGTCGCCGGGCCGCCGCCGGCAACCAGGATGCCGGCAACGCGAGCAAAGCCGGTGAACACTTTTATCGCATCGGACTGCGAGATCTGCGCCGCGATAGCCGCGCTGCAGGCGTTGAGCGCGCTGCGATAGACGTGGCCCCGCCGCTCGATCGGCCAACGCTGCAGGAAATCGGCGGCATCGCTGACGTTTTCGATCTCCTCGACATGTCCGTCCAGGGACACTTTGAGCGGTACTCCGGTTTTCATTGTACCCACGGCGTTCACCTCCGGTCCAGGCGAGGCATTCAAGCCGACGCTCATAAACGCACAAGGCCGGCAAGCGGTTGCATCGCCGCCCTCTCAGGGGCTCGCCGCGGCGTCGAGCCACTCATGCGCGCGGCTTCTTGGCTTGGCTACCAATATGCCTTGTTGCCTTGCCGCCTCTCGAAAGGCCTCAAAGGCGGGACGCGGGCAGCAAGTACCCTCGACCGCGAGCCGGATGAGCCGAGCTGCCTCGAGATAGGCCGGCGCGGTCTTGTCGGGCCATTGGTGACGAAGCGCCGTTGCGGCATCGGCCACCGAGCCGACCAGCATGGTCTTGTTGTCGCAAAAACGCAGGGTCACCGGCATGAAAGCCGTCATGGGCGGTCCTCCCGTTCGCAGGAACGCGTCATAACGTGCGGACCGGCGGCTGGTTCCATCAGCGCGGCTGGAAGCACGGCGTGGAGCGCGGCATGAGCGAACGGCCCTTCATGCAGCTCTACGTCTCTGATTTCGTCGGCGACACGCTGCAGCTCTCCACCGAGCAGATCGGCGCCTACATGCTGCTGCTGATGGCAATGTGGAATGCCGGCGGCGGCTTGCCCGACGATGACGCCAGGCTGGCGCGCGTGGCGCGGCTGCCGTTGAAACGATGGCGGGCGATCAGCGCCGAGCTGCTGGCCTTCTTCGAGCGCGAGAGCGGCGAGATCGGCCACAAAAGGCTGACGAAGGAGCTGAGCAAGGCGCGGCTCAAGAGCGAGGCGAGGGCGGCCGCCGGCGCGCGCGGCGGAGCCGCCACCGCCTTGAAAACAAAGGCGCATGCCGGGGCAAATGCCGATGTTTTGATGCGGCATTCTCCAGAATCCAGAAACCAGATGGAAAAAGCTCCCGCTTTTTCAGCGCGCGAGGCGCGCGAAAAACCGGGGATTTCGATCGGGGGCCGTGAGACGGCTTCGGGATCGCGCGGCCCGGGCCGGCCCAAGAAACCGCCGGGCTGGATCAGGCCGAAAACCCACAGCGACGCCGCCAACGCCATCATCAAGGAGATCCGCGGATATGACCACGGCCGAACTGCAGCAGGCGACGAAGGCGCTGGCGGCAATGTTCTCCTGCTTCCCGCAATCCACCCTGACTGATGTCGAGATGCAGCTGCGCGGCTATCTCGGGGCCGTCAGCGATGCCGAGCTGGGCGACCTCAAGGCCGCCATCCAGCGCTTCGTGCGCGGCGAGGTGAAGAGCGGCAACGCGCAGTTCTGCCCTTCGAGCGCGCAGCTCTGCATCGAAGTGCGCGAGCGGCGCTTGATGCGGGAGCTGCTGGCGCGGCGCGGCGTGGAGGCGGCTGCAAAGCTGGCGAAGCGATGAGGAGTTTCGATCGACAGGTCGGCGCGAAGGATCGCGACCTTCCAAGGGAACACACCCGACCCAACAGGAGCCACATCCATGCCCAAGAAAACCAAAGCCGCCAGGCCGCAGGCGCCGAAACTGCCGAAGGGCGAGGCCGAGCAGGTGCGTATCCGCCGCGAGGTCGGCCATGATTTCGCGCTGAAGGACGATGCCTTCGGCCGCAAGCGGCTGACATCAGGCACGGCCGAGGCGCGGCGCGTCTACGAGGTGTCGAATGACGGCCACACTTCCACCGGCGGCATCGTACGGGTGCGCAATGTCGACCCGCTCCTGGGCATCACCTCGCTGTCGCGCCAGCAGCGCGAGGCCGGCCTGCGCTACCGCGAGCATTTCCAGTCCAGCCAGCGGGCTGATATCAAGCCGATGCGCTGGACGGAGCGCGTCGACGGCGGTCGCATCGGCGGCGGCATCGCCGACAGCGTGCTCAACGCCGGCCGCGCGCATGCCGCCGCGACACGGGCGCTCGGGCATTGGGACGTGGCGGCGATCGTGCAGAAGGTCGTGTGCCTGGAACAGCCGGTGAAGACCGTGGCCGAGCAGAATGGCGAAGGACGCGACGTGGTGACGAAGCTGCTGAAGGTAGGGCTGGACCTGCTGGCCGTGCATTATGGGATGATGATGGGGCGTTAGCGTGGTCCAACACCGCCGAATGCTTCTGCAACGACTATGATTGATCCGGCCGACGGCATGCCGGCCAGATCAATTTTGAGCGGTCAATAGCGGCAGACACGTACCCTTTCGACGATCCGGTGGTGATGACGCCAGTGCTTCACCACCTCGGTATGGCAGCGACGACTGTGCATGAAATACCGCGTGTGCATGCCGTAATAACGCGGCCGATAGCCGTCATCGTACATGCTGTAACGGTAGTGGTGACGGCCGTAATAGGGGCCATAGTCGGAGTAGTCGCGGTAATAATCCCCATAATAGTCGCGATGTCTGGGAACGTAATAATCGTCATCATAGCCGTTCCCGATGCCGAGCGTGATGCTAGCGGCATTTGCCGGGGCCATCACCGCCACCGCCGACGCAACCGCGATCACGGAAGCGAGCAAGAGTTTTTTCATGACAACCTCCTCTTTCAAGGTGTGTCTAATAAACGCTGAGGTCGCAGCCCTGTTCCCATAAATCGCTGAATCGATGGTTCGAGCGGTGTACCGTGGCGGCGAAAGCACCTGCCGCTGGGCGGTGCCTGCCGCACCTGTCGGCGGCCACAAAAAAGATAACCCCGCTAGCGGGGCTCCGTGGCCGCCAAGCGCGGCAAGCCTGGCCAGGCTTGCGGCCGCCTGGACAACTTCGCGATTCGCGGATGGCTCCGGAGGCCTCGACATGGCGGTCTCGGCTCGGCAAAAAAAGCCCCGCCGGCGAGCCGGCGAGGCATTGATTGGAGGGTCTTGTCATCGCCCGGAAGGCGATCACGCAGCAACGAGGGCGGCTCGCGGAAAGTTTCAGCGCTCCCTCTCTGTTTTCGCGGCGATGGTTACGCCGGTCTCTGCCGGCTCCTGCCCGGCGTCCCCGCGCGGCTGCGCCATCGACCGTGCCGCATCCGCTCCGGCCGCCAGGATGCGATCCGACAGGTCCCCACCCTCCACCGCGCGGGCCAGTTGAAGCGCGCCGATGAGCGTCGCGAAGACACCGAATGCCACCGCTTCCGGATCGTTTGTATGCGGCGGGAGAGCGGCCGACACTTGGCGCACCAAAGTCATCAAGCGTTCGGTGTAGCGTTGTCGCGTTTCCGGCTGCTCCCGCGCAATTTCCGGCAACAGGGCGGCGGAAGCGCAGCCCGTGCCCGGATTGTCGCGGTGTTGCGCCGACAGATAGGCGTCTATGGCCGTTGCCAGGCCGCCGGAGGCCAGCGCCTGCGCGATCTGACCCGACTGACCCTCCAGCGCCGCCGCCATGCATTCCCGGACCAGTGCCGCCTTGGAGGGAAAGTGCGGATAGAAGGCGCCGTTGGTCAGCCCGGCGTCGCTCATGATGCTTGCCAGTCCCGAGGCGGCGATGCCGTCGTCCCGGAACCGCTGTGTGGCGACCTCCATGATCCGGCTGCGCGATGCGTCCTTCCGGCCCTTTTCGTACCGCATGTCCTGTCCTTCCCAAGACTCTATTGCATTATGATCATAACCTGATATTACGAACATAATTCAACGCATGGAAGAAAGCTAGCCCTGACGGGCTCTGGAGCATCAAAATGAAAGCGCATTCCGGAAAGACCGCGATCGTGAAAGAGCGAATATGATGAAAGCCTTTGTCGCCGACAAATATGCGAAGAAGAGCGCCTTGCGGCTCGCAGAGATGCCGATGCCCGAAATTAAGGACAATGATGTCCTGGTCGAGGTCCACGCCGCCGGCGTGAACCTTCTGGATTCCAAACTCCGGGACGGGGAGTTCAAACTCATTGTGCCTTATCGGCCGCCCTTCGTCCTTGGCCACGACGTGGCCGGCATTGTCGTGCGGGCCGGATCGAAGGTCCGCAAGTTCAAAGCCGGCGACGAAGTCTGTGCACGGCCGCGCGACGGCCGGATCGGGACATTCGCCGAATTCATCGCCATGGATGAGGCCGACGTGGCCCTGAAGCCAAAAAACCTCAGCATGGAGGAGGCCGCTTCCATTCCCCTGGTTGGTCTGACCGCCTGGCAGGTGCTGGTCGAAAGGGCAGGGCTGAGGAAAGGCCAGAAGGTCTTTATCCAGGCCGGCTCCGGCGGGGTGGGCACGTTTGCCATCCAACTGGCGAAGCATCTCGGCGCGACGGTTGCGACAACGGCGAGCGCGGCGAACATGGGCCTGGTGAAAAGTCTCGGCGCCGATGTCGTCGTCGACTATCGGAAGGACGATTTCGAGAAGGTCCTGCAGGGCTACGACGTCGTCGTGAACAGCCAAGATGCCAAGACGCTCGAAAAATCGCTGCGCGTGCTGAAGCCGGGCGGCAAGCTGATATCCATTTCAGGTCCGCCGGATCCCGGGTTCGCCAGGAAGCAAGGCCTCAACGTCGTGCTGAAGCTGGTGGTGCGGCTGCTTAGTCTCGGCATACGCCGCAGGGCCAAACGCGCCGGTGTGAACTATTCCTTCCTGTTCATGTGGGCGCAGGGCGACCAGCTGAGCCGGATCACGTCGCTCATCGAAACCGGCGTCATACGTCCCGTCATGGACCGGACTTTTCCGTTCGACCAGACCAACGAGGCCTTGGCCTATGTCGAAACGGGGCGTGCCAAGGGCAAGGTGGTCGTGAAGGTCAGATAGGGAGGGCCGGCAGGATCCAGTCTTGCGATGACGTCCGGTTCGCTAGCCGGCGTCGCTAGCTCGCAGGCGCCGCTTCGACCTCCTGGAGATAAAAAACCTTGCTCGGCTGCAGATGGTCGACGCAGAGCTGCGCCAGCACCCAATTGTCGCTGCGTTTCAGCGCCTCGATCATCATCAGGTGGTGCTGGCGCGAGATGTCGAGCTTGTCCCGGTCGGCCAGCGAATTGGCCCGCACCGGCAGGCTGAGGCGCATATAGTGCTCGATCGAGGACACCAGATAGGCATTGCCGCAGGCCGAGAACATGGTGAGGTGGAAACGGTCATTGGCCTCGTGAATGCCTCTGAGATAGCCGGCGTCGACATGGGCGCTGTAGACGTGGTGGATCTCGGTCAATTCCGCGATCAGCGCGTCGCTCGCCGGCAGGCGGATCATCAGCGCGGCCTGGCGCTGCAGCATCTCGCGCACCTCGTAGATCTGGCGGACCTCCTCGGGCGCGAGCCGGCGCACCATGGCGCCCTTGTTGCGCTCGCGCGTGGCGACGCCGAGCCTTTCCAACTGGTAGAGGGCCTGGCGGATGGTGTGGCGCGAGACCGGGAAACGGGCCAGAAGCACGTCCTCGACCAGGCGCGTGCCGGGCGCCAGCCGGCCGAAGATGATGTCTTCCTCCAGCGCGTGGACGATATCGGCTTCCTTGCCGCCATAGTCGACCGTGTTGAGCATCGCGACCCTCTTGTTGGTCCGGCCAATGAGGATTGACCCCGGCCAATTTCTCATTGGCCGCAACCCACTCTAGAGCATTTCCGGCGAAAACAGGATGCTCCATCCGTTTGTTCGCTGCTTGCGGGCCGACAGGGAAAGGCCCGCCACCGACGCGACTCGTGACGGGCCTTCTGGAGTACGCCGGGCTTCCCACCGCCCGGCCATTTCCAAAACCTGCCGGCGGCGCGATCGTTCCATCACAACAGGAAGCTTACCCCCGGGGAACGGGCCTTGCGGATCGTCTAATCTTCCCTGCACCAGGTCGCAGCATCTCGTCCATCAAGCTTCAGCTCTTGGACTGCTTTCGATTCAGACAAGGTGCAGGTACCCGTGACCGCCGACAATTTCTCACGCTTCGAAAACGTCGGCTTATTTGTGAATGAGCCATTCTATCAAGCCGGTCTCGACCCGCTCGCAGCCGGTAAACTCGGACACCAGCTTTTTGGCCAGATCGCGCCATTGACACTCGGGCAGGTTCGCTTCCCTGACCAAATCTCGAAATACAGCGCGGAGAATGTCGGCATCGAACGCGGAGACGGCAACGGGAGCCGCGTCTTCCCAGGCTTGGGCGGTGTCATCGCGATGGCGTCGGCGAAGCCGTTCCAGAAGCTCGCGTGATTGCGCGATCGCGCGCCGGGAATGGTCCAAATCGCGGCGAAAGGCGGCTTTTCCAGCAATGGAACGATGCCGTAACAGGAAGCTGGCTTCGATAGCTGCCTGCGCCATGTCTATATGGCTTTCAACCATCGCTACCTCCCTCAGGACTAATTTACTCCTCCGAAGGGGTATCTCAAAGGGGATTCAACGTACGATTTGGTACGAGGGGGAAGCTCGGCGGAGTATTGAACGGACCGGCCCGAACAGCGCAGGCGTGCGCAACGGCGACGCCCGCTTTGGTCGGGGTGTAATGTCCCGACGACCATGTCAGCCCCTGGGCGACATGCGTCAGTTCCTGTCCGACGGCTTCGAGCGCATCCTCGACACTGTCTCGCGCTCGGCGCGTTTGGAGCGCAGCGGCGGCAGGCCGCGATCGATCAGGTCCATGTCTTCCAGCACCATGTCACCCATGCGCTTGAAGGCGATGTCGAGGGCGCCGGCGCGGTGGGCGGAGCGCAGGAAGCCGCGCAGCGTGCGCACGGGATGGTCGCTCGCCAGCGGCTCTTCGGGGAAGACGTCGCTGGCGGCGAGGATATGGCCGCTCTTCACCGCCGTCATCAAGGCGGGGAAGTCGACCACGCCGGCACGGCTGAGCAGGATGAAGGCAGCGCCATTGCGCATGCTGGCGAAAGCATCGGCGCCCAGAAAGCCCTGGTTCTCCGAGGTCGCCGAGGCGACGACGAAAACGAAGTCGCTTTGCGACAGCACCTCGTCCAGCGAGGCCGGCTCGACGCCATTTTCCCTCAGTATCGACGGCGGCAGCCAGGGGTCGAACACCTTCGTGCGGGTGCGGAAGCCCGACAGCAGGCGGTTGAGCGCGCGGCCGAGATCGCCGAAGCCGATGATGCCGACATCGGCGCCCGAAAGCAGCCGCGCCGTCTGGTTGCCGTCGCCCCCCCATAGTTCCTGCCCCTGGCGGAAAGCGAGGTCGGCATCGACGATGCCGCGGGCAAGGTTGAGCGCCATGGCCAGGCCGAGTTCGGCCACCGGCTCGGCGAAGACCAGGCCCGTCGTGACGACATGGATGCCGCGCGAAAACAGCGTTTCATACGGCATGTTGTCGAGGAGATTGCTCTCGACATTGAAGACGCAGCGCAGCGCCTTCATCGCTTCAAGCGTCTCCGGCGAGATCGGCGGTTGGCCGACGATGTAGCGGGCCTCGGCAAGCACCTCGGCCGGCAGTCGCGCCACGCCGTCCGGCGTCGTCTCGACGATGCGGTAACGCGCCTTGAGCCGCGCCAGCTGCGGCGGCGTGAAGATCAGCTCGAGCGTGCGCGGCTCGGGCGCGCTGATGACCAGCGGCAAGGCGGTCTCTGACATGGCAAGCTCCTCCCGAAACGGCTTGTGGCGCTTTCTCGGTCCTAAATCTATCCCGGACTAGCGGATTTAAAAGCACGGTAGACCGATTTACTCGGCGCAGGAGCGTTTCGCTCAAAATCAGAGAGCCGTCCCGGCACGATTGACATTGCGGCAAAGCCGGTCTTCTCTGCGGTGTCCAACAAGGGGGAATAGCTGATGAAGAAATACGAGAAGCCGAGCTGGCGGAAACGCGAACGGCTTTCGGCCGTCACTGCCGCCGTTGTAGTTTCGGTAACGCTGACCTGAAGGCATTCGCTTGCCGTAACAAAGGCGCGACCGGTCGCGCCGTTTGCTTTGGGAAAAGCACGCCATCACCCCCGCGGCTTCGGCGGTGCGGGCTTCTGTTCCTCGCCGCTTGGCTCGGCGGACAGCCGCTGCTTGCGAAGGCGGGCTGTCTTTGCGTCGCGGGCCTGCCGTTCGGCGTCGAGGATGATCCGCGACTCGCGATCCGCTCTCTCAAGCTTTTTCTTGTCGACCAATCGGGCCACTTCGTTCTCCGGCGGCATGTCGCATTCCATAAAACCAATCGTGTGCGGCAAGGTTCCGCCGGATGCCGGCTGCGAGCGATCGCGTCAGGATTTTGCCTGGCCTGATCGCTCGGCGCGATGACCGGTCTGCCAGCTGGTGAGTTGGCGCTCGGCCTCGGATATGGTCACGCTCATCAAGCCGTCAAATTCGGCCATGGCTTCCATGTGCCCATGATCAATGATGGATTTGCGAAGGATGCGCATCGCCAGAATGGCATCCTGCAACGCTCGGTCGATGTTCTTGACCATGACAGGATCTCCTGCGGGCATAACCTGTCTGCGCGCCGCTGGTTCCGGCTGAACGGCACTGGATTTGCCTTTTTTCAGCGCTATGTGATTGCCCTGGGGAAGCGCTCCGGCGCTCCCCTTTCGCCGCAAGGGAGGGACAGGGTAGAGGTGCTGTCCTTGGGACAGCACCAGGGAAGCGCCTTCTGACGATAGAGGGCGGGAGGCCCCTCACGCCATGCCCGGCTCCCGCCGCAGTCCCAAATGGCGCATCTTGCGGCCGATGATCAGCAGCCGGCGTGCCATGTTGTTGCGCAGGCGCCGCGCGCGCCATTCCAGTCCGGTTTCGGTGGTGATCCGCTTGGCATATACGCTCACACGCATGCCTGCCTCGTCGGAAGCTACCTTGACCGGATCGTCATAGAAGGTGCCGATCTTGTCAGCCGCCATGCCTGGTGTTTCCAGCCAGCGTGGAATGTGGACGGAATGGAGCTGATCGACGTCGATCATGACCCGCCCTATGCCGACGCCCGGCGTCGGGCATGTCGTACAGAACGCGTCGCCAATGAAGACGACCCCGTCGCGACGGTGGCCTTGCGTCGTGGTCAGATTGACCTGCCGGACCTCGACGGGACTTGCGACAGCGAAGTTGCCGCATTGCGCGGATATTTCGGGCATCAGCTCGCAGAGCATCTTTTGCGGATCGGCCCGGAAATCCCTCGTCCATTGATCGGCCACGGTGCGATAGACGAACATGTTGGCCCGCATCTTGTCGCCGAGAGGGAAGATGGTGACGTAGGCTACGCGGTCGCTGGCCCGCCTGCCGTAGCAGGTGACGGCCCGAAAGCCGCAGTCGAGCTGTGAGACGGCGAGGTCGAAACCCATCGACAGCGAATGGGCTTTCGATTGCTCGATGCGTTCGACGCCGATGGCGCGCCGCACCGCTTCGCCGTAGCCGGTGGCGACCACCAGCAGGCGGGCAATGATGACGCTGCCGTCGCTCAGCACCAGGCGCTGCCGGTCGGGTCCGGTCGAGACCTCGACGACCTTGCCGACCGTTAGCGGCACTTGCGGGGGAAGGGCGTCACGAAGCCCGTTGATCAGCGCGCCATAGGAAAATGCGTATTCCGGCCTGCGCTCACGCGCGAACAGCTGGCCGAGGCGGAAGACGTGAATGTCGTCAAACGGTGTGACGAGATGCATGATCGTTTTGTCTAGGCCGAGCTTCTCGAACAGCCGTATCTGGTCGGTACCGATTTTCTCGGCCCGGAACTCGTCGTGATGGATCCGGTGCGGGTCGATCAGCGCCACCTTGCGGCCGGCTTTTCCCAAGGCGGTGGCGAGCGTGGTGCCGGCCATTCCGGCGCCAACGATCGCCACGTCGACTTCGGCCGGGACAGCCTCGACGGTGGTCATCTCGCTGCCCTTCATGCCAGTCACCTTTTGTCTCTCCACAAAGTGTAGTGGAAAATATCTTCCGGGCCGTATCAACCTCAAGCAACCAGCGCGGGTGGCTGGTAGTAGCAAATGTTTAGGTTAACTACGGTTGCCTCTTCTGTTTCCAGCGCGGCGCGATCGCCGAGCCATCGATGAACTCCAGGCCGCCTGCCTCGTTGAGCGTGTGCAGCTTGCGCCCGCTCCATAGCGCGCCAGAGGTTAAGATCGTCTCGACACGCTGGTCCATGCCGTTCAAATCAAGGTGAGTGACGCGTGCGATGCCAAGGGCGCCGCCGTAGCTCCTGCGGCAGTCCTGCACCGGGCGCAGCAACTGGCCCCCGCGCTCCACCATGCGTCCGGCCGGCCGCGCCGAGGCGATATCGATCAGCACCGGATTCTTGGGATGCGGCGTCCAGGGGCCGCGAAAGTCCGGCGCCGACCACAGATGCAGCGCGTCGGAGAAAGCGCCGCCTCCGTCCCGGGCGGTGCCTTCACCGTCCCGGACGGTGGCAAACATCCACCACGAGCCGCCATGCTCGACCAAGGTGGCGTCGCTGGCGACGATATCGGACAGCAGCGTCGCTTCCTTGACCCATCCGCCGGGGAAGGCGGTGGCGCGGTAGAGATCCACCGTGCGGTTGGCGCAGCTTTCCGGCACCATCCAGACCTGGCCGTCACGCTCGAAGACGAACGGGTAGGACAGGTGGTAGGGCAGGTCGAGCACCGGCTCCGGACGGCCGATCGGCCCTGACGGGCCGAACGGCACGGCGGAGATGATGGCTCGGCCCAGATGGTGGATATAGTCCTCGACGAACAGGGTTACCTGTCCCTGGTAAAGGATCGGGAACGGATCGGCGTAGAAGCGGCTGCCGTCGTCGGGCAGCTCTTGCCAACCCGATGCCGGATGCGCGCGCAGGTCGAACAGATCCCGCCCTCCGGTCTCGCGCCAGCCGACCTTCCAGTGCGGAGCATTGTAGCAGAGATGGTAGATCTTCTGGACGACGCGCCGCGCCAGCGCCTTGCCCGCCCTGACGCCGAGCTTGCCGGCCGAGGGCAGCGACGGCGCACCCCTACCGTCCATCGGCTCGGGCAGGACGGGCAGGGCGCCGCGTGCGGCACCCGTCACCGCCGCCAGGATTAGGCTTGCCGTGCGCGCCAGCATGTCCTGGAAGGCGGCAAGCGCGATGCCGCCATATTCGGTGCCCAGGCGTCCTTCCGCGACGACGGCACCATTCTCCTCGACGCGGGCCAGCGGGGTCCGGCCATCGAGGATCGACGCCAGCAGGGCGGCTTCGCCGCCGGCGCCGTCATAGGTCACACGCCAGACGCGTGTTCCCTCCACTTGCACGTCGCCGCAGAGGTCGAGCACGAGGTCCAGCGAGACGGGCGTCCGCGTTTGGAAGGGTGCCAGCGCCGACAGCGGCAGGCGCTTGGCCAACCCATCCGCGGGCAAGCCGTGGATGACCGTTTCAAGCTGGAACAGCGCGGCTATGCTGCCTGGAATGCCGCTCCCGGCCGGGCGTGCGTCGACGCTGACCTCGACATCGGCGAGCGCGGCCAGGCGCTGCAGCAGCAGCAGGTGAAAAGCACGGAGGCAGTCGCTGTCCAGGCGCAGGCTGACCTGCATGTCGCACCCCTAGAATTCTGATGTTTCGTAACGGCCGGTGTTCGACTTTTGGGCACGATAGGTGGGCGACGGTCGGACTGGAGGGAGATGTTGCTCCATTTCCATTCGTTTCCCGCTCGCTTGCGCCCTGTCAACACGGCCCGCGCCTTTGCTACGCAAACTCCGTGCCAAAAATCAGAAGAGCTCCCAACATAATTAATAGTGTTTTAACAGTTGGAGTAATAGCTAGGCTGAAGCCGCAATTTAGTCTTTTGAGGCATATGGAGTGTTGTCGGAGCGACCTTTGCAATCATCCCTGCTCTCGTTGCCGCAACAACAAGCTCCGCAGGCGATGCAATATGCGCCGGAGCCACCTCCGGCCGCGTCGTATCCGTCCTCGTCCGTCGAGCTGGGTGACCTGAAGCGTATATTGGTGCGCCGCCGTTTCCTGATCCTCGCCACAGCCGCACTGCTGACCCTTGCAGCGCTGCTCTATGGACTGTTCACGCCGGCGCTCTACAGCTCGGTGGCGGAGATCATCGTCGATCCGCAAGACCTGCAGGTGGTCACCAACGACGTCAATCCGAGCAGGGTTCCGCCCGATGGCGGCATCACCATGGTGGAAAGCCAGGTTTCCGTCGTCCAGTCGAGCGGCGTGCTGCTCAGGGCTATCGCGGCGACCAACCTGACCGAGGATCCGGAATTCAACGGACAAGGTGGGTTGTTGAGCCGTTTGCTCGGCGGCGTCCTAGGCTCGGAGTCGACCGAGACGGACAAGACGGGGGAAACGGACAAGACGGGGACGACGCTCGATGCACTGCGCCGGCGGCTGGCGGTCAAGCGGGCCGACAAGGTGCTGGTCCTCGACGTGATCGTCACCGCCAAGAGCGCCGACAAGGCGGCGAAGCTCGCCAATGCCATCGCGCAGGCCTACCTGGCCGACCAGGCCGCGGCGCGCGCGAAGATGGCCACGGACGCTTCCGACTCGATCACCGCGCGGCTGGAAGAGCAGCGCAAGCGCGTCCAGCGGGCCGAGAATGCGGTCGAGGCCTACAAGTCCGCCAACAACATGGTGATGGCCGCGGGCAATCTGGTCAGCGACCAGGAACTGACCGAGATCAACACGCAGCTAGCGGCCGCCCAGAGCCGCACCGCGACGCTGAAGGCGCAGGTCGACCAGTTGCGCCGGTCCGGCGGCGCACCGGACGCGACCTCGGAAGCGATGCGATCGGCGGTGATTTCGAGCCTGCGGGCACAGGAGGCGACGCTTGTCGACCAGGTCTCGCAGCTCGGCACGGAACTCGGGCCGCGCCATCCCTCGATGATGGCGGCCCAGCAGCAATTGCGCGACACGCGCGCGCTCATCGCGCGCGAACTCGTCCGCATCGGCGCTGCCGCCGAAACCGACTATGAGCGGGCACTGGCCAACCAGCAGGCGCTGGAGGCCAAGGTCGCGGGCATGAAGAGCAAGTCGCTCGACACCGACCAGGCCTCGGTCAAGCTGCGCGAACTGCAGCGCGATCTCGAGGCGGTGCGCTCGGTCTACGCCACCTACCTGCAGCGGGCGCAGGAAACGCGCGAACAGGTCAATGTCGACAGCACCAATGCGCGCATCATCTCCGACGCCATGCCGGCCCTGAAGAAGAGCTGGCCGCCGCTGTTGCTGCTGGTATTCGGCGCGTTCTTCGGCGGGCTGGGGCTCGGCACCGGCATGGCGCTGATCGCGGAATATTCATCGCCGACGGTGCTTTCCAGCGCGCAGATGCAATCGGCGATCGACGCGCCCGTGGTGGGCGTGCTGCCGGCAAAATCGGCGCGCCGCCGCTGGTGGCCTTTCGGCGGCGCCCCCGCGCAGGCCGGACAGAAGATGGACGCCGTCGCCGGCCTGGCGTTGAGGCGCCTGTTCTCCTCCAGCCGGCGTCCGCCGGACTGGCCGCTGGTGCCGTCCATCCTGCTGACGTCGGCACCGGAAGACGCAGCGCAACGGGGCCGGGTGGCGCGCCTGCTGGCCAACGCTGCGGCTGCCAGGGGCAGCCGTGTCCTGTTCATCGACACCAATGCCGGCAAGGGCCACAAGGAACCGCAGCCCGGCCTGCTCGACGTGCTGCGCGGCGAATATGCCTTCGAGGCGCTGAGCCACTACGTGCCCGGCAGCAACGTCGCGGTTCTCGGCAAGGGGCGGCCAAAGGCTGCCTTCTCCGAGGCGCAGGGCGTCTATTACACGCAGCACATGCTGGCCCAGGCGAGCCGCAATTTCGAACTCGTCATCGTCGACGGCGGCGCGCTGGCCGACAATCTCAACGCCTCGCCGCTGGTCGCCATGGTCGACGAGATCGTGCTTGTCGCCACGCTGAACGCGACGCCGATGCGCGATGTCACGGCGGCCTCGCAAGCCATTTCCGTCATGGGGCGGTTGCCGACCGGCGCCTTGCTGGTCGACGAGGCGGCCTGACATGTCTGCCATTCGGGGTGCCGCCCGGTCCGCCACTCCGGCAGCCGGCTGGGCCAGCCAGGGTCATGCAGCGACCGCGCGCCGCACCGGCAATTCACTCGACTGGGTGACCGGCTATGGCCTGGTTGCGGTGGTGGCGTTGCTGTTCAGCATCTCGGGCGGCATGCTGTGGCTGGTGGGCTACAATTACGACGGGCTGACCGGCAATCCGGCGACCAAGATCCACCCTTCCACCTATCTGCTCGTGCTGATGTTTGCCTGGCGCGCCTGCACGTTCGGCAACCCGGTCGGCTACACGCTGGCCATCGCCGACAGGCGGCCGGCGAGCGCGCTGCTGGCCGTCATGTCGATCATGCTGCTGGTCATCGTCATCATCAGGCAGCGCCCCGGCATGGCCGGCATGATCGACACGTTCGTGGCGCCGGCGCTGCTGGTGATGATGCTGGCCGAGACCGATGAAAAGATATTCGCCCGCATGCAAACGGTGGTGCACGCGGTGATGACGGTGAACGCGCTGCTGGCGCTGTTCGAGTTCGCCACCAAGACGCTGGTCTTTCCCTACCGGCTCGACGGCGTGGTGTTCATGAGCGACCTGCGCTCGACGGCGCTTCAGGGGCATCCGCTGTCCAACGCCACGATCACCGCGATATACGTGCTAGCGCTGCTTTCGGGTTCGCGATCGCTGTCCATGCTGCCGCGGCTAGGGCTGATCGGCCTGCAATGCGCGGCGCTGGTCGTGTTCGGCGGGCGCTCGGCGATGGTGACGACGATCGCGCTCGGCGGCATCTATCTGCTTTTCAGCGGCGTCGCTTATCTGCGGCGAGGACGCATCAGCCTGCCGGGTGCCGCCCTTGCGGTCATGCTCGCCTCGCTGCTGCCACTCGTGCTCGCCATGCTGTTCTCCTACGGCTTCTTCGACGCGCTGCTGGAACGCTTCGTGTCGGACAGCGGCAGCGCCAATGCCCGCGTCGAAATGTTCGAGCTCTTCAAGCATTTCGAACTGCGCGACCTGATCATCGGGCCCGATATCGATCTCATCGAAAACCTGCGCCGCATCAACGGCCTCGAACAGGGCATCGAGAACCCGATCATCCGCCTGCTCCTCTATCAGGGCGCCTTCTTCACCCTGCTGTTGTTTCTGGGCTTCGCACTGTTCATGCACGAAGTGGCGCGCCGCTGCCATCCCGGCATCTGGTTGACGATGCTGGGCTGGCTGATCCTGCTCAACACCTCCGAAAGCCTGGCGTCCAAGACGACGCTGATGACCAAGTTCGTGGTGATCGCGCTGGCGCTGTACCGGCCGGTGAGGGTGGGGGTACGACGCCCGGCGCAAGCGCCGCGAGCGTAGCGCTCTCTCTACTCCGGCATCCTCAGCCCCAGCGCATCCACCATCGCAGGGTCGAGCGCCCGCGTCGTGTCGTCCATCATGCCCATGCCGTCGAAGAGGTCCCAGAAGGCCCAGGGAAAGCCTGATGCCTCGGCGCTCTGCCTGACATCTGATATGTAGCGGGCGCGGTCGGGGTTCGGGGCGGCGACGTAGCGGGCGTCGGTGCGCAGCGCGCCGAATTCGCCCATGATGACGCGCTGCGGCGCGATGCCGTGGCTGTCGGCCCAATCGCGCGCCTGGCTCAGATATCTGTCGATGAACCAGCGGTCGGGCCTGGCGTCGAAATAGACCCTCAGCACGCGTTCGGTCTCGGCATAGGCGGCCTGCTTGTCCGCTTCGGAGGTCTCGGCGTCGTAAGCCATACGCGCCCTGACAGAGGCCAGCGTCTGTTCCAACGAGCCGGCGGAGGCCGGCCATGGCACGTTGTTGAGCGCGCGGTAGACGGGCTCGCGCATCCAGGGCGCGCCCTGATGGCTGAACAGATAGGGTTCGTAGAAATGGAAGGTGAAGAGGATCGGCTCGAAGGCCGCCAGCGGTTCCGGATCGAGCGCGGCGAGCCCGCTCACCATCGAGCCGCAGCCGCCGGTGACGACAAGCGGCAAGGTCGGGGATGATGCCCTGGCCGCCGTCAAAAGGGCCGCCTGAACCTTCGACCAGACATTGGAGGAGCAGGATTGCGGCGGCTCGTTGACGGGTTCCAGCGCCACCATGCCCTGTGCGAACCGCTGCAGCCTGCCGGCAAGCGTGCCGACCAGCGCGCGATAGGCTTCGAATTCCGGCGCGGCGGTGCTGGAGACCATGCGGTCGGGAGTCCAGTAATGGGTGGCGCCGTTGGCCTGCACGTTGACGATGATGCCCAGACCGGCATCGATGACGGCCGCCACGGCATCGTCCAGCATCGTCAGCAATTTTGCACGCGTGGCGGCGTCGGCGGCCAGGAACGGGCCGGGATCGACGGGCAGGCGGATGAAATCGAGCCCGGTCTGACGCAGCCGGCGAAGGTCGTCCGGTGTCGGCACCGGCCGCTGCGACTGGAAGGGCGGCCAGTCATAATCGGTGCGCGGCGCCGGAAATTCGCGTGTCAGCGCGAACCAGGGCCAGGCATTGACGCCGCGGCGAAAGCGCCATTCGCCAGTGGCGGCCGGCGCGGGCGATGCGGTCGAAAGTGCCGCGGTGGCGGGCACCAGCGCCGTCGACAGCGCGGTCCCCAGCAGCCGCCGTCGCGACCAACCCGTCATACGGCGCCGGGCGAGGGGCGATCGACCGGCATGGCCGCAGCGGCGGGCACGCCCAGAAGCCGATAGGCTTCGCTTTCATAGGCAAGCAGGACGTCGTCCCAGCGAAAGGCTTCGTTGGCGCGGGCCCTCGCGGCCTCGCCACAGGTCCTGACCAGGGCGTCATCCTCCATCGCCTGCCGCATCCGCTCAGCGCAGCTCCGCGCGTCGGTGAAATAGATGGCGGCCGCATCCGCGGTCCATCGGTTGTAGGGGTTGTCGTGGGCGATCACCATGTTGCCGGCGGCCAGCGCCTCGACCAGCGACGGGTTGGTGCCGCCGACAGTGTGGCCATGCAAATAGGCGCGCGCGTGAAAACGCAGCGCCTTCACCGCTGCCTGATCGTAGATGGCGCCGGGCAGCACCACCGAGGCGTTCGCCGCCTTGCGAACGGCGACATGATAAGGGATCTGATCGGAAAGCGTGCCCAGAACCACCAGCTTCATGTCGCGCTTCTGGCTGCAGAAGGCCTCGACGATGGGCAGGATGTTGTTGTCGGGCTCGATGCGCGCGATCGAGATCAGATATTTGCCGGGCTCGAGGCCGAGCGCGCGCACCGGCGCCGCCGGTGCCGATGTCACGGGGTCGGCGCCATAGGTGATGGTGGCTATGGCGCTGCGCGGCCGGCGCGTCGCTAGGTGTTCCGCGATCACGGGGTGGTCGGCGACCAGACGGTGCGAGGCCCAGGCGCCGATCCACTCGTTGAGCCAGAACCATGTGCGCGCCGCCACACCCCATTTGGGCCGGCGCCACTCGATGCCGTCCATGTTGGTGATGATCTTGCGCCGCATCAGCCTCAGCCAGGTCAGGAAGACCGCGCCATTATAGCCGAGCACCAGGCAGACACCGGGCCGACGGGCAGCGTCGAGCACGCATTGCCAGTCGAATTCCAGCGTCGCGCGCGGGCCCTTCGAGGCGACCTGGACATGGATGAGCTCGATGCCTTTCCAGGTGTCGACGCGCACCCTCTGGTCGACCCGCTCGACTTCATCCTGGCAGTAGACGCCGACCTTCCAGCCGCGCCCGGCAAGAAACAGCGCCACCTTCTCGGCGAATGTTTCAAAGCCGCCATGGGCAGCGGGAATGCCGCGCGTCCCGAGGATCAGGATGGTGGGCGTTTCCGGTTTCATGGCTGGTGGCGCTTTCAAATCCGCTCGCTCCGCAATGCGCGGGCCGTCTCGTCTGGAAACCACAGTCCAGCGATATCCATGCCAGACTCAGTTCCGCCCATTATGGCCCTGGGATGTAAAATATTTCTTCCAGCGGCCGGAGTTGTTTCACTATCGGTCAACTATCGCGGCGTATGTGTATCGAAACAAGGCAATGCCGCGACCTGGCGACCAGCAGACGGTCAAGTCAGGGCCGGCATGATCCTTGCTCGTGGACTTCTGTGCGCCACATCGGCGGAGGACGTGCAGCATTGGCATGGTGATCGGGGTTCCACATCCGCTCGTCACCATGCCGGCTATAAGTGAAGTCCAAAGGGGTGTTGGGCTTGAAATTTCCAGTCGCCTGATCCGTCAGGTGGCGGGATCATCAAACTACCCCTGGCAGAAAGATGCATGGGAATATGCGGATTGCATGCGTCCATCAGGGCTATGAACTCTATGGTTCCGACCGCAGCTTCGCGGAGAGCGTGGCCGCGCTGCGCGCCGCGTTTCCGTCAGCCGACATCGAAGTGGTGCTGCCGCGCGGCGGACCGATCGTACGGATTCTCGAACCGCATGCGACCCGGATCGTCTTCGAGCCGCTCTGGGTGCTGAGGCGCCAGGCCATTGCGCGCCTTGCCACGATCGAGATGGCGCGGCTGCCGGTCGCGGTGCTGAGGGCCTGGCGGCGGCTCAGGGATTGCGATCTCACCTATGTCAACACCTCGATCGTGGCCGACTACGCGCTGGCCGCGCGCCTTCTGCCGCACAAGGCCGTGCTGCACGTCCACGAAATTCCCGAAGGCGCCATGCGCAGGATCCTTGTCGGCCTGATGCACTGGAGCCATGCCGATCTCATCTTCAACTCGCGCGCCACCCGCGCCGCGTTCGGCGAGCCCAGATCCGCGCGCTCCCATGTGATCTATAACGGCGTCGCCGGCCCGGCCGCGGCCGAAGCGACGACCTATGACGGCAAGCGCCCGCTCAAGGTGCTGCTGCTTGGCCGCATCAACAGGATCAAGGGCCAGGAAGTGCTTTTGGAGGCGATCGCCTCGCTGCCGGCGGAACTCAAGTCGAGGATCGAGGTGCGGCTGGTCGGCGGGGCCTTCGAAAGCGTCGAACGCGAACGCGCGCTCGCCGAACTGGTCGGGAGCATGGGACTCACCGGACGCGTCAGCGTGCTGCCCTTCATCCCCGACCCGTCCGAGCATTATCGCTGGGCCGATATCGTCACCGTGCCGTCGCGGCGTCCCGAATCGCTCGGCCGTGTCGCCATCGAGGCGATGGCCTATGGCCGGCCGCCGCTGGTGTCGGCGATCGGCGGGCTGGTCGAAGTGGTCGCCGACGGCGAAACCGGCTGGCATGTTCCGCCCGGCGATGCCGCCGCCCTTGCCGGCAAACTCGAGGAAATCATCCTGCGGCCGGAGGCATGGCGCTCCTTTGTCGCCGCCGGGCGGGCGCGCTACGAGGCGGTCTTCAGCGAGCCGGTCGCGGCGGCAGCGATTGCGGCAATAGCCGCGGACAAGCTGAAGGCAGCCATCGCCAAGCCGGGCCGGACAGCAACCGCCCGGCAGGCGGAGACACGGCCGTGAAACTGCCTGGCCATCTGGTGCGGCGCCTCGTGCTGATGATCGGCGGCGAGGCGATGCAGAGCGGCTTCCACTTTGCCCTCAACATCGCGCTGCTGCACATGCTGTCGGCGCAAGGCTACGGTCTCTTCGCCATCGGCATGGTGATGGGCGGCGTCGGCCTGTCCTACATCAGGTCGCTCACCGCCGTTCCCGCCTCGATATGGATGAGCAAGAGCACCAACAGCGCCGGCGTCAATGCCTATGACGTGGCCTTCGGGACGGCGGCGCTGGTCGTTGCGTTGCTGATGGCCATCGGCACGGCGATCGTGATGCGTCTTTTGGGCGATCCCAGCGGAATTGCCGCCGGCTGGTTCGTCGGCGCATGGTCGCTGCGCAGCCACATGCGCACGGCCTTCTTCGCACGCCGCCAGCAGGTGATCGTCTCCATCAGCGATGCTGCCTTCACGATCGCCGGCACCATCATGGCCGGCCTTGCGATCTGGCTGGCCAGGGATGCGCTGCAGAGCGTGTTCTATGCACTTGGGGCGGCCAACCTGTTTGGCATCTTCGTCCTGGTTCGGCTGGCGCGCCGCACGATGCGCATCAGCTTCCGCATGCCGACGCGGCGGCGCTATGCAAAGCTCTGGTCGCAGCTCTGCTGGTCGGCTTTCAGCGCCACCACCGCCAACATCCAGGGCCAATGCCTGGCGCTGCTGGTCGCGGGCATTGCCGGACCGGCCGCCTATGCGCCGCTGGCGGCGGTGCTCGTGCTGTTCGCGCCGCTGCGCATCATCAGCCTCGCCTTCGTGAACATGACGCAGCCGGAACTGGCCAAGCTGATGCGCAGCAACGAAACGCGCCGTGTCTGGGCGCAGGCAAAGCTGTGGGCTGTCGTCATGGGGCTCGGCGCGGTGGCCTATGGATGCGCCATCATGTTTGTCTTGCCGATGATAAAATCCCAGGCTCTCCAGGATGCCTCGGTGGGATTCATCGGGCTTTTCGTGATCGCGAATTTCGTCCCGATCATGCTCTACATCATGCCCCGCATCGTGCTTGAGATACTGGGTGACTTCCGCATCGTGGCGTTCATCACCTTGGGCGGCGCCATTGTCGGACTGGCGTTGATCGCGATCCTGCTGGCGGTCGCGTCTCCGCCCTGGTCGCTGGCGGGTTCCGCGGTCTCCGAGATCTTCGTGCTCGTGGCATCATGGTACTTCGTGCATCACCGAATGTGGAACATCGAACACCCGGACCAGCAGCACGACAGCCGGCTGGGCTCGTGGCGGCGGGCGGTTTCGTTCGCCGCGGCAAGACGATAGGAGAGAGATGTGTCAGGCCAGGCAGTGCAAATTGCTGCGGTGACGGACTTTCCCGGCGGGCAGGTTCGGCATCCCGCCGCGATCGCGGCGAACGGCACCTATACGGCGAAACTGCATACCAGCCTGGAAGCGGTCAGGCCGCTCTGGCTGCGCCTCCAGGCGGATGGCATGTGCACCGGCCACCAGAATTTCGCCTGGGCAGAAGGGATCGTGGCGCGGCTGTTGCCGGAAAGCGCGGAACTCCTCATCGTGGAGGTGGGCGACGCCGCGACCGGCGAACCCAGAATGCTGGTGCCGCTGATGCGGCGTAGGGCGTTCCACCATTGGGTGGTCGAATGGTTGAGCGGTGGCGTCTGCGACTACGCGGCGCCGCTGCTGGCCGATGCCACCCCGTGGACCAGGCAATCCGCGCAGGCTGCGTGGGCGGCGGTCCGCTCGGCGCTGCCGCCGTCGGACCGCGTCCACATTGTGGGAATTCCGCGACAGATCCACGGCGTCGCCAATCCGCTGGCCTTGCTCCCGGACACGCGCGATTCCATCCAGACCGCCTTCGGCCTCGCCATCGACGGCGACCCGGAAACAGTCCTCAAGCGTCATTGCAGGCCATCCTTCGTCAAGGAATTCGGCAAGGACTGGCGTCGCCTCGAACGGCTTGGCAGCGTGGAACTGATCGAGGCCGACGCGCCGGCCGAGGTTGAGCGTATCTTCGGCGAATTGGTGCGGATGCGGCTCGATCGCTTTCGCGAGCTTGGTCGCTTCGACTTGCTGACGCAGGAGAAGATCGTCGATTTCTACCGGAGCGCGGCCATTCAGGGCCTGTCGGATGGTTCCGTGCGGCTTTTCGGGCTGCGCGTCGGCGAGGCGCTGATCGCGGTTCAATATCTGCTGGTTCATCAAGGGACCGTTCACGCTCTCCTGATAGCGATGGACCAGAGCGTCGCGCCCAATGTCTCACCAGGGCTTACAATCATGGGCAGGTTAATCGGCTGGGGGCGCGAACAGGGCTTTGGGTATTTCGACCTGTCCGTCGGCAACCAGGGCTACAAGGAACATATGGGCGCAAAGGGCTCGGAATTGGTCGAACTCTGCCATGGGTTCACGATGCGGGGCAGCGTGGCCAATGCCGTCATCGAGTTCCGCAGGCGGGCCGAGGCTTTCGTGCGCACCAAGCCGGGACTTTACAAGGCCGTACAGGGCGTGATGCGCCGTTTGCGGCGGTTGAAGACCTGAAGGACGCCCGCGAAATTGACAGGGCCGCGCGTCTCCGCCATCCTTGGGGGCAGTCGCCGAGCCGCCAAGAGCGGCCGGGTTCCGTGTCAGGCGACCGAGGGCGAAGCGCATGTCCACTGCCGTGAACAGCCAGAACTCCAAGCGCGCCGCGGTGCGCAAGGCGCTCGACCGCCACAAGGTCTACATTACCGCGCAGCGTTTCTCCGATGGCACCTACAGTGCGCGCGTGCTGGTCGACGGCGAGGCCTACTGGGTCGACGAATTCCGCTTGAGCCAGTTGCAGCAGGGGCTGTCGCCGGCCGAGCTGGAACTGACGCCGGCGATTGACGATTGAGACCAAGTGAAAAATCGCGAATGGTGCAAACGTAGCGCCCTACGGCGCCCCCCTCTGTCCTGCCGGACATCTCCCCCTCTAGTGGGGAGATCGGCAATTTCGCCTGCCGCGCTATTCTTTCAACGTCCGATATTCGCGAAGGCCGCCGTGAAGTTCGGTCTCCCCCCAAGAGGGCCTGTTGCGCAATTCTGGCATTGTGATTCACTTCGATTATTGCTCGGAGGGATTTGCGATGGCGGTGAAGCGGA